>CAJTYK010000017.1 GCA_910584285.1 uncultured Oscillospiraceae bacterium
ACGTCCCGGAAGGCCCAGAAGCCCCGGCCCACATGGTTGAACACCCCGTCCAGCACCACCTTGATGCCGTGGGCGTGGAGGGTTTGGCACACCTGGGCGAAGTCCTCATTGGTGCCCAGGCGGCAGTCGAGCTTGCGGTAGTCCCGGGTGTCGTAGCCGTGGCGGTCGCTGTCAAAAATGGGGCACAGGTAGACCGCGTCCGCCCCCAGCTTCTGAATATGTCCGGCCCAGTCCCCGATCTTACCGATGCGGCTGGCAAGGAGGCCGTCGTTCTCCCTGGGGGCCCCGCAGAAGCCCAGGGGATAGATCTGATAAAATACGCTGCGCTCCGCCCACATGGGCGTCACTTCCTTTCTCTTTCGTCCTGGCGGTGAAGCCGTGAGCCATAAGTATAACAGGAACGGGGTCAAAAAGCAAGGGATTGCCCTTGATACAAACGCCCCCTGTTGTCAAGAAACCACAGGACAGCCCATCCGCTGGAGGGAAACCTCCATGCGGCGCGTGTTCCGGCACTGCTCCTCCAGCACGCCCCGCAAAACGGGGGGCAGCTGGGTGCACAGCTCGTACCGCAGGGTGTTCCGGGCGGCCTGGGCGGCGCCCCGGCAGTGGGGGAGCATCTGATGCAGGAACACCGCGTCCACTCGATTCCCCTCCGGGGCCGACCGCATTCGGGTGAACATTTCCCGGAGGATCAGATCCATCCGCCGCTGGCACAGCCGCAGCTCCGGCCGGAGATTGGTGAGCTGATCCGCGGCGGGCAGGATCTGCTCCAGGGCCTGGATAACCTGTGCCCGTTGCTCCGCCATGCCCTGGGCCAGGCGGCGGATGGCCCGGTCGTCGGACACCTCCAAAAGGTTCCGGCACATCCGGACGGCGGCCTGTTGGTGGGGGATCAGCTGGACGATGAGGTTGTGGGAGATGCTCTGGGTGAGCTTGGCGGTGGTGACGCCCTGGATCATCTCGTCCAGGATCTGGTAGTAGCAGCATAGGTAGCGCTTGGCCCCGTCGCTGAGCAGATAGGTGTTTGCCATGGCTTTGCCCTCCTTTTGCCCATTCTATGAGGGAAAAACCGGTTGGGTGCGCAAAAGGGCGGCGGATTTTCCCCGCCGCCCTTTTCTCAGAATTTGGCCCCGCCGAACTCGGACAGGGTGATGGACTTGTTCCGCTCCGCCGTCCAGTTGATGGACCACTGGGAGGCGAACAGCAGCAGCTGGTTCTGCCGGTAGTCCTCCACCAGCATGGCGTCCCCGGGGAGGGTGAGATCCTCCGAGCGCAGGGGCTCCTCCCCCTCATGGTGGAGCCAGCGCAGATACTCGTAGGGCAGGCCCTCGGCGTACAGATCCACGCCGTACTCGTTTTTCAGCCGGTACTCCAGCACGTCGAATTGCAGCGTGCCCACCACGCCCACGATGACCTCCTCCATGCCGGAGTAGGGGGTCTTGAAGATCTGGATGGCGCCCTCCTGGGCGATCTGCTCCATCCCCTTGAGAAACTGCTTGCGCTTCATGGTGTCCAGCGGCCGCACCCGGCGGAAGTGCTCCGGGGCGAAGGTGGGAATGGGGTCGAACTGGAACTTGTGGGCGGCGGTGCACAGGGTGTCCCCAATGGAGAAGATGCCCGGGTCGAACACGCCGATGATGTCCCCGGCGTAGGCCTCCTCGATGATCTCCCGCTCGGCGGCCATGAGCTGCTGGGGACGGGAGAGCTTGATTTTTTTGCCTCCCTGGACGTGGTACACCTCTTTGTCCGCCTCAAACTTGCCGGACACCACCCGCATAAAGGCGATCCGATCCCGATGGGCCTTGTTCATGTTGGCCTGGATCTTGAACACGAAGGCGGAGAAGCCGTCGTCAAAGGAGTCGATGAGCTCGTCCCCCGCCGTCCGGGGCAGGGGAGCGGTAGTCATGCGCAGGAAGTCCTCCAGGAAGGGCTCCACGCCGAAGTTGGTGAGGGCGGAGCCGAAGAACACCGGGGACAGCTGCCCGTGGCGCACCCGATCCAGGTCGAACTCGCAGGACGCGCCGTCCAGCAGCTCGATCTCGTCGTTAAGCTGATCCCGATAGGAGGATCCGATGAGCTCCGCCAGGGCCGGGTCGTCCAGGGCCACCTCGGTGGCGGTGGCCGCCTTGGAGCCGCCGTTGGAGGTGAAGTGGATAATCCGCTTCCGATCCCGGTCGTACACGCCCTGAAACGCCTTGCCGCAGCCGATGGGCCAGTTGACGGCGTAGGTGTCAATCCCCAGCTCGTGCTCCAGCTCCTGGCACAGCTCGAAGGGATCCCGGGCCTCCCGATCCATCTTGTTGATGAAGGTGAAGATGGGAATGTCCCGCAGGCGGCACACCTTGAACAGCTTCCGGGTCTGGGCCTCCACGCCTTTGGCGGCGTCGATGACCATGACGGCGGAGTCGGCGGCCATGAGGGTGCGGTAGGTGTCCTCAGAGAAGTCCTGGTGGCCTGGCGTGTCCAGAATGTTGATGCAGAAGCCCTCGTACTGGAACTGCATCACCGACGAGGTGACGGAGATGCCCCGCTGCTTTTCGATCTCCATCCAGTCGGAGGTGGCGGCCCGGGCGTTCTTCTTGCCCTTCACCACCCCGGCCTGGGCGATGGCGCCCCCGTAGAGCAGGAATTTCTCCGTCAGGGTGGTTTTGCCCGCGTCGGGGTGGCTGATGATGGCGAAGGTTCGTCTTCTTTTGATTTCCGATTCGTATTGCGGCATGGGGTGTTCCCTCCATTGTAATTGAGTTTGTGTGGGGTATTGGATTGAGCTTACATGGGGGACCCTCCCGGTGTTGAAATGATTGGCAAGATATTATATCACCTTGTACCCAAAAGAGCAACAGCCGCCGGGAAAAATCCTGTTCCCCGGAAGGGGGGAGGGCCATGGAGGCTGCGGACAGGGCGGAGCGGACAGGCACGGCGGCGGGGCGGGGCGCATAGCCGTGGTTGAGGGGCCGGTTGGCCCCGGAAGGACAATCTGCGAGACAGAGAGGAGAATCGGATGAAAGAGGTATTGCAGAACCGGCTGGCCCGGCTGCTGTGCGTCAAGTCGCTGGTGACGCTGGCGCTGACGGCGGTGTTCGCCTTCCTGGCGGTCACCGGCGAGGTGGGCCAGGACTTTATGACGGTGTATACCGTCATCATCGCCTTTTACTTCGGCACCCAGCTGGAACGGCAGAATCAGAGCGGGGGGAACGGCCAATGAAGCTGATCCGCTGCCTTTTGACGGAAAACGACTGCTACCGCACCAAACGCACCATCAAGCCCAAGGGGGTCATGGTGCACTCCACCGGGGCGGACAACCCGAACCTGCGGCGGTACGTCCAGCCCGTGAAGGGCGGGGACGGGGACTACGCCGCCCTGCTGGCCCAGCTGGGGGTGAACCGAAACGGCAACCACTGGAATCGCCCGGGGCTGGATGTGTGCGTCCACGGCTTCATCGGCAAGCTGGCGGACGGCTCCATCGCGTCGGTACAGACCCTGCCCTGGAACCACCGGGGTTGGCACGCCGGCACCGGCACCAGCGGCGGCAGCGCCAACAACACCCATATTTCCTTTGAGATCTGCGAGGACGCGCTCACCGACCCGGCCTATTTTAAAACGGTATACCGGGAGGCGGTGGAGCTCACCGCCCTGCTGTGCA
Source organism: uncultured Oscillospiraceae bacterium (assembly GCA_910584285.1). Taxonomy (GTDB): domain Bacteria; phylum Bacillota; class Clostridia; order Oscillospirales; family Oscillospiraceae; genus Enterenecus. The sequence continues at coordinate 3,644 of CAJTYK010000017.1, forward strand.
AAGAGTACGGCCTGAACCCGCTGGCGGATGGGGTGGTGATTTGCCACAGCGAGGGCTACCGCCGGGGGATCGCCTCCGGCCACGCCGACGTGGAGCACTGGTTTCCCCGCCACAGCAAGAGCATGGACGACTTTCGCCGGGACGTGGCGGCGGCCCTGGCCCCCAAGCCGGAGCCCGAGCCCGACCCCAAACCTGATCCGGAGGAGGATGACGAGATGACCTATTATAAGACGCTGGACGAGGTGCCTGAGTACTACCGTCCCACGGTGGAGAAGCTGGTGGAGGCCGGAGCGCTGAAGGGTACGGCGGAGGGCGTGCTCAACGTGTCCGAGGACTTCTGTCGCACCATGACGGTGCTGGACCGGCTGGGCAAGCTGGACTAAACAGGAGGGGGACGCCTGGATTCAGGCGTCCCCTTGTTCTGACATAGCTTTGTCGATTGCGTTGTTGATAAATTTATTGGTGCTTAATCCCTGCTTTTTGGCAAAATCCTTTATCATTTGCTTTTTACCCTTGTGGACGAATATCTCAATACGGTCATACGTTTTTTTATTGTATCTGGCAGTTGCCGCTCTTTGCGATTCGATGATACCCATTATGACACCTCCAGCGGCAACAGTACACTTATTATATCCATCCAACTGTGCATATCATATAATTCCGAGATTATATTTTTGTCATAATTATCAATTTAAATATCATGAAAAGTAAAGTATAATTAAAATGTCGGTCAGGATTACAGCCCCTGTCCGGCGAGCAGTCAGTCGGATGTATGATATGCCCGCGGCGGGGTCACGGCCCCCGCCGGGGCCGGAGCGCCCGCCCACCTCTCTTTCCTTGGGGCGGGCGTTTTCCGTGGGCAAAAATTTTCTCTTGACTTTCATGCTTGAAAGTGTTAGAGTAACCACAGCAACCAGAAGGAGGAGCCGCGTATGGACTGCCGGAGCTACGGGTATGGCTATTACCGCTATTATAATAGCGGCCTTTTGTCATGCCCTTGAGCGGCGGCGCGGTACGGGAAACTGCGCGGCGGCCCGGAGGGGCCGCCGCTTTTTGTATGCCCGGAGAAAAAACGACAAATTTCAAAGGAGCGGATATACGATGGTAGTGATTATGAAGCACGGCTTTACCGCCGAACAGCTGGAGCAGGCCGTCCACGCCATGGAGGCGGGGGGCGTCCGCGTCATGGTGTCCAAGGGCAGCGAGACCACCATTTTAGGCGCGGAAGGGGACGCCAGCGGGCTGAACCAGGAGACACTGGGCCAGCTCCCCGGAGTGGAGCGGGTGATGCGGGTGAGCGAGCCCTACAAAAAGGCCAACCGCAAGTACCACCCGGACGACTCGGTGATCGACATCGGCGGCGGCGTGTCCATCGGCGGGAAGAAGCTGGCGGTAATCGCCGGGCCCTGCTCGGTGGAGAGCGAGGAGCAGATCCTTGAGGTGGCCCAGTCCGTCCAGGCGTCCGGGGCGGCGGCCCTCCGGGGGGGCGCGTACAAGCCCCGCACCTCCCCCTACGCCTTCCAGGGCAAGGGGGTGGAGGGCGTCCTCCTGCTGGACGAGGCCCGTAAGAATACCGGTCTGCCCATCGTGTCCGAGCTGATGAGCGCCGACCAGCTCCCCCTGTTCGAGGAGGCGGTGGACGTGATCCAGATCGGGGCCCGGAATATGCAGAACTTCGACCTGCTGAAGAAGGTGGGCAAGACCCATAAGCCCATCCTGCTCAAGCGGGGCCTGTCCTCCACCATCGAGGAGTGGCTGATGAGTGCGGAGTACATCATGGCGGGGGGCAACCCCAACGTGATCCTGTGCGAGCGGGGCATCCGCACCTTTGAGACGTACACCCGGAACACGCTGGACTTGTCGGCGGTGCTGGCGGTGAAGCGGCAGAGCCACCTGCCGGTGGTGGTGGATCCCTCCCACGCCTGCGGCAAGGCGTGGATGGTGGAGCGGATGGCCATGGCGGCGGTGGCCGCCGGGGCGGATGGGCTGATCATTGAGGTGCACAACAACCCGTCCTGCGCCCTGTGCGACGGGGCCCAGTCGGTGACGCCGGAGCAGTTCGGCGAGCTGATGGACAAGCTGCGCCCGCTGGCCGCTTGCGTGGGCCGGGAGCTGTGACATGGGGGACTGGTTTACCGTCGAGCAGATCGATGGAAATACCTTCGCCCTCAGCGAGTACGGGCACTGGGAGGAGACCCACTGCTACCTGCTGCTGGGGGCAGAGCGGGCCCTGCTGATTGACACAGGGCTGGGAGTGGCGGATATCGGGGCGGTTGTCAGGGGGCTGACGCGGCTTCCGGTTACGGCAGTGACTACCCATGTCCACTGGGATCATATCGGTGGGCATGGCTGCTTTGAGCATATCGCCGTGCATGAGCAGGAGCGGGACTGGTTGGACGGGCGGTTTCCGCTCCCGCTGCAGGTTGTCAGGCAAAACCTCACGGCGAAACCCTGTTCTTTCCCGGAGGGGTTCGATCCGGACGGCTATCAGGTCTACCAGGGCACGCCTAAGGAGGTGTTCCGGGACGGGGCGCAATTTGCGCTGGGCGGCAGGACGGTGACGGCCCTTCACACGCCGGGGCACTCGCCGGGACATTGCTGCTTTTATGAGCCGGAGCGGGGATACCTATACGCAGGGGATCTGATCTACGCGGGCTGCTTGGACGCCTTCTATCCGACCACAGATCCGGAGCTGTTTTTCCGCTCGGCTCAGCGGATTGGCATGCTGGATGTGAAGCGGGTGCTGCCCGGACATCACCGGTTGGACATTTTCCCGGCCCTGATCGGGGAGATCGAGTCGGCGTTCCGCCGCTTATCCGAGGACGGGAAGCTGAGGCAGGGCGGCGGCATCTTTGACTTTGGGGCATTCCAGATACACATTTAACGGATAGAATCAAACGCGGGGTGTTGGAAATGAAGAAAATCTTGGTGGTGGGCTTAGGGCTGATCGGCGGCTCCCTGGCCATGGCCCTGCGGGGCTTTGAGGACTTCGAGATCGTGGGCATGGACGTGTCCCCCGCCGTCCGGAAGGAGGCGGCGGCCAAGGGGGCGGGGGACCGGGTTGTCCCCGACCCCGAACCGGAGCTGCCGGGGGCGGACGTGGTGGTGCTGTGCCAGGATCCGGCGGGGATCACCGGCTTCCTGGAGGAGCACCGGGATCGCTTCAAGTCCGGGGCCCTGGTGACGGACGTGTGCGGCGTGAAAACCGCCGTCATGGTGGCGGCGGAGTGCCTGCGGCCCGACGTGGACTTCATCGGCTGCCACCCCATGGCGGGCAAGGAGGTGTCCGGCATCGGCAACGCCGAGGCGGGGCTGTTCCGCAATACTCACTTCATCATTACCCCTGGCCCCAGGGCCACGCCGGAGCACTTGGCCTTGCTCCGGCGGATGGCGGACTGGTGCCGCTTCGGGGACGTGATCGAGACCACCCCGGAGCGCCACGACACCATGATCGCCTACACCAGCCAGCTCATGCACGTCATCGCCCTGTCGGTGTGCGACGACGACGAGCTGTTCGCCTGCAAGGGCTTCGAGGGCGGCTCCTTCCGGGACTGCACCCGGGTGGCGGCGCTGGATCCCGCCATGTGGGTGCAGCTGTTCTCCCTCAACGCCCCGGCGCTCACCGGGGTGGTGCGGGCGCTGGAGGACAGGCTGCGCCAATACCGTCAGGCCATGGAGGCGGGGGACAGGGAGGGCCTGCGGGCCATGCTGGCCGCCGCGTCGGAGCGGAAGAAGCGGATCGACCTGGAGCGGGCCCGTGGTGACGACGTGCATCCCTCCTTCTGAAATTCTTCAATTGACGGGAGCACCCCCCAGTGGTACACTGAGAAAAGGCGCGGCCGGGCTCAGAAAAATTCGGGGCTGCGGGAGGATTCGATGGGCTATATTATGGATTTGCGGGCCTATATGGGCCACCGCCCCCTGATCCAGGTGGGCTCCTGCGTGATTTTGGAGGACAGACAGGGACGCGTCCTGCTCCAGCGGAGGACAGACGACGGCCTGTGGAGCTTTTCCGGTGCGGGCTCCATGGAACCGGGAGAGTCGGCGGAGGACACCGCCCGCCGGGAGCTGCTGGAGGAGACGGGCCTCACCGCCCGCTTCCTGGAGCTGTGCGGCGTGTTCACCGGGCCGCGGGAGCACCACGTCTATCCCAACGGCGACGAGGTGTATAATGTGGAATTCGTCTACGTCTGCCGGGACTGGGGCGGGACGCTGAACTGTCAGGAGGACGAGGTGGAGGAGCTGCGGTTCTTTGCTCCGGGCGAGCTCCCCGACGGTCTGTCCCCGGGGTTCCGGCGGCGGTTGCCGGACTGGCTGGCGTACCGGCAGGCAAGGGAAGCCGCCAAACCTGACTGAGATGGGGGAGCGTGTCATGGACAAAAAACTGTTTCGCAGCCTGATCCTGCTCATCACCTACGCGGTGGTACTGGTGGCGGTGATCGTCAAGCTGGATGCGGTGACGAGCTGGCTGGGCGGGGTGATCACCGCCTTCCGGCCCCTGATCATCGGCGCGGTCATCGCCTTCATTCTCAACCGACCCTGCAATTTCTTCGCGCGGCAATATGAAAAGCTGCTGCCGGAAAAGGCGAGGGGGGTGGCCCGGCCTCTGGCGGCAGCCACGGCCTATTTGATTGTGATCGCGTTATTCACCGCGCTGATCGCGCTGGTGGTGCCCGAGCTCACCCACAGCATTGAGATGTTCATCGGCAACCTGAACGCCTACGCCGCCAACTTCCAGGCGCTGTTGGACTGGCTGGTGGCCAGGCTGGATCTGGAGCAGCTGGCCAACCTGGATCTGTCGGCGGGGATCAGCGACTCGCTGAAGAACCTGCTCACCGGGGCGCTGGACGCCCTGACCAACACCCTGCCCCACCTCATCGGCATGACCAGCGTGCTGATCTCGGCGGTGGTGACCGGGGTGATCTCCTTTGTGTTTTCCATCTACGTGCTATCCGGCGGGCCCAGGCTGACGGCCCAGTGCCGCCGGCTGGTGCGGGCCTATCTGCCCCAGCGGGCGGCGGACACGGTGCTGTCCGTCACCCGGCTGACGGCGGACACCTTCTCCAAATACGTCAACGGCCAGATGATCGAGGCCTGCATCCTGGGCAGCTTGTGCTTTCTGGGTATGTGCGTCCTCCGGTTTGACTACGCCCCCCTGATCTCGGTGGCGGTGGGGGTGTTTGCCCTCATACCCATCGCGGGGGCCTATCTGGGGGCGGTGCTGGCGGTGCTGCTGCTGGTGATGATCGACCCCTGGCAGGCGGTGTGGTTCCTGGTGTTCCTGGTTTGCCTCCAGCAGTTTGAGGGCAACCTGATCTATCCCCGGGTGGTGGGTACGTCCATGGGCCTGCCGGGGATCTGGGTGCTGGCGGCGGTGACGGTGGGCGGCGCCCTGCTGGGCCTGGTGGGTATGGTGGTGAGCGTGCCGCTGGCGGCGGTGCTCTACACCCTGCTGAGGCAGGATCTGCGCTCCCGGACACCCGCTTCGGCCCCGGCAGAGTCCCCGGAAGATCCGCAGTCATAATCCTGGGACAAACCCCATAAACTGGAATCATCAAGGGTAAAGGGAGATGGTTCCATGGCATATGAAGGCGGCCTGTCCACAAGCGGCCTGTCCGCCCCCCACCATGTGGTGATTGAGGAGCGGAAAAGCCTGACGGTGTCCGGGGTGGAGGACGTGGAGCGGTTCGACGAGACTACTATCGTACTGTCCACCTCCAAGGGGGCCATGGTGGTGACCGGAGAGAACCTGCACATTGAGAAGCTGTCCCTGGACGGCGGCGATTTAAAGGTGGAGGGCGACATCGACGCCGTCAGTTACGAGGACGACGCCGGAGGAGGCCGGGGCGGGTTCCTGGCCCGGCTGCTGCGCTGATCTATGCACGTCGATATCGCGGGTCAGGGGCTGATCTTCGGCCAGGGGTTTCTGCTGGGGGCGGCGCTGGGTCTGCTCTACGACGGGATGCGCACCCTGCGCCGGAGCATCCGCCTGCCGGCGCTGGCCTTTGTACTGGATCTGCTGTTCTGGCTGGGGGCGGTGGTGGCCCTGTTTGCCCTCACTCTGCTGCGGGACAACGGCGAGGTGCGCATTTACCATATGTTGGCCTTCCTGCTGGGCGGGGGGCTGTATTTTGTGACGCTGAGCCGTCTGGTGCTGCCGGCGCTGCTGTGGCTGGCGGAAATTGTGCGGGCGGTGTGGGCGTTTTTGACGGCTCCGGCCCGGGCGTTGGGACGGGCCGGAAAAAAAGTTTTGAAAAACCAAAAAAAACACTTTCAAAATTGGCTGGAATGGTATAAAATAAATATGATACACCGTTTTGCCACGCAGGCAGGAGAGGAGGCGGCGACAGATGAAGGTCAAACGCGCGGGCATTGCCACAAAGCTGCTGGTGCTGGTGCTGCTGGCAATACTGGCCGCCGGTCTGCTGTCCACCCAGGCAAAGCTGACCGAGGCCCGAAGCGGGCGGGACGAGCTGGCCCGCCAGGTGGAGGAGCAGCGGGAGGCCAACGCCGCGCTGGCGGACGATATCGCCCACAGCGGCGACCCGGATTACCTGGCGGACATCGCCAGAAGTAAGCTGGGCCTGCTGGAGCCGGACGAGATCGAGTTCGTGGACTCGTCCAAGTAGGTGGAAGCGCGTCGCGAACAGGCGAAGCGTGACAACCAGCGCCACCGGCTGTGGGAAAAATCCATACATACTGAGAGGGAAAAAAGAGATTTATGGGGATTGAAGTCGGCTCTATTTTAGACGGAAAGGTGACTGGGATCACCAATTTCGGCGCGTTCGTGTCGCTGCCGGGCAACCGCTCCGGCCTGGTGCACATTTCGGAGATCGCGTACTCCTACGTCAACGACGTCCATGACCACCTGGCGGAGGGACAGGAGGTCAAGGTGAAGGTCATCGGCGTGGACGCGAACAACCGCATCAACCTGTCCATCAAGCAGGCGGCACCGCCGCCCCCCCGGCCGGAACGTCGTCCCGGCCCCCGGCCCGGGAGTCCCAATCCCCATGCCCGTCCGGAGGGGGAGCACCGTCAGGCCCGCCGTCCCGGATCGGGCCGGAGCTTTACGCCGGAGCCCGTCCAGCCCCGGGGCCCGGCCAGCTTTGAGGATCAGCTCAAGCAGTTTATGGCCAGCTCGGACAGCAAGCTGTCGGAGCTGCACATGAACGAGAAGCGGGGCAGCCGCAGGGGCGGAAGAAAGTAAGAGAGGAAAGAGGGGCGCTATGCGCCCCCCTTTTTTAAAAAATGGCTCTTTTCCGCAGACGGGAAAAGAGCCCAAGGGTCTATTTGCGCGGGAGAATGGAATGACCGCATGGGTGGCCCCATGCCGCGGCCTTTGCCGCAGCTTCAGTGTACCACAGCGGGGCGGAAAAGGCGGTCGAACGGTGACGGAGGAGGAAATTCAATGCTGATTGTCAACGGAATCATCCACACCATGGACGTGGGCACCATCCCCCGGGGCTTTGTCCGCACAGAGGGCAGCCGCATCGCCCAGGTGGGCCCCATGGATCAGCTGGCCGAGGAGGGGGATCCCGCCGGTGTCATCGACGCGGAGGGAGGGCACGTCCTCCCCGGCCTGATCGACGCCCACTGCCACGTGGGCCTGTACGGCGGGGCGGCCCAGGAGGACGATCTCAACGAGAGCCCCGCCCCCTGCACCCCCCAGCTCCGGGCGCTGGACGGGGTGAATCCCCTGAACCAGTATTTCCGGGAGGCCCGACGGGCGGGGGTGACCTGCCTGCTCACCGGTCCGGGCTCTGCCAACCCCATCGCGGGGCAGTCGGTGCTGCTGAAAACGGCGGGCGGCGTCATCGATCAGATGGTGGTGCGCGCGCCGGCGTCCATGAAGTTCGCTCTGGGGGAGAACCCCAAGGGGATCCACAAGGGCCACGGCCCCGCCACCCGCATGGCTTCCGCCGCCCTGATCCGGGAACGGCTGGCCAGGGCGCTGGACTATGAGCTGAAGTGGGCCAAGGCCCAGGCGGACGACGATATGGAGGATCCGGAGTTCGACGCGGGGCTGGACGCCCTGCGGCCGGTGGTGGGGGGACGCTTGGCCGCCCACTTCCACGCCCACCGAGCGGACGACATCGTGACCGCGGTGCGCATTTCCAAGGAGTTTGGGTTGGACTGCGTCATCGTCCACGGCACCGAGGGCCACCTGGTGGCGGACTTTCTGGCAAAGGAGGGGGTACCGGTGATCACCGGGCCCTTCCTGATGGATCGGTGCAAGCCGGAGCTGGCCAACCTGACCATGGAGAACACCGCCATTCTGGCCCGGGCGGGGGTGCAGGTGGCCATCTGCACCGACCACCCGGAGACCCCTATCTCCCTGCTGCCCTTCTGCGCGGCCATGGCCGCCCGGGCGGGGATGGACGAGGAGGAGGCCCTGGCCGCCATCACCATCAACGCCGCCTGCATCGCCGGGGCGGGGGACAGGCTGGGCTCCCTTTCCCCAGGAAAGGACGCGGACCTCGTGGTGATGGACGGACACCCCTTCCACTGGCGCAGCAGGGCCGTCCATGTGCTGATCGATGGGCGGGAGGTCAGGGACTGAAAAGTTTTTGTGAAAAATGCCAAAAAGGTATGGCATATTGACGAAGGGTATGGTATAATAACGGCATACAGGGGGTGCCCTTCCCCCAACGCTGCGCCCTTTTGGGCGAAAGGAGCTGAGCACATGAAGTTTACGTTTACAGACAAGAAGGTCAATCTGCCCAAGTCCCTCCACAACTATGCTGAGAAAAAGGTGGGCAAACTGGATCGCTACTTCAAAAATGAGGCGGAGGCCAACCTGGTTTTTTCCGTGGAGAAGGATCGGAACAAGGTGGAGCTGACCATCCGCTCCGGCGGCACCATCCTGCGGGTGGCGGAGAGCACGTCGGATATGTTCGCGTCGGTGGACGCGGCGGTCACCTCCATGGAGCGGCAGCTGCGCAAGCATAAGACCCGCCTGGAGAAGCGGCTGCGCCAGGGCGCCTTTGTCCAGCCGGAGGGGCTGGAGGAGACCTCCTTTGTGCCCGACGCGGAGGAGGACGACTTCCGGGTGGTGCGCACCAAGAAGTTCCCCATCAAGCCCATGACGGTGGACGAGGCCATCCTGCAAATGGATCTGCTGGGCCACAGCTTCTACGCCTTCAAGGACGAGGACGGCGGTGCGTTTGCCGTAGTCTACAAGCGTAACGACGGCGGCTACGGCCTGATTGAGGACGAGGAATAACAGAGCAAAAGCTCCGCCCCGCCGGGTGACCGGCGGGGCAGTTTTTGCCTCAGTCGAATTGGGTGACCCAGAAGTCGGAGCGGTACGCCTCAAAGCACAGGGCGATCTGCTCCGCATTGTTCTTTTCCTCTGCCAGCGGGGGAAGCTGATCCGGGAGGAAGTAGCGGGTCTCGGTGGTTTCGAGGTTGGGGACGAACTGCCCGCCGACGGTATCGCACTGGAAGAAGATTTTGCACACGCCGTAGGGGCAGACGGGGCCATTGTGCTTTGCCAGATCCTGGACGGCGATGATCCGCCGAGGGATCACGTCCAGCCCCGCCTCCTCCTTCGCCTCCTTGACGGTGTTCTCCCCCACGGAGCGATCCACATCGCACCAGCCGCCGGGGAGGGCCCAGCGTCCGTCCCGCTCCCGCACCAGGAGGATCTGCCCGTCCCGAAACAGGGCGGCCCGGGTGTCCAGCTTGGGGGTTTGGTAGCCTGTCTCATTGCAGAACAGACTCGTCACCGTCTCCACAGGCAGATCCGCTATCCGGGCCATCATTTCGGCGGAGAGCTCCCGGATGCGGGCATATCGCTCCAGGTCAAAATCATCTCTGCCGTAGGTAAGCCCTGCCTGGGCCAGGCTTTGCAGCTCTATAATCCAGGCCAGCCATTGTTGTGTGCCCGCGTCCATGGGCCGTCCTCCTCATCATAATGTGAAATCCTCGTCCCGCAGATGAGCGAAGGAGGCGGCCAGGGGCTTGGGGGGAACCCGCTTCAGGGGATCGTACCGAAACCGGCGGCAGGCGCCGGAGGCGGCCACGATACCCTTTTTCACGCACATCACCTGATCGTCCTCCAACGGCGTACCCCGCTTGCAGTAGGCGCAGCGGGGGTCGATGTCCTTATCAAACAGCATGGGGGCCTCCTTGGGGGTGGTTTTTGGAAGTCTGCTTCCAATTCTTCATTATACACCCCTGCGCGGCACATTTCCACACTTTTTTCGCAGAAGGGGCCCGCACAGTGCCGCCAGAATCAGCCAGCCCGCCAGCGCCGCCAGAGTGGACGCCGCCAGGGCGGTGGAGAAGTCCAGGGCGGCGATGGACTCGGCCTGCTCCGCCAGGTAGTCCGCCACCGGGGCGGACAGGGGGAACAGCCGGGTGACGCCCCAGGTGAGGGCGGCGGCGATGAGCCCGTGGCACAGCTTGCCCGCCAGGTACACCCGGGCGGACAGGCCGCTGTCCACCAGGAAGGAAAGCACCTGGCAGTGGACGGACAGGCCCGCCCACCCCAGCATGAAGGCGGCCATGGACACCCGCCCCGCCAGCTCCGCGCCCCCCCGCAGGGAGGCCACCCCAGAGGACAGCTCCAGCAGCCCCGCCACCAGCCGCCGGGCCCACACCCCCTCAAAGCCCGCCAGGGACAGCAGGGCCGCCAGCCCCGACAGCACACCGTAGGCGGACAGCAGCCGCAGCACCACCGCGAAGAACACCACAAAGGCGCAGATGTTCAGCGTGCTCTGGAGGGCGCGGGACACCGCCCCAGTGAAGGCGGCGGGGAGGGTGACGGTCTGGATGGGCTTGGGGCGGACGGCCCGGGTTCGGCCCCGCTCTGTGCCGCCGTAGAACCGGAACAGCAGCCCCACCAGCAGGGAGGCCAGGGCGTGGGTGAGGTAGAGCAGCAGGCCCACCCGGCTGTCTCCGAACACCCCCGCCCCCACCACGCCCAGGATGAAGGCAGGGCCGGAGTTGTTACAGAAGGCCAGCAGCCGCTCCGCCTCCGTCTTAGAGCACAGCCCCTGCTCATAGAGCTGGAGAGCGGTGCGGGCTCCCACGGGGTAGCCGCCGATGAAGCCCAGGGCCACCGCCGCCGCGCAGGAGCCGCTCACCCGGAACAGAGGGCGCATCAGCCCCTCCAGTGCTCTCCCCAGGTAGGCCGCCAGCCCCAGATCCACCACCAGGGAGGACAGCACGAAGAAGGGGAACAGGGAGGGCACGATGACGTTGAAGCATAGGGTCAGTCCATCCTTGGCCCCGGCGATGGCCTCCGCGGGGGAGAATACCAGCGCGAGGGTGGCGATGAGCAGCGCCAGCCCCGCCAGCGCGTCCCGCACCTGTTTTTGCCTGAGCAGCCTCAGCATGGCCTCACCCCCCGTGGGAGAGACTATGCGGGGGAGGGGGAGAACTTGCCTGTCCCGGCGGATTTTCAGGCGGCGTGGGGGACGACTCGCCCGTTTTGCTCAGTCCGCGCTCTTTCGGGCGCTGCGCTCGTCCACCAGCAACTTCCAGTTCTGCTGCTCGTACTGGTTGAAGCAGTCCACGGAAAACTCGTCGGAGGGAGTGGTGGGGGTGTACCAGGGGCATTGGCTGTAATACTCCACCAGCTCCGCGCTGCGGAAGATGTAGCCGTGGCGCGCGTAGATCTCGTTGATGGCATAGTTCAGCTCGCTGTCCGACAGGGACTCCACCTCCCACTGGCCGATGAGCCCCTTGTCGCTGTGGGGGAAGATGAAGCCGGCGGCGGGGTCGGGCTCCGGGGTGTCCTCCGGAGGAGAGGGAGTATCTGCCGGATCCGTGACCTCCAGGGGCATGGGGCGGTACGCGGTGAGGGACGAGCGGGCAAACAGCAGCGCAGCGCCCAGGACGACTACCACCAGCACCACCAGCATGACGGCCAGGACGGCGCCTCCGGCGGACGAGGGGCGTGGATCGGCGGCCCGCTCCGACGCGGGGGCAGCCGATCCGGATCGCTGCCAGATCTTGACCAGATCCACGATCACGCCGATCCCGCCCAGGCCCAGGGTGCACAGATACAGGATGCCGGTGGCGATCTTCCCCTCATAAAAGCGGTGTGCCCCCAGGAACCCCAAGAACAGGCATAGGAAGAAGGCCACCCACTTGTTTTTCTCGCCGGGGGCCCGCTCCCCGTAGTTGACGACGGAGTCTATGTCCAGAAACCGTTCCGCCTCGGATTCGGACACCATCCGGTTATAGATGTAGGATTTGGTGAGGGAGTTCTTGACCTGGATCAGCAGGATCTCGTCGTCCTCCAGTTCGATCCGGCCCGCAATGCTGGAGTTCATGCCGTTGGTCATGGCGTTTGCCGCCCAGCCCAGGAAGCTGTCATTGGATGTCTTGACGTTGCGCTGGAACTTGGTGATCGTGGTGGCGGCGATGTCGTGATAGCCTGCCTCCACGTAGAGGCAGAGGGGCCATTTGCCTGCCAGGGTGATTTCCCGGTAATCGTCCAGGGTCAGGTACAGTGGGGAGACGTCAATGTCGCCGAACACAATGATTCTGGCCATACGCGCCCTCCTTTGTGTAGGATTTGAAACCACTATAATAGAAAACTGGGACCAGCACAAGTGCGCAAAGGACAAAAAGACACAAAAAAGGCCCCTCCCGGCGGCGGGAGGGGCCAAATATCCGCTATTTGACGATCTTGTAGTAGGTGCGGGCGGTGAGCAGGTACACCACGGCGTACACCGCCAGGAAGGCCAGCAGCGTCCCGCCGGTACACAGTACGACTGTCATCACATTGCGCACCCCGAACATGGTGAGCATACGGGCCACCAGGTTGAAGTCGAACAGGATGTGGATGGCCGCCACCGCGATGGGCAGGAAGAACACCAGGAGCACCTGGCTGCGGATGGAGGACTTCACCTCCCGGCGGCTCAGGCCCACCTTACGCATGATCTCGAACCGGCCCTGATCCTCATAGCCCTCGGACACCTGCTTGTAGTAGATAATGAGCACCGTGGCCATGAGGAAAATGATCCCCAGGAGCAGGCCCAGGAACAGGAAGCCTCCCGCCATGGCGTAGCCATCCACCGCCATTTCCGCCCGGGATTCCACCCGCCAGAAGTCCCAGTCACCGGTGCCGTCGAAGAAGTCCTCACAGACGGAGGCGTCCGACCAGGCGTCCATTAGGGCCAGCTCCTCCTCGGTGGTGCAGTCCAGATCCACCAGCAGGGTGGTGACCAGGTCGGCGGCGTAGTTGTCCAGCGCCCCGCTCTGGAGGGCCCAGAACTCCATGATTTCCGTGGAATCGGACAGCACCAGGCACAGGGTCTCGCTCATGTCGAAGGTGGTGTCAAAGTGGGTGATGACCGGCAGGGAACCGGTCACGGTAAGGGATTTCGGCGCGCCGGCCTCGCTGCTCCCGCTGATCCCCTGGATGGTGAGCTCAGGGCCGAAACCGGGGGGCAGCTGGCCGCATACCACCGTCTCCCCCGGCTGGAGCGCCGGGGCGGCGTTTCCCGTCAGGGCGGCGTAGTCCTGGGCGGTGAGGAGGTAGACGGCCCTGCGGTCGTTGTTTGCCCCCTGGGCGCCCACCTCCAGGCGGCGGGTATCCGGGTTGGCCAGGGCATTGAAGTGGAGGAACTCCACCGAGCGCAGGCTGGTGATGGGGACGTTCTGATCCGCCGCGAACCGCCGGATCAGCCCCTCGGCCTCCTCCCGGTTCAGCGTCTGGTTGTAAGCGGGATCGTAGTGGACGGTCATGTTGAGGCTGGCGGGGTACTGGGCGGCGATGATCTCCCCCTGCCCCAGGTAGAGGGCCAGGGTGCCCGAGATCATCACCATCACCATGGTGGACAAAATGCAGATGTTGGCCAGCCCCACGGCGTTGCGCTTCATGCGGTAGAGCATCCCGGATATGCCGATGAAGTGGCCGGTCTGGTAATAGAAGCCCTTGTTCTTCCGCAGCAGCTTCAGCAGGGCGATGCTCCCGGCGGTGAACAGGCAGTAGGTGCCGATGATGACCAGGATAACGGCTAGGAAGTAGAACGCCATAGCCTGGGCGGGATCCTTGGTGACCACGGCGATGAAGTAGCCCGCCCCCAGGCAGACGGCCCCGATCACCGCCATGAGCCAGCGGGTGCGGGGCTCCTTCTCTCCCACGCTGCCGCCGTGGAGCAGCTCAATGGGCTTGCTCAGCCGCACCCGGAACAGGTTCAGCGCCAGGGCCAGCAGGAGCAGCAGCCCGAAGAACACCGCCGTCTCCACCATGGCGGGCAGGGAGAAGGAGGCGTGGAAGGGGATGGAGAACTGGAGCAGGGAGACCAGGGCCACGGTGGCCAGCTTGTGGAACACCACCCCCAACACCAGCCCGCCGCCAATGCCGATGAGGGCGGTATACAGGCTCTCCCAGCACTGGATCAGGGCGATGTTCCCCTTGCCCATGCCCAGGATGTTGTAGAGGCCCAGCTCCTTTTTGCGCTGCTTCATCAGGAAGCTGTTGATGTACAGCAGCAGCACCGTGGACAGCACCCCCGCCACGAACATCCCGATCTGCATCATCACCATCACGTAGGCAAAGCCCCGCATCTCCAGCACGCCGGGGTCGGCGCACAGGGCGGACATGACGTAAAAGGCGGCGGTGAGTCCCGCCAGGGCCAGCAGGTAGGGGACAAAGAAGCGGTGGTTCTGCCGCATCCCCCGGGCAGCCAGCTTGGGATAAAGGCCGTTACGCACGTTTCTCACCTCCGTCGGTGAGCCGGGTGAGGGTTTCGGTGATGAGGCGGTACATCTGGCCGTCGGTGCGGTTCTCCCGGTAGAGCTGGTGGTACAACCGGCCGTCCCGGATGAACAGCACCCGGCCCGCCCGACTGGCGGCGGCGGTGGAGTGGGTGACCATGAGCACCGTCTGGCCCGTCCGGTTGATCTGGCTGAACAGATCCATCAGGCTGTCCGCCGCCCGGGAGTCCAGGGCGCCGGTGGGTTCGTCGGCCAGCACGATCTGGGGCTGGGTGATCAGCGCCCGGGCCACGGCGCACCGCTGCTTCTGCCCGCCGGACACCTCGTAGGGGTATTTGTCCAGCAGCTGCTGGATGCCCAGCGCCTCGGCCAGGGGGGCCAGGCGGCGCACCATCTCCTGATACTTCTTCCCCGCCAGCACCAGGGGGAGGAGGATGTTGTCCCGGAGGGAGAAGGTGTCCAGCAGGTTGAAGTCCTGGAACACGAAGCCCAGGTTGTCCCGGCGGAAGGCGGCCAACTCCTTCTCCCGGAGGCTGCCCAGATCCCGCCCGCCCAGTAGGACGGTGCCGGCGGTGGGCCTGTCCAGCGCTGCCAAAATGTTCAGCAGAGTGGTTTTGCCTGAGCCGGACTCGCCCATGATGGCCACGTACTCCCCCTCCTCCACGGTGAAGGATACGTCGGCCAGGGCCTCCACCTTTTGAGCTCCGAAGCGGGTGGAATAGATTTTTTTCACGTGGTTGACTTCCAGAATTGACATAGCGATTCCCTCCAACTGGTTTGCGCCGCGCTCCTGCGGCCCTGTACTGCCTAAACTGTACTATCCGTATCGGTACAGATAGTATACACCTGGAGGGTTAAGAAACCAGCGGGGAGAATTGTAAGATTTTTTTAAGAAGCGGCAAAATGCCGATTTGGAGGGTGCGGCTGGGGCGAACGTAAAGGGTGCAGCAGCGGGGCGAAGAAAAGAGATCTCCCCCCGGCGAGGCCGGGGGGAGACTGATAAAACTCAGGTGCGGTAGCGGGTCTGGGGCACATAGGTGCAGTGGAGAATCTCATGGGCCTTGTGGCCGCCGGGCTCGCCCAGGTAGGTCTCGTAGACCTCCTTGACCACCGGGCTCTCGTGGCTGCGGCGGTGGGGCATGGCCTCGTCCTGCTTGTAGAGCGCCTGAGCCCGCAGGGTACGCAGATCGGTGAAGGAGCGTACGGAGGAGGCGTGGAGGGGCTGGCCGCCGCCGTTGACGCAGCCGCCGGGGCAGGCCATGAACTCGATGAAGTCATAGTGCAGCTCGCCGGACTTGAGCCCGTCCAGCACGATCTTGGCGTTGGCCAGACCGGAGGCCACGCACACCTTCACGGTGCGGCCGGGCAGCTCGTAGGTCGCCTCCTTGATGTCCTTGATGCCCCGCACCTCGTGGAACTCCAGGGGGGCGTCGGCGTCGCCCATCAGCTTGGCCGCCACGGTGCGCAGGGCGGCCTCCATCACGCCGCCGGTGGCGCCGAAGATGACGGACGCGCCGGTGGAGATGCCCAGCATGGGGTCGAACTCGCCGTCGGGCAGGTGATCGAACATCATGCCCGCCTGGGTGATCATCCGGGCCAGCTCCCGGGTGGTGAGGGAGGCGTCCACCGGCATACAGCCGTTGGCCATGCGCTGCTCCTCCCGCTTGACCTCGTACTTCTTGGCGGTGCAGGGCATGATGGACACCACGTAGATATCCTTGGGATCGATGCCCGCCTTCTCGGCGTAGTAGCTCTTAACCAGCGCGCCGAACATCTGCTGGGGAGACTTGCAGGAGGACAGGGAGGGGATGAACTCGGGGTAATGCTGCTCGCAGAACCGGATCCAGCCGGGGGAGCAGGAGGTGATCATGGGCAGGGTGCCGCCGTTCTGGAGACGGTCCAGGAACTCGGTGCCCTCCTCCATGATGGTGAAGTCGGCGGCGGTGTCCACGTCGAACACCTTGTCGAAGCCCAGACGGCGCAGGGCGGACACCATCTTGCCCTCCACATTGGTGCCGATGGGCATATCGAAGCACTCGCCCAGGGTGACCCGGACGGAGGGGGCGGGGCCCACCACCACGTGCTTGTTGGGGTCGTGGAGGGCGGCCAGCACCTCGGGGATGGAGTCCTGCTCGCTGAGGGCGCCGGTGGGGCAGGCCACCAGACACTGGCCGCAGGACACGCAGTCCACCTCGGCCAGATCCCGGTCGAAGGCGGAGCCGATGTGGGTCATGAAGCCCCGGTCGTTGGGGCCGATGACGCCCACGGACTGGTACTTGCGGCAGGCGGCGGTGCACCGGCGGCACAGGATGCACTTGGAGTTGTCCCGCACCAGATGCAGGGCGGAGGCCTCAATCTGGGGCACCATCAGGTCGTTGGCGTAGCGCACCGCGTCGATCTGGAACTCCGCCGCCAGCTCCCGCAGCTCACAGTGGGCGTTGCGGGCGCAGGTCAGGCAGTCCATCCGGTGGTTGGACAGGATCAGCTCCAGGGAGAGCTGCCGGGAGTGGCGCACCTTGGGGGTGTTGGTCTGCACCTCCATGCCCTCGCTGACGGGGTAGACGCAGGACGCCATCAGCGAGCGGGCGCCCTTCACCTCCACCACGCAGATCCGGCAGGAGCCGATCTCGTTGACGTCCTTCAGGTAGCACAGGGAGGGGATCTTGAAGCCCGCGGCCCGGGCGGCCTCCAGCACCGTGGTTCCCTCGGGGACGGTGACGGGGATATCATTGATTTTCAAGTTAACCATTTTGGGTTCCATCGTGTATTCTTCCCTCCCTTACGCTTTGGAGATGGCGTCGAAGCGGCAGTTGGTCTGGCACAGGCCGCAGTGGATGCACTTGTTCTGATCGATGACGTGGGGGGCCTTTACCGCGCCGGAGATGGCGTTCACCGGGCAGTTCCGGGCGCACAGGGTGCAGCCCTTGCACTTGCCCGGGTCGATGATGTACCGGGTGAGGTTGCGGCACACCCCGGCAGGGCACCGCTTCTCCACCACGTGGGCCACGTACTCGTCCCGGAAATACTTCAGGGTGGACAGCACAGGGTTGGGGGCGGACTGGCCCAAGGCGCACAGGGCGGAGTCCTTCAGGTGGTGGCACAGCTCCTCAATGGTGTCCAGATCCTCCAGGGTGCCCTTGCCGTCGGTGATCTTGCACAGCAGATCGTACAGCCGCTTGGTGCCGATCCGACAGGGGACGCACTTGCCGCAGGACTCGTCCACGCAGAACTCCAGGAAGAACTTGGCGATGTCCACCATGCAGTTGTCCTCGTCCATGACAATCAGGCCGCCGGAGCCCATCATGGAGCCGATGGCGGTGAGGGAGTCATAGTCGATGGGGGTGTCAATGAGCTCGGCGGGGATGCAGCCGCCGGAGGGGCCGCCGGTCTGAGCGGCCTTGAACTTCTTGCCGTTGGGGATGCCGCCGCCGATGTCCTCGATGATGGTGCGCAGGGGGGTGCCCATGGGGACCTCCACCAGGCCTGTGTTGTTGATCTTGCCGCCCAGGGCGAACACCTTGGTGCCCTTGGACTTCTCGGTGCCGATGGCGGCGAACTTCTCCCAGCCGTTGTTGAGGATCCAGGTGATGTTGGCGTAGGTCTCCACGTTGTTCAGCAGGGTGGGCTTGCCGAACAGGCCCTTGACGGCGGGGAAGGGGGGACGGGGCCGGGGCTCGCCCCGGTGGCCCTCGATGGAGGTCATGAGGGCGGTCTCCTCGCCGCACACGAAGGCGCCGGCGCCCAGCCGCAGCTCCAGGTGGAAGGAGAAGCCGGAGCCCAGGATATCGTCGCCCAGCAGACCGTAGTCCTCCGCCTCCTTGATGGCCAGCTCCAGCCGCTTGACGGCGATGGGGTACTCGGCCCGGATGTAGATGTAGCCCTGGCTGGAGCCGATGGCGTAGCCCGCGATGGTCATGGCCTCGATGACGGAGAAGGGGTCGCCCTCCAGCACGGAGCGGTCCATGAACGCGCCGGGGTCGCCCTCGTCGGCGTTGCAGCACACGTACTTGACGCCGTCGTCGCTCTTGGCGTCATAGGTGAACTGCCACTTGTTGCCGGTGGGGAAGCCCGCGCCGCCCCGGCCCCGGAGGCCGGACTTCTTCAGCGCGTCGATGATCTCCTGGGGCGGGGTCTTTTCGGTGAGGATCCGCTCCAGGGCGGTGTAGCCGTCCACGCCGATGTACTCGTCGATGGACTCGGGGTTGATGACGCCGCAATTGCGCAGGGCGATACGCAGCTGGTGCTTGTAGAACTGGGTCTCGTTCAGGGACGTGACGGACTGACCCGCCTCGCCCTCCATGTGGAGCAGGCGGGTGACGATACGGCCCTTGACGATATGCTCGGCCACGATCTCATGAACGTCGTCCACGGTGACCCGGGTGTAGCACGCCCCCTCGGGGAACACCATGACGATGGGGCCCATGGCGCACAGGCCGAAGCAGCCGGTCTTGACCACCCGGACCTCCTGATCCATGCCCTCCAGCTTCAGCTCCTCCTCAAAGGCGGTGATGAGCTTGGGGCTGTCGGAGGAGGTGCAGCCGGTGCCGGTGCACACCATGATGTGGCTTCGGATATGGCTCATATGTGTTTCCTCCCTCCAATTATTCGGCGGCGCCGATGGTATAGTCCTGCACCACGCTGTGGTTTACCAGGTGCTGCTCCACGATGGCGGGGACCATCTCCGGGCGCAGGCGCACGTAGGTCACCTTTTCCTCCCCGGGGACAAACACCTCGGCCACCGGCTCCAGCCGGCACACGCCGATGCAGCCCGTCTGGGACACGGTGACATTGGTCAGGCCCCGGCGGCTGATCTCGTCCAAAAAGGCGGTCATCACGGGGCGGGCGCCGGCGGCGATGCCGCAGGTGGCCATGCCCACCACCACCCGGATGTTGCTCTCGTCGTTCTCCCGCAGATCCATCTGGCGCTTCATTTTTTCCCGGATGGCCTTCAGTTCTTCTAAGCTTTTCATTGTACCTCTCCTTCGCTTACGGCGGTGGGGCTCGCGTCCACCGCCACTTCGTTTTCCTGCTCGGTCAGATAGTCCTGGATCCAGGCGAACACCTCCGGCTCCGCCAGGGAGATGTCGCCTAAAATGTCCCGCAGCTCCGCTGTGGACAGCGCCGCCTCCCCCTTGGGGGTGGTGTGGCGGTAGGTGAGCTCCATGTCCGGGCTGCCCTGGATGAGCAGCGCCACCGCCCCGGGCAGATCCCCCAGGGGGGGACAGTCCAGGTGCCGCCGCTGGAAGCGGGCGGTGAGGGTGGTGCCCACCCCCAGGGTGCTGTCGATGGACAAAGAGCCGCCGGTCTGCTCCGCCGTCAGCCGCAGTAGGGGCAGGCCCAGTCCCACCTTTCGGGTGGTGCGGGTGGTGGTGAAGGGGTCGGTGACCCGGGCCAGGAACTCCGGGGCCATGCCCCGTCCGTCGTCGGCGATGGCGATGGTCAGCCAGCCGTTCTGATCCTCGTCCAGGGTGATGGACACGTGGGCCGCCCCCGCCGCCACCGAGTTTTTCGCCACGTCCAGCAGGTGCAGGGACAACTCCTTCATCCCTTCTTGATGTATTCGTCCAGGATGGGGCCCACCTGGGCGGCGGTGAGGCGGCCGTACACGTCGTCGTTGATCATCATGACGGGGGCCAGGCCGCAGGCGCCGATGCACCGGCAGGCATCCAGGGAGAACAGCCCGTCGGTGGTGATGCCGCCGGGGGCGATGTTCAGCTTCTTCTCCACCGCGTTCAGCACGTCCGCCGCGCCCTTTACGTAACAGGCGGTGCCCAGGCACACGGAGATCTGGTACTTCCCCTTGGGGTTGAGGGAGAAGAAGGAGTAAAAGCTGGCCACGCCGTAGATCTCGGACAGGGGAATATCCAGCCCCTCGGCCACCATGATCTGAACCTCCTCCGGCAGATAGCCGAAGATCTCCTGGGCGGCCTGGAGCACCGGCATGGTGGCCCCGGGCTGGCCCTTGTGCGCCTCAATGACCTGGCGCAGGCGCTCCTCCTGCTCCGGGGTGCCCCGGTAAGGTACTGCGGTTTTGCAGTTAGGCATTTTGCTTCCTCCTTGTACTTGATATGGGGCGGCCACAGCCTGCCGCCGCCCCGGTGATTGGATCACAGGGTAAGAGAATACCCGGGCGAACAGTCTGCCAAACGATCACCCGGGCACGTTACGTCTATTCTACCACAGGAACCGGCAGTTTGTCCAAGCTAACAGCATAAATTCCGTTAAAATTCGTCAGGAAATTCCATCCGAAGCTGGCACGCCTGCCCGGAGCCAGGCCAAGGCGGCCTGTGGGGTGCGCTCAGGCAGCTCCATATACTGGTGGGCATCCCGGATCTGATCCAGGTAGTGGGCGTCGCTGCCGTCGAAGTGGGGAATCCCCCGCAGGTCGGGCCGGTCAAACAGGTCGGGGGGGCAGTTTTTGGAGATCTCCGCCACCGAAAAGCCCATGGCCGGATCCCAAAGCCCCAGGTTGGCCAGCAGGGAGAAGGAGGGCCGGTCGATGTGGGCGGGGTAGGCCACGCCGCCGAAGGAGGCCGCCAACGCCGTCACGTCGTTAATACCGATGGCGGAGGCCCCGGCCAGGAAGGCGTCCTCCTCCCCCAGCGTCCGATCCTCCTCGTTCATGTAGATCTGGGGGCCAAAGACGGCGGGGTTGTTCTTCAGAGGGGGCAGCTTTTCCCGCACCAGGGCGGAGAAGGCGTCCGCCTCAGCCAGTCCTGGGAACAGGCACACCACATGGGCCTCCTCCACGGTAGTCAGCTCCATCCCCGGCAGGGCCAGCAGGCCGTAGTGCTCCGCCGCCCGGCAAAAGGCGGCGCAGTTGCCGCAGGTGTTGTGGTCGGTGAGGGCCACCACCTCCAGCCCCGCCAGGGCGCACATTCCCGCCAGGTTGGCGGGGGTGTTGTCCTCCCCGCCGCAGGGCGAAAGACAGGAGTGAAGATGGAGGTCGAATGCGTATTGTCCCATGGCCCGGCCTCCATTTCTCTTGGTTTCTACGTCCTGATCAGCCCGCCCAGCCGGACGGCGCAGTCGAACACGGACAGATCCGTCCC
Source organism: uncultured Oscillospiraceae bacterium (assembly GCA_910584285.1). Lineage (GTDB taxonomy): Bacteria > Bacillota > Clostridia > Oscillospirales > Oscillospiraceae > Enterenecus. The sequence continues at coordinate 25,375 of CAJTYK010000017.1, forward strand.
CAGCAGGGTGATCCCCTGGGCCCGGGCTTTGTCCAGCAGGGGGGGATCGGGGATCACGCCCTCCGCCAGCACCACGCAGGCGGCGTCGGACAGGGCGGCCACCGCCGCCACGTTTACGTTGCTCATGATGGTGAGCCACGCGCCCCCGGCGGGGGCCCGGCCCATCACCCAGCTGAGCAGGTCGCCGCAGTAGCCCCCCTCCACTGGGCGATCTGGGTCGTCCAGATGGAACACCGTGAGGGGGATGGCGTCAATCAAGCCTTGTACCGTCATCACTTCACCGTCCTTTCACCGGTCGTCCAGCAGCGGGGGCAAGCCGCCGCAGGCGTCGTCCTGGTGGCGGCGGAAGGGGGCGGGGAGGTACTCGTCCGCATCGGTGCGGCCCGCCATGTGCTGCATCCGCTCCCGCACCTTGAAGATGCAGTCGTCCTCGCTGGCCCGGCCCATCACCACGTCCTCGGCGAAGGCCCGACAGGAGGGGGCCCCGCAGGAGCCGCACCGTAGGCCGGGGAGCTGGTCCTCCAGCTTCTGGATGGCCCGCATCTTCTCCATGGCCCGGCGGCGGTTGGAGTCCAACTGGAAGGTGGGCAGGAACTCCGGCTTCTTGGTGTAGTCTAAAATGTCGCTGACCTCCTCCCGGTCGGCGGTCCGAGGCCGGACGGGGGAGAGGTTGGACATCAGACCCTTCAGCCGCATTTTGGCGGTGAAGGGGTTTTCCACGTTGAGACAGCCCCCTAAACAGCCCTGGGTGCAGGCCCGCAGCTCGATGAAGTCCGCCTCGGGCATACGGCCGTCCTCGATCTCCTCCAAAATGCGGATCACGTTGTTGATGCCGTCCACGGCGATGTAGTTTTTGTCCCGGCGGGACAGGGCCTCGCCCCCGGCAAAGGCCCAGCTCACCCCGGCGGCCCCCGCTGCCATGGGCTTCAGGTTGTCCAGGTCCAGCTGGCGCATGGGCTCCAGCAGGGCCAGGTAGACGTCCCGGATGGCGAAGGCCCCGTCCACCACCTGCCGCTTCAGCCCCTCGGGCGCGGCGGCGGCGGTGAGCTGGGAGGTGCAGGGGACGATGGTGAACACGCCGATCTCGTCGGGGGACAGGCCGGTGGCCTCTGCTGCCCTCCGGCGGGCCAGGATGGCGGCCAGCTCCAGGGGGGTGATCACCGGGGCGATGTGGCCCAGCAGGTCGGGGAAGCGGATGCAGATCAGCCGCACCACCGCGGGACAGGCGGGGGAGAGCTCCGGCTTGAGGGTGCCGTCCCCGGTGCGGTGATCCAGACAGTCTGCCAGCAGCTCCGCCGCCGCCGCAGACTCGTACACATCGTCGAACCCGATGGACAGCAGGCCGTTGAGGACGATGTTGATGTCGTCCAGGTGGTGGAACTGGGCGTAGAGGGCGGGGTCGGGCACAGCGATATTATACTGGAACCGCTTGAGCATATAGAAGTCGCTGCGGACGGACTGCACCGCCTGATGGGGGCACACCTGGACGCAGGTGCCGCAGTCGATGCAGCGGTTGGGCAGGATGGTGGCCTTGCCGCTGCGCACGCGGATGGCCTCCGTGGGGCAGCTCTTGATGCAGGTGGTGCAGCCCCGGCATTTTTTCAGGTTGAGGGAGACAGAGTGGCGCACGCCGGTTACCTCCTTCGGTTTTGATGCAAAGCGCGAGGTCCCGGGCGCTTCACTCAATGCGCACCACCATGGTGACGGTGGTGCCCACGCCGACGGTGGAGTCCACCGTCATCTCGTCGCTGTACTTTTTCATGTTGGGCAGGCCCATGCCCGCCCCGAAGCCCAGATCCCGCACCGAGTCGGCGGCGGTGGTAAAGCCCGCCTGCATGGCCTTGTCGATGTCGGGGATGCCGGGGCCGGTGTCGGTGAGGGTGATGGTGACGTCGTCCAGCCCCACGTCCACCCGGGCGGTGCCGCCGTTGGCGTGGATGACCATGTTGATCTCGCCCTCGTACATACACACGGACACCCGGCGGATCACGCTGGGATCCAGCCCCAGCTTCCGCAGGGCCTGCTTGACGCCGGAGGACGCCTCCCCCGCGTGGGTGAGGTCGCCCCCCTCTACCTGGTAGGTGAGGGTGATGCAGTCGTCCATGGCGCTCACTCCCGCAGGCCGTTGATGTACAAAAGGCCGCAGGCGTTGTACATCCGTTCCTTGGTGGCCAGCACCACCAGCTGCCGATCCTGGGCCAGATCCAAAATGGCCTCGTCGGGCTGCTTGCCCCGGACAAAGACGATGCACTTCATGTCCATCATCTCGGCGGTACGTACCACCTGAGGATTGACCAGCCCCGTGAGCAGCAGGGCCTGATTCTTCACGTAGGCCAGCACGTCGCTCATAAAGTCGCTGCCGCAGGCGGAGCGCACCTCGGTATCCAGCAGCTCCTCCCCGCACAGCACCTCCGCGTGCAGGATATCACGGACTTCCTTTAACGTCATTCAATATACCTCCTCATGACCTGAACTATCTTTAGAATACCATGAATTTTGCCAAAAGCCAATAGAAATTTCAAAAAAACCTTGTGAAAATTGTGACAAGAGAGCAAAAAGCGTCCCCGGCTCCGCCAACGGGAGCCGGGGACGCGTATGGCAGGGGAGAGGAGCCGCCAGCACTGGAGATCGGCAGGGGGCCCAGTTCCCGCAGGGAGGGTGGCGGCCTTTATGCCTCGGAGGAGGGCTCGGGCCAGAGGAACAGCTGCTTCTGCCGCAGCAGGTAGTAGCCCAACCCCGCCAAATCCGCCAGCGCCCAGCCGATGGGCACCGACCACCAGATCCCCACCACGCCCAGGCTGGGGAGGGCGGACAGCAGGTGGGCCAGGGCCACCCGGGTGCCCAGGGAGATCACCGTCAGCACCACCGACATACCCGGCCTGCCCAGGGCCCGGTACAGGCCGTACAGCAGGAACAGGCAGCCGATGCCGGCGTAGAACGCCCCCTCAATGCGCAGGTAGCGCACCCCCTCCGCCACCGTCTCCAGATCTCCGGGCTCGGTGAACAGGCCCATGAGAGGGGCGGCGAACAGGCACACCAGGGCGGAGGATAGCACGCAGAACACCAGCGATACGGCCACCGCGCCCCGAAGCCCCCGGCGGATGCGCTTCTCCTGTCTCGCGCCGTAGTTCTGGGCGATGAAGGTGGAAAAGGCGTTGCCGAAGTCCTGCACCGGCATATAGGCGAATGAGTCAATTTTCACCGCTGCGGCAAAGGCGGCCATCACCGTGGGACCAAAGCTGTTCACCAGCCCCTGCACCATCAGGATGCCCAGGTTCATCACCGACTGCTGCACGCAGGTGAGGACGGAGAAGCCGGCGATCTCCCGCACCCGGCGCAGGCGCAGGCGGAAGCGGCCCTGGCCGGGGCGCAGCTCCGGGTGGCGGATCAGGGTGTAGGCGGATATGCCCAGGCCAGAGGCATACTGGGCCAGGACGGTGGCCTCGGCGGCCCCTGCCACGCCCCGCTCCAGCCCCAGCACAAACCAGAGATCCAGGACAATGTTCAACGCCGCAGAGGCGGCCAGAAAGGCCAGCGGAACCACGGAATTGCCCACCGCCCGCAGGAAGGAGGCGAAGTAGTTATAGAGGAAGGTGGCGGCGATGCCGCAGAAGATGACGGCCAGGTATTCCCGCATCATGGGCCACACCGCGTCCGGCACCTGGAGAAGGCTCCGGATGCCGTCCAGGCAGGCAAAGGCCAGAGCGTTCAGCGTCAGGGCCAGCGCTGCGATGAGGACGAAGGAGGCGTGGGCCCCCTCCCGCAGGCCGTCCTCGTCCCGCTGGCCGAAACGGATGGAGAACACCGCCCCGCTGCCCATGCACAGGCCCAGCAGGATGGAGGTGAGGAAAGTCATCAGAGTGAAGGACGAGCCCACCGCCGCCAGGGCGTTTTTGCCCAGATACCGCCCCACGATAAGGGTGTCCGCGATATTATAGCACTGCTGGAGCAGGTCACCCAAAATCATGGGGACGGCGAAGGCCAGCATGGAGCCCATCACCGGCCCTTTGCTGAGATCCCGGTTCACGGTGCCCCGCCCTCGTTGCCAGTGACGATCATGTTGGGCCAGCGCTCCTCCATCCGCTGGTCCCCGTACTGGCTGTCCAGGAACTCCTCAAAGGCGTTGGCGGGCTCGGGCTGGACGGCCCGGCCGCCGTAGCGGATCATGGCGGCGCTGGTGAGCAGGGCGTTGCAGGCCATGACGAACACCACGATCCAGGTGAGAAGCTTGCCCGCCAGGGCGGGGAGGGACTCGATCCCCCTGGACATGGGCGGGTAGATCCCCTTGATCCACACCACCGCCAGCACGCCCCAGAAGAAGCAGAACAGCACGTTGGTGCGCCCGCCGATGTTCAGCGGCATCTCGCTGTAGTCCCAGAACACGGTGCCGAATACCAGCTCGGTGAACACGCTGCATAAGTACTCATAGGCGCCCCCCACCACAAACCCGGCCAGGAACACATAGCGGTCGTTTTTGTCCGCCAGCCCCTGGAGGGCCACGGTGAGCACCACCGCCCCCAGCCCCCACACAAAGCTGAAGGGGCCGTAGAGCACGCTGGAGCGGTTCATCCACTGGCCGTCCACCAGGCCGCACCAGAAGGTCTCGATGATATCCCCCAGCAGGGCGGAGATCAAGAACACCCACACCAGCTTGTCCCAGCACAGGCCCTTGGCAAAGGTGTAGGCCCCTTCCTCCGCCCCAGGGCTTTGCTCCAGGCCGGGATAGGCTTTTTGAAGGCGCTTCCAGACGGCGCGGTAAATCCGATCCGCCAGCTTCTTCTGGCCGCTGCCCGCCTGTAGTGCCTCGTACCGGGAGGCGTCCCCGGTGCGCACGGCATAGAACACGGCGGCGAAGTCCAGGCCGATGAGGGCCAGCGCCGCCAGCACCACAATGTGCCGGACGATCTCTGGGATCAGCAGCACCCCCGCCAGCAGCACCGGGTGGATGACAAGATAGGTCAGGTAGTACACCGCCGCCACCAGCAGGGAGGCGGCCAGTCCCTTCCCGGTGCCGGACAGCAGGCGGCTGCGCTCCTGGTTCCACCGGATCTTGGGACCCACCCGCTGGAAAAAGTGGTCGCCGATGCGCTCCACCACCGAGGACACCGCCAGGGTGGCCAGGAAGGACAGAAGGTGCCGCCCCGCCAGGGTGGGCAGGACGATCAGCAGCAGCACAAAGGTGAAGCCGTAGGACAGCACCAGCGGCAGAGCCACTACGCCTCGGTTGCAGAACCTCCGGCGCACTACAGCGTAGTACCCCGCCTCCGCCGCCCAGCCCAGGAAGGAGTAGATCAGCAGAAACAGGGCCAGATCATATAGGTCATACATAGGGGGACACGGCCTTTCTCTCCATGGTTGGACAAGACCGCACAACGCGACGCGGGCGCAGCTGTGCGGTCTTGCTTTGTTGAAACGCTGTACCGGCGGGGACTACCGCCCGACGCCGTGGGACTTGACCCGCAGGCGGTTCAGCGCCCGGGCCAGGGTGGCCTGGGCCACCTGATGCTCCTGGCGGCTCTTTTTTTGCAGCAGGGCCTCCCGGGCCTCGTCAGCCTCCCGGCGGGCCCGCACCTCGTCGATCTCCTCCGGGCGCTCGGCAGAGTCCACCAGCACCAGCACCTCGTTCTTCTCCACCTTCACCATGCCGGGGGAGACGGCGGCCAGCTCTACCTCGCCGTCCGGGGCCTGCCAGCGCAGCGTTCCGGGCTGGACGGCGGCGATCATGGGGCTGTGGTGGGCCAGGATGCCCTGCTCCCCGTCGCTGGTGGGGATGGTGAGGCTGACGCAGGGCCCCTCATAGAAGGTGCGGTCGGCGGCCAGAATGTGTACCTGAAAGGCGTCCATTACAGCTCACCCGCCTCGAGCTTTTTTGCCTTCTCCACCACGTCCCGCCAGGAGCCCACATTGTAGAAGGCGGCCTCGGGATACTGATCCAGCTGGCCAGACACGATGGCGTCGAAGCTCTCCAGGGTATCCTTCAGCGGGACGTACACGCCGGGTATGCCGGTGAACTTTTCCGCCACATGGGTGGGTTGGGCCAGGAACCGCTGAATCCGCCGGGCCCGGGCCACGGTGCGCCGGTCGTCGTCGCTCAGCTCGTCCATGCCCAGGATGGCGATGATGTCCTGCAATTCGTTGTACTTTTCCAAAATCTCCTGCACCTGCCGGGCCACCCGGTAGTGCTTCTCCCCCACGATGTCCGCCTCCAGAATCCGGGAGGAGGACTCCAGGGGATCCACCGCCGGATAGATGCCCTGCTCGGAGATCTTCCGGCTGAGCACGGTGGTGGCGTCCAGGTGGGCGAAGGTGGTGGCGGTGGCCGGGTCGGTCAGGTCGTCCGCCGGGACGTACACCGCCTGCACCGAGGTGACGGAGCCCTTCTTGGTGGAGGCGATCCGCTCCTGCAATTCGCCCATCTCGTTGGCCAGGGTGGGCTGGTAGCCCACCGCGGAGGGCATACGGCCCAGCAGGGTGGACACCTCGCTGCCCGCCTGGACAAAGCGGAAGATGTTGTCGATGAACAGCAGCACGTCCTTGCGCTCCGCGTCCCGGAAGTACTCCGCCATGGTAAGCCCGGACAGGGCCACCCGCATCCGCACGCCGGGGGACTCGTTCATCTGGCCGAACACCAGGGCGGTCTTGTCGGACACGCCGCTCTCCCGCATCTCCCGCCACAGGTCGTTGCCCTCACGGCTGCGCTCCCCCACGCCGGTGAAGATGGAGTAGCCGCCGTGCTCCATGGCCACGTTGTGGATCAGCTCCTGGATGAGCACGGTCTTGCCTACGCCGGCGCCGCCGAACAGGCCGATCTTGCCCCCCCGGGGGTAGGGCTCCAGCAGGTCGATGACCTTGATGCCCGTTTCCAGAATCTCCACCGCGGGGCTCTGCTCCTCGAAGGAGGGGGGCTGGCGGTAGATGGGCTGGGTGGGTGTGCCCTCGGGCACCGGGCCCTCCCCGTCGATGGGCTGGCCCAGCACGTTGAACATACGGCCCAGGGTGGCCTTGCCCACGGGCACCTCAATGGTGTGCCCGGGCACGTCCACCGCCAAGCCCCGGGACAGCCCCTCGCTGGGGGAGAGCATGATGCAGCGCACCGTATTGCCCCCGGTGTGCTGGGCCACTTCCATGACCCGGCGCTCCCCGTCCTTCTCCACGGTGAGCATTTCCCGCAGCCGGGGCAGCTCCCCGCTGACGATCTCCACGTCCACCACGGGGCCGGATATCTGCGCGATAATCCCTCGTTCCATATTCCTCACCCCTTATTTTTTTGACGCTGGGCACGGGCTCCGGCGGACACCTCGGTGATGCTCTGGGTGATGGCCGCCTGCCGCACCCGGTTATACTGTAAGGAGAGCTCGCCCAGAAGCTTCTCCGCGTTGCGGTTGGCGCTGTCCATGGCGGTCATGCGGGCGTCCTGCTCACAGCAGAAGCTGTCGATGAGGGCGCTGTAAATAAAACCGGACACGTAGCTGGGGATCATGCTGTCCAGCACCGAGCGCACGTCGGGCAGGAACTCGAAGGGCTCGGTCACCGGCTGCTCCAGCTCGTCGCTGTCGGCGAAGTGGGCCCGGTGGAAGGGCAGCAGCCGGGTGGAGCGGGCCTGGAAGGACACAGCGCTGGCCATGTCGGTGTACACCAGGAAAATCTTTTGCAGCTCCCCCTTGTCGAAGCCGTCCAGCAGCAGGGCGGTGATCTCCCGGGCCCGGGCCATGGTGGGGTTCTGGGCCGTGTAGAGGAAGCTGTGCTCAATGGGGATGCCGTGGGAGGCGAAGAACCGCCGCCCGTACTCCCCCACCACGAACAGCTTGGTGTCCGGGTGCTGCTCCAGCAGCTTCAGCGCCTCTTTGATGGCGTTCTGGTTGTAGGCCCCCGCCAGCCCCTTGTCGGCGGTGATCACCAGACAGCCGTAGGTGCCGTCCAGGGGCCGCTCCCCCTGGGCGGGGTAGAAGTAGTGGCTGTCCACGTCCTTCACGTCCCGGAAGATCCGCTTGATCTCCGCCCGGAGGGCATGAAAGTAAGGCCGGGTGTTGTCCAGCTCCTGCCGGGCCTTCTGGAGCTTGGTGGAGGCGATGAGGTACATGGCGTTGGTGATCTTCTTCGTCTCCTGGACGCTCTGGATGTGGGTTTTGATCTCCTTCGTTCCCGCCATGTCAGCCGCCCTGCTTTCCGCCGCCCTGGAACTGCTCCAGGTATTCGTGGGCCAAGGTCAGGATCTCCTCCCGATCCTCCGGGGGGAGCTGGCCGGTGAGGTCGATGCGGCGGCACAGGTCGGCGCCGCTGGTTTCCACGTAGTCCAGCAGGCCCGCCCGGAAGGCGTCCATCTCCTCCAGGGGCACGTCCTGCATCACGTGGCCCAGGGCGGACACCAGAATCACCACCTGCTGGTGCTGGGAGAAGGGGGCGTACTGGGGCTGGCGCAGCAGGCGCATGAGCCCCTGGCCGTAGGTGAGCTGCCGCTTGGTGGCGTCGTCCAGGTCGCTGGAGAACTGGGTGAACACCTCCATCTCCCGGTACTGGGCCAGCTCCAGCCGGATGGCCCCGGCGGCGGACTTCATGGCCTTGGTCTGGGCGTCGCCGCCCACCCGGGACACGGACAGGCCCACGTTGACGGCGGGCCGCTGGCCGGAGAAGAACAGGTCGCTCTCCAGGAAGATCTGGCCGTCGGTGATGGAGATGATGTTGGTGGGAATATAGGCGGACACGTCCCCCGCCTGGGTCTCCACGATGGGCAGGGCGGTCATGCTGCCGCCCCCCAGCTCGTCGGAGAGGTGCGCCGAGCGCTCCAACAGCCGGGAGTGGAGGTAGAACACATCCCCGGGGTAGGCCTCACGGCCGGGGGAACGCTCCAGCAGCAGGGACAGGGCCCGGTAGGCCACCGCGTGCTTGGACAGGTCGTCATAGACGATGAGCACGTCCCGGCCCTGGTGCATGAAGTGCTCGCCCAGGGCGCAGCCGGCGTAGGGGGCGATATACTGCAGCGCGGCGGACGCCCCGGCGGGGGAGGAGATGACACAGGTGTAGTCCATGGCCCCCCGGCGCTTCAGGTTCTCCACCAGCTGGGCCACCGAGCTGGTTTTCTGGCCGATGGCCACATAGATGCACACCACGTCCTTGCCCTTCTGGTTGAGGATGGTGTCGATGGCCACGGCGGTCTTGCCCGTCTGCCGGTCGCCGATGATGAGCTCCCGCTGGCCCCGGCCGATGGGGAACATGGAGTCGATGGCCAGCAGGCCGGTCTCCATGGGGGCGTTCACCGGCTGGCGATCCAGGATGCCGGGGGCGGGGGCCTCGATGGGCCGGCGGCCCTGGGGGCGCAGGCGGCCCCGGCCGTCGATGGGCTGGCCCAGGGCGTCCACCACCCGGCCCAGGAACTCGTCGCCCACGGGCATACCGGCGGTTTTCAGGGTGCGGCGCACCATGCTGCCCGCGCTGATGGCCTCGCTGTCCCCGAACAGAATGCAGCTCAGGCCGTCGGGCCGCAGATCCTGCACCATGCCCCGCACGCCGCCCGAGAAGATCAGGATCTCGCCGTACTGGGCGTGCTCCAGGCCGGTGACGGTGGCGATCTCGCTGTCCACGGTGCGGACGGTGCCGATCTCCTCCGGGACGGCGGCCAGCTCCCAGTCGTCTACCGCCTGACGCATCAGAGGGAGCAGGTCGTCCTTTCCCGGCTGGAGCTGCCGCAGGTAGTCGGTGAACTGCCGCACCCGGCCGTCAAAGGTCCAGTCGTACACGTCGGAGCCCACCTGGAGTCGGAAGCCGGAGCGCAGGGCGGCGTCCTCCTCCCAGTGGAGGGGAACCGTCCGGTGGTAGGTGCGGGTGAGGAACTCCTCAAAGCGGTGGAGCTGTTCGCCGGTGGGGCGGGCGGCGCTGCGCAGCTCGGCGCTGAGCCGACTTCTACTTGCTCTCATGGGCCGTGCCTCCCTCTGCCAGGTCTAAAAACTGGTCGAAGGGATCCTCATGGAGGGCCAGCCGCTGGGCCGCTGTCTCCGCCAGACGGCGTATGTCCTGTTGGGAGTCGTACAAAGCCTGCTCCCGGGTGCGCTCCGCGTCGGCGTGGGCCCGAGAGACGATGAGCTCGGCCTGGGCCTGGGCCTGATCCAGCTGCTCCTGAACGGACTGCTGGAGAGACTGCTGAGCTTTGGCCCGGGACTGGCGGATCTCCTCCTCCGCCCCCTCCAGCTTCTCCTTGTATTCGGTGTGGATCCGGTCGGCCTGGGCCAGCTTGTCCTGGGCCTGTTGATCCAGATCCCTGTAATGCTCCTCCCGCTTGGCCATGAACTGCTTCACCGGCTTGTACAGCAGGAAGTACAGCCCGCCCACCAGGATGGCCAGGTTCATCCAATGCAGCAGGATCTGCTGCGGATCGATATTCAATGGCATGGTTCAGCGCCCCCCGTCACAGTACGAAGATGATCAGGATGACCACCAGCAGGGCGTAAATGATGGCCGTCTCGATAAACACCAGGCCCAGCATCAGGGTGGTGCGCACCTTGCCCTCCGCCTCGGGCTGGCGAGCGATGCTCTCGGTGGACTTGGCGGTGGCCAGGCCCATGGCCACCGCGCCGCCGGCGGCGGCGATGCCCACGGCAAGGCCCGCGGCGATGGCCTTCAGGCCGATGGTGTTGTCCTCCTGGGTCTGGGACTGGGCGTCCTCCTCCCCCTGAGCGGGGGCGTCGGCGGCGAAGGCGGGGGCGGCCAGGGACAGGGTCAGCACCAGCGCGCCGGCCAGGATCAGGATCTTCTTCAGCAGATGTTTCATGGGGTATGACCTCCTTGAAGTTGTTGTCTTTCTTGATGGGGACGGGCCGTCAGGCGTGCTCCGCCGGGGCGGGCGCCTGCTTTTTCTTTTTGGGCTTGGGCGGGGAGGGCTCGGACACCTCGCCGTAGTACATGGACGTGAGCATGGTGAGCACGTAGGTCTGGATGATGGCGTGGAGCAGGGTGAACAGCACCCCCACCACCACCGGCAGCACGAAGCTCAGGTTCACGTAGTAGTAGACCAGCTCCGTCACCAGCAGGCCGCTGAGCAGGGCGCCAAACAGACGGAAGCTCATGGAGATGGGCAGGGAGAACTCCTTCAGGGTCCTGCCCACGCCCTTCACGCCGTTGGCGGCGATGCCGCCGGACAGGATCACCAGATAGGACAGGGTGCCCAGGGCAATGGCGGCGTTTACGTCGGACAGAGGGGCGGGCAGGGTGATGGGGTGTCCCCCCACGGTCACCGCCTGTATGCCCAGCAGCTCGAACAGGGTGCCCACGAAGATGAAGGCGCCGGCGGCGAAGATATAGGCCCCCACGAACCGGAACCGGTGGGGGCTGCTGCCCCGGGCCATGTTGTCAAAGAGGCCCACCGCCTGCTCCAGCAGAAGCTGGAGTCTGCCGGGGATGTACCGGAAGCGGGGGACGGCGAATATGCGGATCAGGGCGGCGGCGATCAGCAGGATGATCGTCACCAGGAAGGCGGAGATCAGACCCGGGTTGACCTCCTTCAGGCCCAGCAGGCTGATCCGGTTGACGTTGTGGAGCACCGCGTCCCGCATGGTCTCTTGGACGGTTTCCACCCGTTCTCCGGGGCCGGCCAGCAGCGCCCCGGCCAGCAGCAGGAGCACGATCCCGATCCACACCGCCAGCCCTTTTTTGTGCTGGTTCATCAAGCATCCCTTCTCTCAATGAAATCCTTTGGGCCCCAGTTCTTTCCAGAAGCCCCGCGCCCATGCGAGCCGGACGCATCGTCCCCATTGTAGCACCGTTGTCAACAACTTTCCACCGGCGGGGCCCTCTTTTTCCCTATAAAAACCGCACAGACTTTTGGGCGGCTTTTTGATTTTTTTGTTGCTTTTACCGGGAGCGGGGCAGGGGTGCCCCGCTGCTTCCCAGGGGCATAGAAAAATCCCGCCGTATACGTGACAAATGGACGGGATTGTGATATGATATCAACCTGTAGCCGCGCCCCGGCGCGGGACTTTGAACAAGCGAGGGATACCATGAACCAGAAAGAACTGGGCGAGCTGCGCCGGCGGCTGCGCCCCGGAAAGAACAACCTCAGCCATGTGTACGGCTGTTATGTGAGCCCCCTGAAGGAGATCATCGCCGAGGTGGATCAGCCCCTGTCCCTGCTGAACGAGGACGATGTGGAAAGCTGCCTGGCCCTGCTGCGTAAGGCCCTGTCCGGCGGGCTGGGCCGCAACCTGATGAACGTGGAGTTCTCCACCCGGCAGGTGGCGGAGGGGGAGGAGCTGAAGCGGCTCCAGGCCCTCCGGGAGGACAAGCTGAAGGACGCCGCCGCCCGCCGGGCGTTCTACGAGACCATTATTCAGAGCCTGGAGCTGGGGGAGGACAGCTACCTGATCCTGCTGGCCCAGGAGAGCTACGACGTGCCCTTCCGCACCCGGAACGACGAGACGCTGGACGACGCCTCCGACACGGTATACTCCTACCTGCTGTGCGCGGTGTGCCCCATGAGGGAGGGGAAGCCGGGGCTGGGCTACGTGCCCAACGAGAACGCCCTCCACGTCAAGACCGCCGGACGGCTGGCCGCCCCGCCGGAGGTGGGCTTCCTGTGGCCCGCTTTCGACGACCGGGCCGCCAACCTCTACAACGCGCTGTACTACGCCCGCAAGCCGGAGCTGCTCCACGGGGAGTTCCTCAGCGGGGTGTTCGGTACGGAGCCGCCCCTGTCCGCCCCGGAGCAGCGGGAGGCCTTTGAGACCGCCCTCACCGACGCCTTAGGCGCGGAGTGCAGCATGGAGCTGGTGCAGGCCGTCCACGAGCAGCTCCGGGAGCGCATCGAGCTGCACAAGGAGAGCCGGGATCCCGAGCCCCTCACCGTCACGGCCAAGGACGTGGGCGGGATGCTGCGGGAGTGTGGCGTGGAGGCGGAGCGGGTATCCGCCTTCCAGGACTACTGCGATCAGCGGCTGGGCGAGGAGGCGGCGGTGGATCCCGCCAACCTCATCGACAGCAGACGCTTCCAGATCAAGGCCGGAGAGATCACCATCACCGTGAAGCCGGAGCTCAGCGGCCAGGTGGAGTCCCGGGTGCTGGAGGGACGCACCTATCTGCTCATCCCTGCCGGGGACGGGGTGGAGGTGAACGGCCTGCCGGTGGAGCTGGAGGCCGAGACCCAGCCTGCGGCCCAGGTGTGAGGCTCGGGCGGAGCAGGAGGGAGGGACTGTCATGCTGAAACGGATCACGGCGTATCTGCTGGCAGCGGTATGGGCGCTGGCCCTCATGGGCTGCAACCCGGGGACGGGGCCTGTCCACAGCCCGGAGGGGACGGTATTTCTGCCCTCCGCCGTCCAGACGGATCTGCCGGAGACGGACAGCCCGGAGACGGCGGAGCCGGACACACCGGCCCCTGAGACGGCCGCGCCGGACACACCCGCTCCGGTGGAGGACACCCCGGCCCCGGCCACCGAGGCCCCGGGGGTGGACGAGGACGGCTTTTACCACACCAAGGACGAGGTGGCGCTGTACCTCCATCTGTACGGCCATCTGCCCGCAAACTACGTCACCAAACGGGAGGCTCAGGAGCTGGGCTGGACGGGGGGCAGCGTGGAGCGGTACACCGGGGAGGGGACGGCCATCGGCGGCAGCCGCTTCGGGAACTACGAGGGCCAGCTGCCGGAGAAGGAGGGCCGCACCTATCAGGAGTGCGACATCGACACGGTGGGACGCTCCTCTCGGGGGGCCAAGCGGATCGTGTTTTCCAACGACGGGCTGATCTACTATACCGGGGATCATTACGAGAGCTTTGAGCTGCTCTATGGGGAGCCTTGATATGCGTCAAATTGAATTGGAGGGGGCCTGCCTGTGCCGGAGGAAACAGGCCATGGACTATTTGAGTGCGCGGCTGGAGCTGCCGGAGTGGTGGGGGCGGAACCTGGACGCCCTGTACGACTGCCTGACGGAGCCGGGGGAGCCCAGATTGCTGGTATTGGTGGATCGGGCGGCTGTGGAGGGTACGCCCTTTGGCCGGCGGTTGCTGCGGGTGCTAGAGGATGCGGCGGGGGAGAACCCGTCCCTGTGGATTGAGGAGGACGGCGGCGGCGACGGCGGGGCTGACGGCGGCGAGAATCGCGGTTGACAAGCGGTCTAAAATTTTATATCATAGATAGGACCAGTATCTGCCGCACCAAGGAGAGAACGAGATGAAGAAGCCCTTCCTCACCCTGGCCCAGGCCAGGGAGATCAGAGAGACCTATCCCACTCCTTTCCACATCTACGACGAGCGGGGTATCCGGGAGAACGCCCGGAGGCTGAAGGCCGCCTTTGCGTGGAACCCGGGGTTCAAGGAGTATTTCGCCGTGAAGGCCACCCCCACTCCGGGCATCCTCAAGCTCCTGCGGGAGGAGGGCTGCGGTGTGGACTGCTCCTCCCTCACCGAGCTGATGATGGCGGAGCGGTGCGGGTTTGACCGCAGCGAGATCATGTTTTCCTCCAACGAGACCCCGGCCGAGGAGTTTGAGCTGGCGGACAGGCTGGGGGCGTATATCAACCTGGACGATTTGACCCATGTGGACTTTCTGCGGGACACTCTGGGCCGGGTGCCGGAGACGGTGTGCTGCCGCTTCAATCCCGGCGGGGTGTTTGCCCTGGGGGAGAGCGAGGAGGGCTTCCAGGTGATGGACAAGCCGGGGGAGGCCAAGTACGGCATGACCCGGCCCCAGCTGGCCCAGGCGTTCCGCTGTTTGAAGGAGCTGGGGACCAAACGATTCGGGATCCACGCCTTTTTGGCCTCCAACACCATCTCCAACGAGTATTACCCGGCCCTGGCCCGGCTGCTGTTCCAGACCGCCGCCGATGTGGCGGAGGAAACGGGGTGCCCTGTGGCCTTCATCAATCTGTCCGGCGGGGTAGGGGTGCCCTACCGCCCGGAGCAGCCCGCTAACGATATTATGGCCATCGGCGAAGGGGTGCGGCGGGCCTTCGAGGAGATTTTAGTGCCGGCGGGTATGGGAAACGTGGCCATTTTCACCGAGCTGGGGCGGTTCATGCTGGCCCCCTTTGGCCATCTGGTTACCACCGCTGTCCATGAGAAGCATATTTATAAGGAATACATCGGGGTGGACGCCTGCGCGGCTAACCTGATGCGGCCGGCCATCTACGGGGCGTACCACCATATTACGGTGCTGGGCAAAGAGGAGGCGGCTTGTGATCACGTGTACGACGTGGTGGGCTCGCTGTGCGAGAACAGTGACAAGTTCGCCATCGACCGTGCCCTGCCGGAGATCCAGCGGGGGGATGTGCTGGTGATCCATGATACCGGTGCCCACGGGTTTTCCATGGGGTACAACTACAATGGCAAGCTGCGCTCGGCGGAGCTGCTGTTGCGGGAGGATGGTTCGGTGGAGCTACTGCGGCGGGCGGAGACACCGGAGGACTATTTCGCTACGTTAATGTGGTGAGCAAAACGGCGGTGGGGAGGCCCGCCGCCCATAGGCGGGCATGATGGAATTGGTAGACATGCGAGATTTAGGTTCTCGTGCTTCACGGCGTTGGGGTTCGAGTCCCCATGCCCGCACCAAGTCTCGTTGACAAACGAGATGCAGGCAAAAATCCCGCACTTCGGTGCGGGATTTTTGCGTTAAAACAGAGATAATGCAGAAAAGAAAGAATAATTTTCGGACATTTCAAAAATTTGGGTGCGTAAAATAAAAGTAAGCGTCAAATAGGCGTGAACCTACACCCCCATGGTAAACTGGGGAAAAGG
>CAJTYK010000018.1 GCA_910584285.1 uncultured Oscillospiraceae bacterium
TCCGCAGGAGTTCCGCTCTGCGCTCCGCCGCGTCCGGTGCCCCGGACAGCCCCAGGGCATATAAATCCGCCGGGGTCAAATTTCCCTGCTCCCGAGCCGGGGAATCCCCGTCCAGCACCGTGGCCCCGGCGTTGAGCACCGCCTGCCGCAGCACCTCGGGCCGCATCCCCTCCACCCCCAGCTTGCCCTCCCTGCCGGGGGCGCGCTTGCGGCGCTCCTTGCCGTATATGTCGGGAACGTAGGCGTGCTTCACCTGCCCCTTGGGGATGGCCCCCTTCAAATAGTTGCGGATGACAAACCCCGCCCCGTCCGGGTCGGTGAGCACAATGAGCCCGCGCTTGGCCGCCAGCCGCCGCAGCAGGGCCAGCCGCTCCCCGTCCTTAAACACGCCGAACCCGGCGGTGTCCAGGATCAGGGTGTCCACCACCCCCGCCAGCGCCGCCTTGTCGTACCGGCCCTCCACAACAATGGCCTCTTGGATTCTCATAGACATCTCCCAGATAGCAAACCATTTCGCCGCCGACGTGAAACAAAACCATCACAACCCCGTCGGTAGCGGGTCTTTTAGATTCTCATAATAGCCTTCCAGATAAAACACTGTTCCGTTGCCGACCGGAAACGAAACGATCACGACTCCCGGCGGTAACGGTTTCAAGTTCTTTTTCGGTTCCTTTTTCTTTCAAGAAAAAGGAACAACCCGACGGCCCGAGGCCAGCTCCATGAGCAGGCCAGTGAGCACCTCGCCCTCCTGCCCGTAAGAGTTTTTTAAGAGGATATCCGTCTCGGCGCACCGCCGCACGGCGTACCGGCACCAGGGCAGGGAGAAGCCCCTGGCCGCCCCCAGCAGCTTGTCCGCCTGGTAGCCGCTTTTCATGGCCCACATATCCATGAACTCCTCCCGGCTTTTGCCCGCCGAGAGGAACAGCCGCGCGGTGTAGAGCTGCCGGAAATACTTCCCCATCACCGACAGGATCATCACCCCCGGCTCCCGGCTGTGGAGCAGGTCGGCCAGCACGGACGCGGCTTTGTCGAAGTCCTTCCGGGCCATGGCGTCGGTCATCTGGTACACCACTGCCTCCACCTTGGGCACCGCCACCGCGTCCATATCCCCCCGGGTCACCCGCTGGTTGGGGGTGTAGGCGGCGATCTTGCCGATCTCGGCGGACAGGTCGTGCATCAGATCCCCCACCAAGAAGATCAGGTACTCCGCGTCGGCGGAGTCCACCAACTTGCCCGCCTTCTCAAACTGACGGCAGATCCACGCCGCCAGCGTCTTTTGCTCCTGCCGCTGGAAGTGCACCGCCGCCCCCTCCTGTTTCAGCAGGGCGGCCAGCTTGGACTTGTCCGGCTTGTAGGCCAGCAGATCGTACACAAACACCAGACAGCAGTAGTCCGGCAGGTTGGACAGGATCTCTACCAGCCGCTCTTTACCCTTGTCCCCCTGGCCAAACAGGTCGAAGTCGGTGACCACCACCAGGGTGCGCTCACTCATCATGGGCAGGCAGTCCACCGCCTGCTCGATCCAGTCCACCGAGCACTCCTTCCCCTGGGCGGTGTGAAGGTTGAAGTCCTCCAGCCCGGCGGGCAGAAGGGCTGCCTTCAGCCGGGCCAGGCAGTCATCCCGCAAAAAGGACTCCTCCCCGTAAAGGAGGTACAGCCGCCTGGGCGCACCCTCCTTGATGGCCCGCTTCAGCTCCCGCATGGCGGTGTTGTCCACCGTTTTCTTCTTGGGCGGCATGGCCCGCCCCCCTTTCCTTTAATAAATGCCCACTCGGCCGTCCCGTACCTGAACGGTGACGGTGCCCTCCTGATCGGTGCGGTGAACCTGGGCGCCCAGCGCCTCCAGCCGTTCCAGCGTCTCAGGGGCCGGGTGTCCGTAGGAGTTATTGGCCCCCGCCGAGATCACCGCCAGCTCCGGGGCGGCGGTGCGGAGAAACTCCTCACAGCTGGAGCTTTTCGCCCCGTGATGGCCCACGATCAGCAGTTCCACATCCGGGATGGGGCAGTATTTCACCAGCATCTTCTCCACAAAGGCGTCCGCGTCCCCGGTGATCAGCGCGTCGAACTCCCCCGCCGTGCACAGGGCGAACAGCCCCGACTCGTTGGACGTGCCCCCGCCCAGGGGCGGGAACAGGGTGATCTCCGCCCCGCCCAAAGGCAGGGCAGACCTGTCCTCCACCACCAGCAGCTCCGCTCCCTCCTGCCGGGTCAGCTCTGCGATCCGCGCCAGCCCCTCGGGATCGGTTTCCCCTCCGGGAACGGCCACCGTTTCCACCCGCATCCGGTAAAACAGCTGCTCCACCCCGTTGCAGTGATCGCTGTCAAAATGGGTGAGCACCAGCAGATCCAGCCGGGTGCGGCCCTGGGCGGCGAAGTAGTCGGCGGCGATGTCCCCGGCGCTGCGGGAGCCGCTGCCGCCGCAATCCACCAGGGCCGTCCGCCCCCCGGACTGCAAAACGGTGGACGACCCCTGCCCCACGTTTAGGGCGGCCACGGACAGATCCGCCCCATCCGCCTCCAGCCTGCCCAGGCCGATGGCGGCGCACAGCAGCAGCGCCAGCGCCCCCACGCCCACCAGGGGCCGCCGGGGCCGCTCCTTCCCCAGGAAGGCCGCGGCCAAAACCAGATACACCGCCACCAGCCAGATCACGCAGTACACGCTGTCCGTGCTGAGGGAGGCAAAGGGGAACCTGCCCAGGGCAAGGGCCACCCACCGGGCATAATGGGCCAGCAGTCCCGCACCCGCCCCCAGCAGGGCAGCGGGCCCCGGCAGGAACACCGCCACCGTCCCCAGCATCAGGGCGCACACCATCAGCAGGGACAGCGCCCACAGGGCCAGAATCCCCGACAGGGGCGACAGCAGCAAAATCTGCCCGAAGTACAAGGCGATGAGCGGCGTAGTGAACAGCATAGCCCCCAGGGAGACGCAGGCGCTGGACAGGGCGTACCGCCCCGCCTTCCACAGTATCATCGCGATCCGCCGATCCTTCCCCGGCTTCCGGGCCCTGAGGGGGCGGTACATCCACCGGAACAGGGGCTCCGCCACCAGCAGGATACCCGCCACCGATGCGAAGGAGAGCTGTAAGCCCACGCTGGCCGCGGCGAAGGGGTTCTGGATCAGCAAAATCAAGAGGGCAAAGGCCAGCGCCGACGGCCCATCCCCCTCCCGGCGGGCCAGGGGCGCGAACAGCAGGGCGCTGTCCATGATCACCGCCCGGAAGGCGGAGGGCGTGCCCCCGGCCATCAGGGCGTAAAACACCAGCAGGGGCAGCAGGGCCAGGGCCGTTCTCCGGTTCCGCCCGAACAGAGCCAGCGCCGTCCCCATCAAAAAGGAGATGTGCAGGCCGGAGACCACCGCCGCGTGCATCAACCCCGCCCGGTTGAGGGCGGAGTACAGCGTGTCGTCCAGCCCCGTCTTGTCCCCCAGGGTCACGGCGGCGGCGATAGGGGCGGCAGTCTCGTCAAAGGCGGCATAGATCCCGTCCCGGAGGGCGTGGGCGCACAGGGCGGGCCAATACCGAGGCGGCACAGACCGGGCGGGGACAAGCGACCCCTCTCCCCGCCAGTAGGCCATCAGGTACACGCCCTTGGCGGTGTAGTAGGTCGTCTCGTCCCCAAAGGCCCAGTGGGAGGGTCGCAGTCGGCCCGTAAAAGACAGCCTGTCCCCGGGCTTTAGCTCCGCCCAGTCCTCCGGCCCGAAGGCCAGGGCGTCCGGAGCCAGCAGCCCCTCCCCCAGCCGCAGGGTGACGGAATACCCGCCGATGGAGGTGCCCACAGGATAGGAGGCCACCTCCCCGGATATGGCAACCTCCTCCCCCACCAGCCCCTCCGCAGGGGCACGGAACAGGGCGGAATAGGTGGACGCCCACAACAGGGCCGATGCCGCCCCCAGCCCCAGGGCCAACGCCCGCCGGGAGAGCTGGTACAGCCCGTACCGTTTTTTATCCGCTCCCCGGCGCAGGAGGATGGGGTGTTCCCCCGCTTTGGGCCGGGTGGGGAGCCATCCCGCCAGCGCCAGCCCCATCAGAAGGGCGGCGCCCATCAGGGCGCCCATCCCCGGATCCCGGTAGCACGCCCACAGGCAGGCGGCCCCGAATCCGCCCGCAAACCACGCCAGCCTCCTCACACCGCCGCCTCCCCCTCCCAGCCGTTTCTCCTATTTTATCCAATCCGGCGGGACAAGTCAACGGCGGAAAAAATGGCTTGCCGGGCGGGCCGGGATCTGGTATGCTATCCTCAGAGATAAAGGAGTTGATCCCGTGTACTTATTCGATCTGGACGGCACTATCACCGACACCAACAACCTGTGGGTCGAGGTGGATCAGGAGTTCCTGGCCCGCCGGGGCCTGTCGCCCACCCCGGACTACACCGCCGTGGTGTCCCGCTCCATCTACCCCATCGCGGCCCAATTCACCCGGGACTACTACCATCTGCCCGACGCGCCCGAGGCCATCATGGCAGAGTGGGACGATCTGGCCCTCCACCACTACCGGGATCTGGCCCCCCTGAAGCCGGGGGCGGAGGCGTTCCTCCGCCAGTGCCAGGCGGAAGGCCGCTCTATGGCCCTGTTTACCGCCTGCCGCCCCGCCCTGTGCCAGATCGCGCTGGAGCGGTTCCAGTTGACGAACCTGTTTAGCCGCGTGATCTTCGCTGAGGAGATCGGCCTGGAAAAGCGGGATCCCCAGTGCTTTGTCCGCCTGAGCCAGCTGGTGGGCGCCCCCCTGTCGGACTGCACCCTGTTTGACGACAGCCCGGACAACTGCGCCACCGCCGCCAAAGCGGGGATGGACACGGTGGGGGTGTACGACACCTACTATGCCCACCGGCAGGACGAGCTGAGGGCGGTGTGCCGCCGGTACGTGGCCTCACTGGAGGAGCTGGTGAAGTAAAAAACGCCGCCCCCGGATCCTGTCCGGGGGCGGTTCGCTTATTCCTCCGTCAAAATTTTCTGCACCACGGCGGTGGGCCCCGCCAAAATCACCCGGGCGCTGCCCCGGCCCCGGCGATCCTCTCCGTAGCCATAGGCAAAGCGCACCGTGTCCCCCGCCCGGTTCACCCGCTCCAGCAGCCGGACGCGCAGGGCCTCCTCCCCATCCCGTTCCACGGGAATATCCCGGACGGCGCAGCAGGCGTCCTCCCCGCCGCCGCCGTTCAGCATGAAGTCGTACACGATGGCGTTCCGGTTGGCCCGGACGGCCTGCCGGGCCCCTTCGTCCTGGAGCAGCTTCTCCAGATCCTCCGGGGTGAACCGCCACGCGCCGCCCTCCTTGCGTCCGGTGAGCCGCCCCTCCTTTAAATAGCTGCGCAGGGTGCGATCCGTCAGCCCGGTGAACACCGCCAGATCCTCAATCGAATAGGTTTCACACATGGGTATGCCTCCTGAACTTCAAATTTCAGCGCGCCTGATGGATTCATCATACCTCGGAACGGGCGCGGCATCAATTTGAAATTCCCCCACATTTTCAGGCCCGCAGGTGCTCCGGCGGCCGATACTGCAAGGCCTCCGCCAGATGGTGCACCTGGATATCCCCCGCCCCGTCCAGGTCGGCGATGGTCCGGGCCACCCGCAAAATTCGGTCATATCCCCGGGCCGTCAGCCCCAGCCGGTCGTAGGCCCCCCGGATCAGCTTCTGGCAGGGCTCGTCCAGCTTGCAGTACGCCCGCAGCTCCTTCGGCCCCATCTGGGCGTTGCAGGCAGGGCCGTCCGGGCCGTACCGCTCCGTCTGGATTTTTCGGGCGGCGTTCACCCGCGCCCGGATGGCCTCCGACGGCTCCGCCGGGGCGGACGCCCCGGAAAGCTCCTCATAGTCCAGGGCGGGCACGTCCACGCAGATGTCGATCCGATCCAGCATGGGCCCCGACAGACGGGATAAGTACCGCCGCACCGACTGCTCTGTGCAGGTGCACCGCCCCGAGGGATGGCCGTACCAGCCGCACTTGCAGGGGTTCATGGCGCACACCAGCATGAACCGGCTGGGATAGGTCACCGAGCCGGACACACGGGAGATCTGGGTCTGCCCGTCCTCCAGAGGCTGGCGGAGCACCTCCAGCACGTCGGAGTGGAACTCGGGCAGCTCGTCCAGAAACAGCACCCCGTTGTGGGCCAAGGAGATCTCCCCGGGCCTGGGGGTGGAGCCGCCCCCGGTCATTCCTGCGGCGGAGATGGTGTGGTGGGGTGCCCGGAAGGGGCGGCGGCGCACCATGGGGTGCTCCCGGGAGGTGAGCCCCATGACGGAATAGATCTCCGTGCAGGCCAGGGCCTCCGCCCTCGTCAGGTCGGGGAGTATGCCCGGCAGGCGCTTGGCCATCATGGACTTGCCCGAGCCGGGGGAGCCGGACATGAGCACGTGGTGCCCTCCGGCGGCGGCCACCTCCAGCGCCCGCTTGGTGTGCTCCTGGCCCTTCACCTCGGCAAAGTCCGGGCCGGAGACAGGGGCAAATTCCCCCTGCCACACCGGGGCTGGGGCGATGGGCTTCTCCCCGGCGAGGTGGAGCGCCAGCTCCTCCACGGAATTGACGGGGAACACCTCCAGCCCGTCCGCCAGGGTGGCCTCCGGGGCGTTGTCAGCGGGGACGAACAGGCGGCGTATGCCCGCCCGCCGGGCCGCCAGCGCCATAGGCAGCACCCCGGACACGGGCCGCAGGCTCCCGTCCAGGGACAGCTCCCCCAGGAAGGCGGAATCCCGCTCCCCCTTCAGAGAGAGCGCGCCTCCGGCGCATAAAATTCCCACCAGAATGGGCAGATCGTACACCGTGCCCCCCTTGCGTCGGTCGGCGGGGGCCAGGTTCACCGTGATCCGGGACACGGGGAAGTCAAAGCCGCTGGACTTCACGGCGGAGCGCACCCGCTCCCGAGCCTCCTTCACGGCGGCGTCGGGCAGGCCCACCACGTCGAAGGCGGGCAGCCCGCTGGACAGGGCGCACTCGGCGGTGACCGGGTAACCCTCCACGCCGTACAGCCCCAGGGAGATCACATTACACACCATTGGGGGCGCCTCCTCTCCCCCATTCCGGGCGGAACGGGGCGTTTCCCCCATTTTACCCCGCCCTTCCCCCAAAGTCAACCGCGGGCTTTGGGGCCTGCCGCTACACCTGCGCCTGGGCGGGGCGGGCCCGCACATCCAGCTTGATGGCGATCACTGTGCGGTCGTCGCCGCCGCCCCCTTTGCCGCCGCTCTCCTTTAGCACCCGGCCCGCCAGCTCCTGGGGGGACAGGCCGTCAAACTCCGACAAAAGCTGCCGCACCCAGCGGTCGTCCCGGCCGGTGGTGATGCCGTCGCTCACCAGCAGCACGCAGTCCCCCGCGTCCAGGGCCAGCTCAAAGGCGTCCGGCCCGCCCCCGGATCCGGCGGGCACACCGGCAGGCAGGGACTCCCCGGCCAGCCGCTCCACCGCGCCCCCCCGGCGCAGGTAGGTGGGGGCCGCTCCCAGCTTGTACACCGCCCCCTTGCCGCTGAACAGGTCGATTTGCAGCAGATCCACCGTGGTGAACCCCCCCTGCTCCTCCCCCCGGAGGGCCAGGGCCTCCCCCACCGTCTCCAGGGCCTCCTCCGGCTCCAGCCCCGCCCGGAGGAACTTCTCCAGCAGGCGCAGGGCGGTGTCACTGTCCTCCCGGGCGGCGGGGCCGCTGCCCATGCCGTCGCACAGCAGGAAGTTCAGCTTCCCCCCGCCGTCCTTGAACCACACGCCCGCGTCCCCGCTGACGCTCTGGCCCTCCCGGTTGGAGGAGGCCACCCCCGCCACGGCCATCAGCGGTTCCCGCTGGCCCAGGTGAGCGTGGCCCCGGCCGCTGTCCACCTCCCGGAGGGGGCAGCCCACCAAGGTGGACAGCCGCCCGATCTCCCCCTCCCGGCAGAGCTGCTCCACTCCCTGGCCCTCCACCTCGATCTGGAGGTGGCCAAAGGCATCGGAGTACACGGTGCACCGCCCCTCCAGCCCCAGGGCCGCCATGCGCTGCTTAATGAGCCGCTGGCGGCGCACGTCCAGGGCGGGCTCCTGGGCCAGCTCCGCCGCCGTCCGATCCAACACCGCCGCCATGTGGCCGTACTGGGCACACACCGCCGCCCGGCTCTCCCGCACCCGGCTGTCATACTGCCTGCGGCTGAGCAGGGCGGACAGCTCCCCGTTGGCCGCCACCAGGAAGGTTTCGAACCGGATGCACCGGCTGGAGAAATGGGGCGGGAAGTCCTCCATGGCCCCCGCCCCCCGATCCAGCATGGCGGGCAGGGCGTCGGCCAGGGCGGTCTTGGTGGCCTGGTACTCCCGCTGCCAGCACCGCTCCTTCTGCTTGCATTTGGCGCACACCCTGTCCGCCGCCCGGTCGAAGATCCGTGCCGCGTCCCCGTCGTTGGGGGGAGCAGGTTGGAAGGCCAGCCGCAGCCCCGTTGACACCGACCGGAAGGCCTCAGCGGTCTGCCGCAGCCGCTTGGCGGCCAGCTCCCGAGCCCGGGCGTCCTCCCCCTCGGGCTCCTCCTGCTTAGCCAGCCCCGACAGCCGCCTGAGCAGCTTGTCCGGCAGCACTAAAAACACCGCCAGCCCCGCCGCCGTCTCCCAGCCGAAGGGGGCACCGGCGCCGCTCCCCCACGTCCACAGGATAGCCGCCGCCCCGCACAGACCGTAGGCCGCAGCGCACATCAGCCGCCCCTGCTTGTAGAAGATGCCGGTGAACAGCCCGGGCAGGGCATACATCAGGGTATACCAGGCGGGCAGTTCGGCGGTGAAGCCCATGGCCAGCCCCGCCGCCACGCCGGCGGCGGCCCCCGCTCCGGGCCCTCCCTTCCAAGCGCACAGCGCCACCACCGGCACGCACAGCACCCGCCCCAGGGAGTAGTCCCCCGCCACCGTCACCCGGGCCAGGGCCATCATCAGCGCCGCCGCCAGGGCCAGCAGCCCCGCCCCCTGGGAGACGGTGAAGCTTCCGCCGGGGCGGCGCTTCTCCACGCCGTCGAAGCCCTCTCGGAACAGGTACACCGTCCCGGCGGTGAGGGCCACCTCGGTGGCAAACCCCACCCAGTCCCCCCGACCCCAGCCCGCCGCGGATTGGTAGACGAACCCCACCACCCCGTTGACAAAGGCGGCCACCCCGGGCATAAACCACCGCCGGCGGTACAGCGCAAACTCGCCCAGGGCCAGGGCCACGGCGTACACCATCATGGCCGCGGCGATGTACCGCAGCCCGCCGACGACCCCCCGGAAGGACAGGTAGCCCAGGGCCGCGCCCAAGAGGGCGGCGAAGCCCTCCCCGCCCGGGGGGCACACCCCCACCAGTGCCAGGGCGAAGGGGGCGTGGCCCCCCATCAGCTCCGCCCCGGCCAGCACCGCCGTGAGCAGGAACCGCACCGCCCAGTCCGACAGTCGCATGGCCATGGAGACGGACAGTCGCCGTCCCCGCTTCTCCCGCCTGGTACCCTCGTTTGCCGTCATGCCGCATCCCTCCGTGGAATATCGTGGGTAAAGTAACCATATTATGGTAACTATGTCATTATAGGACGGCGGGGGAAAAAAGGCAGTCGGAAGCTGTCTTGCCTTTTGGGGCGTAATTTGGTATGATAGGGGAAAAATTCTGTTTTTTCGTCCATGGGACGGAAAAGAAAGAGGAACCCATGAAAATCGGTACTGTGGAACTAAACACCCGGCTGGCCCTGGGCCCCATGGCGGGGGTGACGGATCTGGCCTTTCGGGCGGTGTGCCGGGAACTGTCTGGCTGCTACACCGTCACCGAGATGGTGAGCGCCAAGGCCCTGTGCTATGGGGACAAAAAGACCCCCACCTTATTAAAATTAGGGGAGGGCGAGCACCCCGCCGCCGTCCAGATCTTCGGCAGCGACGAGCCCTTCCTGGAGAAGGGGGCGGCCCTGGCTTTGGAGCGCTCCGGCGCGGACATCCTCGACATCAATATGGGCTGCCCCGTCCCCAAGGTGGCCAACTCCGGGGACGGCTCCGCCCTCATGCGGGAGCCGGACAAGGCCCAGCGGGCGGCCGCCGCCGTGGTGCGGGGGGCCCAGGGAAAGCCCGTCACCGTAAAGTTCCGGCTGGGCTGGGACAAGGGCTCCATCAACTGCGTGGAGTTCGCCAAACGGATGGAGGACGCCGGCGTGTCCGCCGTGGCCGTCCACGGCCGCACCAAAACCCAGATGTACTCGGGCAGCGCCAACTGGGATTGGATCCGGCAGGTGAAGGAGGCGGTATCCATCCCGGTCATCGCCAACGGGGACGTGTTTTCCGCCCGGGACGCGGTGCGGATCCTGAAGGTCACCGGGGCGGATATGGCCATGGTGGGCCGAGGGGCCTTCGGCAACCCCTGGCTGCTGGAGCAGTGCGCCGCCGCCCTGGAGGGCCGGGACATCCCGGAGCTGCCCCCCCTGTCCCAACGGATGGACACCGCCGCCCGGCAGTTTGATCTGGCGCTGGAGTACAAGGGGGAGAAGATCGCCTGCCTGGAGATGCGCAAGCATCTGGCCTGGTACTTGAAAGGGGTGCCCTACGCCTCCTACTGGAAGGAGCGGGCCTGCAAGATCCAGACCGCAGAGGACTTCGAGTCGGTGATCGCGGGGATCAAACGGGATCTGTCCGACGGGCCGCTTCCAGCGGCAGGAAAATAATTCGTCATAATCCTCAAATAACCGTTGCCAAGCGGCGGTATTTATTGTATAATTGTTTTTAGCGGCGTTTCTGCGCCAGACCGTAATCGTTAAGGAGTGGAACAACTATGAGCTATTCTCCCCACAGCATCCGAAATATCTGTCTGTTAGGCCACGGCGGCAACGGTAAAACCACCCTGGTCGAGAGTTTTCTGCACATGACCGGCGCCATCGCCCGTATGGGCAAAACCACCGACGGCTCCACCGTCTGTGACTACGACCCCGAGGAGATCAAGCGCCAGATCTCCATCTCCGCCGCGGTGGCCCCCGTGGAGTATAACGGCTGTAAGATCAACGTGCTGGACGCCCCCGGCAACTTCGACTTCGCCGGCGAGGTGGCCGAGTGCCTGTCCGTAGCGGACGCCGGCGTGCTGGTATGCGCCGCCAAGGGCGGCCTGTCCGTGGGTACCGAGCGGGCCTGGCGCCTGCTGGACGAGCGCAAAATGCCCCGCATCGTCTACATCTCCAAGATGGACGAGGACAACATCGACTTCAACTCCGCCTTCGACACCCTGCGGGAGTGCTTCGGCAAGAGCGTGGCCCCCCTGGTGGTGCCCATCTGGGACGAGAACAAGAAGGTCACCGGCGTGGTGGACGTGCTCCACAAGCGCGCCTTCGAGCCCGCTGGCAACAAGCGCAAGGAGATCCCCATCCCCGCCGACAAGGTGGACGTGATCAACGAGATCTACGATCAGCTCATGGAGTCCGTGGCCGAGACCAGCGAGGAATTCATGGAGAAGTTCTTCGGCGGCGAGGCCTTCACCTACGCCGAGATCATGCAGGGCCTGCGGGCCGGCGTGAAGGACTGCTCCATGGTGCCCGTGGTGTGCGGCTCCGCCCTGAACGGGCTGGGCACCCTGATGCTGCTGGACATCATCGTAGATCTGCTGCCCGACCCCCTGGAGGGCGTGCCCCCCACCGGCGTCAACAAGGACGGCGAGCGGGAGGAGTTCATCACCTCCCAGGGCGCGGTTCCCGCCGCCTTCGTCTTTAAGACCGTGGCCGATCAGTACGGCAAGTTCTCCTTTATCAAGGTACTGTCCGGCGACATCACCTCCGACATGACCCTGGTGAACGCCACCACTGGCCAGATGGAGAAGCTGGGCCGTCTATATATCATGAAGGGCAAAAAGAGCGAGGAAGTCAAGGAGCTGCTGTGCGGCGACATCGGCGCCATCGGCAAGATGGACAAGGTCAAGACCGGCGACACCCTGTGCGACGCCCGGAAATTCATCAAGCTGGATCCCATCCCCTTCGCCGAGCCCAACTTCTCCCGGGCCATCGCCCCCAAGACCCGGGGCCAGGAGGACAAGATCGCCGCCGGCCTGGGCCGCCTGAATGAAGAAGATCCCACCTTCACCGTGGTGAACAACGCCGAGACCCACCAGATGGTGGTAACCACCGCCGGCGACATCCAGATGGACGTGCTGGTGAACAAGCTGAAGTCCCGCTTCAACGTGGAGGTGGAGCTGTCCGAGCCCCGGGTGGCCTACCGGGAGAAGATCCGCAAGAGCGTGTCCAAGCAGGGCCGCCACAAGAAGCAGACCGGCGGATCCGGCCAGTTCGGCGACGTGTGGATCCGCTTCGAGCCCTGCGAGAGCGAGTCCCTGGAGTTCTGCGAGGAGGTGGTGGGCGGCGCGGTGCCCAAGAACTTCTTCCCCGCGGTGGAGAAGGGCCTGCGGGAGGCCTGCGTCCACGGCGTGCTGGCGGGCTACCCCATGGTGAATTTGAAGGCCACCCTGTACGACGGCTCCTATCACCCCGTGGACTCCTCCGAAATCGCGTTCAAAACGGCGGCGCAGCTGGCCTATAAGGCCGCCCTGCCCGAGGCATCCCCGGTGCTGCTGGAGCCGGTGGGCGAGCTGAAGGTCACCGTGCCCGACAACTACATGGGCGACGTGCTGGGCGACCTGAACAAGCGCCGGGGCCGCGTCATGGATATGCAGCCCATCGGCGGCGGCCAGCAAGTGATCACCGCCGAGGCCCCCATGGCCGAGCTGATGACCTACGCCATCGACCTGCGGGCCATGACCCAGTCACGCGGCTCCTTCACCCTGCACTTCGTGCGGTACGAGGAGTGCCCCGGCCCCGCCCAGGAGAAGGCCATCGCCGCGGCGAAGGCCATGGCGGAGGAATAATCCGGATATGAAAAATCCCCACCCGGTTCCGGGTGGGGATTTTTTATGGCTGGTTTTCCTGGTTTTCGTGCTGTTCCAGGTATTCTTCCATCACTTTTAGAATTAAATTGGATACGCTGCGTCGCTCCTTCCGGGCCTCTGCTTCAAGACGTGCCTTGAATTCGCTTGTCGCTCGCATCGTTATGATTACATCCGTCTTGGCCATCCATATCACCTCATCGCTTAACATTGTAATACAATGTAAAACAAATTTCTTGACATACATTGTATTACATTGTATTCTACATAAGAGGTGATATACATGAAAGGCTACCAGGCCCTGCCCGAAGAACGCTGTGGCAACTGCAAACACTTTCGTCAACATTATATTCGGTCGTCCAGAGGCTGCTATAGGCCCCTGCGCTACGGCCATTGCGTCCACCCGATGCTCAAAAAGCGCCGGGTAGAGGAACATTGCCCATACTGGGAGGCCAAAGAGGCGGAAATTCGCGATGATCTCCCGTCCCATAAGACATAGTTTCAAGCTCTTTTTCGGTTCCTTTTTCTCTCGAGAAAAAGGAACAAAACTCAGAACAGCAGCCGCACCGCCCAAGACGCGGCCAAAAACCCGGCGATATCCGCGCACAGCGCCGCCGGAACGGCGTACCGGGTCTTGCCGATTTTGGCCGCGCCGAAGTACACCGCGATGGTATAGAAAGTCGTCTCCGTGGAGCCCAGCATCACCGCCGCCGTCCGGCCCACCGGGGAGTCGGGGCCGTAGGTCTGGATGAGCTCCGCCCCCACGCCTAAAGCCGCCGAGCCGCTCACCGGGCGCACCAGCAGCAGACCGACGGTCTCCGGCGGAATGCCCACCGCCGTCAGCAGCGGGCCCACCGCCTGCCCCAGCAGCTCCAGCGCCCCGGACGCCCGGAGCATATACACCGCCGTCAGCAACCCAATCAGCGGTGGCATGATCCGCAGGGACACCTTCAGCCCCTTCTCCGCCCCGTCCGTGAGGGCACCCCACAGATCCACCCGGCGTACCAGCCCCCACAGGGCCACCGCCAGCATGAGGAAGGGCACCAGCATGGTGAACAGCAGATCCATGGTCCTACCTCCACACCCGGGCGAGGAGCTTGGCCGCCGTGATCCCCACCGCCACCGAGATCACCGACGCCAGCCACACCGCGGGCAGGATGTCGAAGGGGTTGGCGCTGCCCGCCGCCGAGCGCAGGGAGGCCACCGTGGTGGGGATGAGCTGGAGGGAGGCGGTGTTGGTCACCACCAGCATACAAAGGCCGTCCGACGCCACCCCGGGGGTGCGCTCCGCCATGAGCCGGGCGGCCTCCAGCCCCAGGGGGGTGGCGGCGTTGCCCAGCCCCAGCAGGTTGGCGGACAGATTGGCGCTCACCGCGTCCATCACTTTTTTGTCCCGGGCGAAGTCCGGGTACAGCCGCCGCAGGGCGGGCCGCAGCAGCCGGGACAGTCCGGCGGCCAGCCCCGACCGCTCCATCACCTCCATCACCCCCATCCACAGGCACAGCACCCCCATCATGGACAGGCACAGCTCCACCCCGGCGGCAGCGCCGTCCAGCGCCCCCTTGGCCACCGCCGGGCCGTTCCCCGTGGCCAGGCCGCACAGCACCGCCGCAGCCACCATCACCGTCCAGATCCAGGACATCGCCATCCCAAAGCCCCCCTTGTCCCCCTATCTATACGGGCGAACGGCCGAGGATATGCCCCCATTCCGGCCCCGGGGCCGGGGAAATTCCCCCAGTTTCGGGACGCTTTGACAGCTCTCCCAAAAAAACCTTGAAATCTCCATTATTTTGATTGACAACGGTATACAACGTGTTATAATGAAAGTGCCGTGATACTACATCAGAGAAAGCGCAAGGAGGAATCACTTATGAAAGCAACCGGAATTGTTCGTAAGGTCGATGAACTGGGACGTATCGTTCTACCCATCGAGCTCCGCCGGACTTTGGACATTGCGGAGCGCGACCCCCTTGAGATCTATGTCGACGGCTCCTCGATCATCCTCAACAAGTACCAGCCCGCCTGTATTTTCTGTGGGGATTCTCGAGACATCGTCTCCTTCAAGGGGAAAAACATCTGCAATGTGTGTCTGAACGACCTCAACAGCAAGTGATGGATGGATAGAACGGCAGAAAGAGCCTTCGGTTGGACGGAAGGCTCTTTTTTGTACGCTTTTTTCCACTTTTCCTATTATATTCCAGTTTACATCTTGAAATAGGTATTTTCTTCCTCCCTTGGAGGATTTTTTCAAGGTTTTGTCCCCTTCCTGCCGAAATTCCACAATTTTTTGTGGTTTGAACTTTTTTCGACAAAATCTTCGCCCGCCGCCATCTCCATAATTTTCCAAATAATATATACTACTTGTTATCACTCCGCCCCGTTCTCCTCCTTCAGCGCCCGATTGTACAGCATCCGCCGCTTGACACCAAACTCCTCTGCCGCCTGGGCCGCCGCCGCCTTCAGGGGCATCCCCTCCCGGCGCAGCTGGGTCACCCGGGCCAGGGCGGCGTCCTCGCCGTCCTCTATCGGTTCCTCCCCAGCGGGGCGGCCGCCCACCACCAGCACGAACTCCCCCCGGGGCTCCTGGGCGGCGTAGCGCTCTACCGCCTCGCCGAGGGTGAGCCGCAGCACCTCCTCATGGAGCTTGGTCAGCTCCCGGCACACCGCCAGGGGACGCTCTGGGCCAAAGGCGTCCGCCAGATCGTCCAGGGTGGCGCGCAGCTTGTGGGGGGCCTCGTAGAAGATCATGGTGCGCTCCTCCTCCGCCAGCCCCTCCAACTGGGCCCGGCGGTTCTTTTTGTTCAGGGGCAGGAAGCCCTCGAAGGTGAACCGCCCGGTGGGCAGGCCGGACACGGACAGGGCCACCGTCAGGGCGCAGGGCCCGGGGATGGACTCCACCGCCACCCCCGCGGCGGCGCACAGGGCCACCAGATCCTCGCCGGGGTCGGAGATGGCGGGGGTGCCCGCGTCGGTCACCAGGGCGCAGGTTTCGCCCTCCTGGATCCGCCCCAGGATGGCGGGCCCCGCCGTGTCACAGTTGTGGCGGTGGTAGGTCACCATGGGCTTTTTCAGCTCCAGATGGTTGAGCAGCTTCACCGTCACCCTTGTGTCCTCGGCGGCGAGGAAGTCCGCCTCCGCCAGGGTTTCGGCGGCGCGGCGGCTGATATCCCCCAGATTGCCGATAGGGGTGGGCACTAAGTAGAGCTTCCCGGCCATGGCTGGCCCCTCCTTTTCATTCCGGCTCTTGGGCCGTCCCCGGGGACGGGCTGAACACGCCGTCCCGTCCGTTGACGATGGTAAAGGTCACCGTCTTTTCGCAGTGGTGGGGCAGTTTCTCGTCCTCGCACCACAGCCATGCGCCGAAGGCCTCGGTGCGCTCATATCCCACCGCCTCCACCCGCTGGCTGACGTGCACGCCCAGGAAGTCCTCATCAAAGTCCTCCCAGCGATCCAGCAGCTCCTCGGCGTCCCGCTGGGCGAACAGGATATTGAAGGGGTTCAGCTCCCCCGCCGAGCGGCACAGGGACAGCAGCGTCAAATACTCCCGGGCGGCGCCCCCCACCGCCTTGTCCTGACTGCTCATGTGCAGCGTCACCGCCGCCACCCCGCCCTCCATGGTGTACTTCGGCCTCTCATACACCGTGGTGTCGCCAAATATGGGGATCACCACGCCGCCGTGCTGCTCCCGCTCCACCCACTGGCCCTGGGCGTCCAGGGTGGGGGTGAGGGTCTCGCCGCCCTGCTCCATTATCCGCAGGCAGTGGTTGTAGTTCCGGGCGAACTCCGGCAAGTCCAGCAACCCCCGGCAGGGAGGCAGCAAGCTCCACAGCATCACCAGCACCAGCGCCGCCCCCAGGGCCGCCCGGAGCCCCACGAAGATCTGGACGCTAAACCGCCGCTCCTCCTTGGTGTAGCGAAAGCACCGCTCACTGTTCCAGTAGCCGTCCCGGCCGTCCAGAGCGTCCTGGCGGTTCTTCCAAAACCGCCACAGGCTGTAGAGCGGGATGTTCCAGCCGTAGCCCTCCCAGGCCAGCGTTTTGCTCCGGTCGATCCCCCAGGCGATGGGCAGCTTCTCCCCGTCCTTGTCCCGGAGCTTCAGGCCGAACACCCACTTCCCCGGCGTCCAGCCCCAGAAGTGGAGCCACAGCGGCTCCACCGCCAGGGTGAGGAACAGCAGCGCCATGCCGGACAGAGTGGTGGTAATCAGGTTGGCCGTCTGCAGGCGGAGGAAGCCCCAGTCCCGGAAGATCACCAGCCATACCACGTTGATAAGGGTGTCGTACAGCGTCATGTCCAGCCCCCGGGCAAAACACCGCATCCAGGGGTGGTAGCAGGCTTTGGGCGCGGTGTCCATGGCCGCCTCCTCCTTTGGGGTGGGAGGCGGCGGATTGGGCAGCACCGGCCGGGCCGGGGGCGCGTCCAGCCGCGCCAGGTAGGGCTTGGGATCCAGCGCGCCGTACTCCACGCCGCTCTCCCCCAGCTCCCGGCACACCTCCGACGCCCGCTGGATGAGGAGCCTGTCCCCCTCCAGCTTTGTCTGCTGGACAAACAGGGCCTGATCCAGGGTCAGCGTCCCCTGCTGCACCTTGCGGATGGTATCCAGGTCAAGCTGGAGCTGCCGCAGCAGGCGTATCTTCTCCAGCGTCCGGGCATCCTCCTCCGAGTAGTCCCGGTAGCCGTTGTCCAGCCGTTTGGGGGCCAGCAGGCCCTCCCCCTCGTAAAAGCGGATGTTGGCCCGGGCCATGCCCGTCTTTTCTTCCAGCTCCTTGATGGTCATGAAACCACCTCCCAGGGCTATGCTAACCTGTCAAGTCCCTTCACAGTCAAGAGGTTTTTTGAAAAAAACAGAAATTTTCAAGATAAAGCCCCATTACCCTGCCTCCAGCCCTGCAACTATTTCCGTTGCCGGGGCGGCCATTTACAGTTAGCAGGGCGGGCCGTCAGCGAGCTTAAAGTTCTTTTTGCTTACTTTTTCTTTCAAGAAAAAGTAAGTCTTTCCGCATGGTGAGGGAAATGCGCTTTTTCTTCTCGTCCACTTCCTTCACCCACACCGTCACCACGTCCCCCACGCTCAGCACCTCGGAGGGGTGCTTGATATAGCGGTCGCAGATCTGGCTGATGTGCACCAGCCCATCCTGGTGGACGCCAATATCCACAAAGGCTCCGAAGTCGATGACGTTGCGAACCGTCCCCTTCAGCTCCATCCCCGGCTTCAGATCCTTCACGTCCAGCACGTCGGTGCGCAGCACCGGGGCGGGCAGCTCGTCCCGGGGATCCCGCCCCGGCTTCATCAGCTCCGCCGCCACGTCCCGCAGGGTGGGCACGCCCACGCCGCACTCCGCCGCTGCCCTGTCCTCGCCGTAGGCGGCCAGCTCCGCCTTCAAGCCGCCCAGCTTACCAGCCCGCACGTCCACCATGTCATGGCCGCACAGGGCCAGCAGCTGTTCCGCCGCCCCGTAGCTCTCCGGGTGGACGGCGGTGTTGTCCAGAGGGGACTTGCTCTCCGGCACCCGCAGGAAGCCCGCGCACTGCTCAAAGGCTTTCGGCCCCAATTTCGGCACCTTCAAAATCTGCTTCCGGGTGGTGAAGGGGCCGTTGTCCTCCCGGTACTTGACGATGTTCTTCGCCGTGGTGCCGTTGAGCCCCGCCACCCTTGTGAGCAGCGGCGCGGAGGCGGTGTTCACATCCACCCCCACGGCGTTCACGCAGTCCTCCACCACCCCGTCCAGGGCCTCGCCCAGCCGCGCCTGGGGCATATCATGCTGGTACTGGCCCACGCCGATGGACTTGGGGTCGATCTTCACCAGCTCCGCCAAGGGATCCTGGAGCCGCCGGGCGATGGACACCGCCGAGCGCAGGTTCACATCGAAGTCGGGGAACTCCTCGGCGGCCAGCTTGGAGGCGGAGTACACCGACGCCCCCGCCTCGTTCACCATGGCGTAGCTGACGCCGCCCCCCACCTTGTGGATCAGCTCCACCGCCATCTGTTCCGTCTCCCGGCTGGCGGTGCCGTTGCCGATGGCGATGTGGGCCACCTGGTGCTTTTTAATCAGGACAGCCAGCTTGTCGATGGCCTCCTGCTTGCCCCGCTCCCCGTGGGTGGGGTAGACCACCGTGGTGTCCAGCACCTTGCCGGTAGGGTCAACCACCGCTACTTTACAACCCATGCGGTAGCCCGGATCCAGACCCATGGTGACGAATCCCTTCACCGGCGGCTGCATGAGCAGGGGCTTCAAATTCAGGGCAAACTGCCCGATGGCCCCCTCGTTGGCCCGGTCTGTCAGCTCGGAGCGCACCTCCCGCTCCAGGGAGGGGGCAATCAGCCGGTCATAGGCGTCCTCGGCGGCGGCTTTCACGAACTCCATGGCCGCCCGCCCGGGCACCACCTTCCGCCGCAGGGCCACCAGCGCCGTCTCCCGATCCATCTCCACCGACACCTTGAGGATCTCCTCCCGTTCCCCCCGGTTCATGGCGAGAATCTGATGCCCCTGGGTTTTGGATACCGGGCTGGAAAACTCATAGTAGAGCCTATACACCGAATCCTCCGGCTCCTTGGCCGCAGCCTGGGAGACGATGGACGCCCGCCGCCAGGTCAGCTCCCGCAGCAGCTTGCGCAGGTCGGCGTCGTCGGAGATCCACTCGGCGATGATGTCGGAGGCCCCCTGTAAGGCGTCCTCCCTTGTCTCCACCCCTTTTTCGGGGTCGATGTACTCCTGGGCCGCCTGCTCCAGGTCCACCGCCGGACCGATGGCAAAGGCCAGCGCCGCCAGGGGCTCCAGCCCCTTTTCCTTTGCCATGGTGGCACGGGTGCGGCGCTTCTGCTTGTAGGGCCTGTAAAGGTCCTCCACCTCCGCCAGGGTTGCGGCATTGTCAATGGCGGCGGCCAGCTCCTCCGTCAGCTTTCCCTGGTTCTCGATGGCCTGCTTCACCTCGTCCCGGCGATCCTGCAAATTGCGCAGGTATTGCAGGCGGTCGGCCAGCTGCCGGATGAGCTGATCGTCCATAGCCCCGTGGAGCTCCTTGCGGTAGCGGGCGATGAAGGGGACGGTGTTCCCTTCGTCCAGCAGGGTGATAATGTTTTCCACGTGCTGCACCGGGCGATCCAGCTCCCGGGCCAACAGTTCTGTGATGCGCTCCATGTTGATCTCCTTTGCTTGTTGGAATGTGGGAATATTGTACCACAAATTTTCCTCCAGCGCAAAGAAAAAGCGGGGGAGGGTTTGAACGCCCCCCGCCCGCTTCCTCCTCGCCGGCTCCCATCGTGGCGGGGCCGTCAGTACAGCCCCAGCACGTAAATTATGATCCCGTAGATCACGCTGGCTGAGATCCCGTAGGCCAGCACCGGCCCCGCCATGGTGAACAGCTTGGCCCCGGTGCCGGTGACCAGCCCCTCGCTTTTGAACTCCAGCGCCGGGGACACCATGGCGTTGGAGAAACCGGTGATGGGCACCAGGGTGCCCGCCCCGGCGTGCTTGGCGATGTTGTCGAACACCCCCAGGCCGGTGAGCAGGGAGGCCAAGAAGATCAGCGTGACGGAGGCCCACGTCCCCGCGTCCTCCTTCCCCGCCCCAAAGCTCTGGTAAAGGGCGGACAGCCCCTGGCCGCCGGCGCAGATGGCGCCCCCCACGCAGAAGGCCCACAGCAGATCCTTCCACAGCGGGGAGGGATCCGCCCGGTCGCTTACATATTTATTGTACTCCTGATTGTTCATGTCCATGCGCGCTTCACCTCGTCCCCAGTATGCCCCGCTGCCGAGAGATCATGCGCAGGCCAGGGAGATCTTGGGCGTTGTGCACAAAAAAGGCGGAGGATTTTTTTGCAATCCTCTGAACTTGTGGAGTTCGGCAAATTTTTACTTGCAAACTGGGTACAATGTGGTTATTATGTGTGCATAGGGGCTGGAAACGTTCCCGGTAACCTTACCGGTAACCTTTCCAATACCTGGTATTCAATATTCAGTAGGAGGAAATGAAAATGACCAAGAAGCTCATTGCGCTGGTATTGGCCCTCAGCATGGCCATGACCATGCTGCTTGCTGGCTGCGCCAGCAACCCCAGCACGGAAGGCAGCACCCCCCCCGAGTCCCAGTCCGGCACCGAAACCAAGACGCCCGATGACAACAAGGATCCCGCCCCCGCCGGCGAGGGCCGTGTCTACTGGCTGAACTTCAAGCCCGAGCTGGACACCACCGCTCAGGAGCTGGCCCAGACCTACACCGCCAAGACCGGCGTGCCCGTCCAGGTGATCACCGCCGCCGCCGGCACCTACAAGCAGACCCTCCTGGCCGAGTTGGACAAGAGCGCGCCCCCCACCATGTTTGTCATTGGCAACTCCGAGGGCGTGAAGGACTGGGGTGACTACGCCCTGGATCTGAAGGGCACCGCCATTGAGGCCGAGCTGAACACCGACGCCTACAACCTCTATGACGCCGACGGCAAGCTGGTGTCCATTGGCTACTGCTACGAGTGCTACGGCATCATCGTCAATCCCGACCTGGTGACCAAGGCCGGCCACTCCATGGACGAGATCAAGGACTTCGCCTCCCTGAAGGCTGTGGTGGAGGACATCCACGCCAACGCCGCCACCCTGGGCTTCGACGCCTTCACCTCCTGCGATATGGACGACTACTCCTCCTGGCGCTTCACCGGCCACATGGCCAACCTGGAGTACTACTACGAGCAGGAAGGCACCACTTGGACCGAGTGCCCTCCCACCATCTCCGGCAAGTATCTGGACAACTTCAAGAACCTGTATGACCTGTGCATCAACAACAGCCTGACCGCCCCCACCGACCTGGCCACCGGCGGCCACGACGCCGCCCAGGAGTTTAAGGACGGCAAGGCCGCCTTCACCGTGCAGGGCTCCTGGGAGTACGCCAGCTACGTGGAGTCCGCGCCCAACGCCACCATGATCCCCTACTACTGCGGCGTGGCCGGTGAGGAGAAGGCCGGTCTGAACTGCGGCACCGAGAACTGCTGGGCCGTCAACAGCACCGTCCCCGAGGCCGATCAGAAGGCCACCATCGACTTCATGGTGTGGCTGGTCAGCGACCCCGACGCCTCCGCCAAGATGGTGGAGCAGCTGGGCGTGCTGCCCTACAAGAACGCCCCCGAGTCCTCCAACGGCTTCCTGGCCGACGCCGCCGAGTACACCGCCAACGGTTGCTACGTGATGAACTGGGCCACCAACTACCAGCCCGACGTGGACAACTACCGCGCCGCCCTGGTGGCCGCCCTGAACCAGTACAATGCCGACCAGTCCGACGCCAACTGGGAGCAGTTCCGCACCGCCTTTGTGGACGGCTGGGCCGCCCGGTACGCCGAGGTCAACGGCTGATCCTCCCCCAGCTCTAAACCTTACGTTTCCACATCAAACCGGGGCGGGCACATCGCCCGCCCCGGTTCCCGTTCCCGTCCGTACGCAGGGGCGGACATGATCCGCCCGCAGTTTCCTGCCTCCGGCGGGCGCACCATGTGCGCCCCTGCAAAACATCAAGAGGAGCTGATATCTTGAAAAAAGCGAAACACGCCAACACCACCTCTCTCCAGCGCGCCACCCGGATGTGGAGCCCGCTGTTCCTGGGGCCTGTGGTCATCGCCTTTGTCATCGGCTTTGTCTGGCCCTTCCTCCAGGGTATCTGGCTGTCCCTGTGCCAGTTTAAAACCATCTCCAACGCCAAGTTCGTCGGCCTGAGCAATTACGCCAAGGCCTTCAGCGATGTGGGCTTCCGCACGCCTTCTGGTACACCGCTCTGTTCGCCATCGTATCGCTGGTGCTCATCAACGTGCTGGCCTTCGCCGTGGCCTACGCCCTGACCCAGGGGATCAAGGGGAGCAACCTGTTCCGCACCGTGTTCTTCATGCCCAACCTCATCGGCGGCATCGTGCTGGGCTATATCTGGTCCATGATCTTTGACGGCATCCTGAGCTGGTACAACACCTCCATCCTGCTGGAGAGCAAATACGGCTTCTGGGGCCTGATCATCCTGATGTGCTGGCAGCAGATCGGCTATATGATGATCATCTATATCGCGGGCTTGCAGAACGTCCCCGGCGAGATGCTGGAGGCCGCCCGCATCGACGGCGCCACCCGGATGCAGACCCTGTTCAAGGTCACCATCCCCAACGTGATGCCCTCCATCACCATCTGTATGTTCCTGTCCCTGACCAACGGTTTCAAGCTGTTCGACCAGAACCTGGCCCTCACCGGCGGCCAGCCCTTCATTATCCAGCCCGGCGGCGCCACTGTCAAGACCACCGAGATGCTGGCCCTGAACATCTTCAACACCTTTAATGCCTCCGGTGCGTCCTCCCAGGGCGTGGCCCAGGCCAAAGCGGTGGTATTCTTCGTCCTGGTGGCCGGTCTGGGCCTGGCCCAGCTGGGCTACACTCGCAAACGGGAGGTGCAGCAGTAATGAACAAGACGAAGTCCATTTCCCCGGAGCGCCGCCGGAAGGCCATCCTGTCCGTGGTGCTGGCCGTGATCTGCGTGATCTATGTGCTGCCTGTGCTGGCGGTGGTGATCAACTCCTTCAAGCTGAACACCTTCGTCAAGACCGACACCTTCGCCCTGCCCACCGGTGAGATGTGGGCAGGCTTCCAGAACTTCATCAAGGGCATGACCTTCGGCAACTACCCCTTCGCCAAGGCGGTGATCTACAGCGTGGTGATTACCGTGCTGTCCACCGCTCTGATCCTGCTGTGCACCTCCATGGCCGCCTGGTACATCGCCCGGGTGAACTCCTTCTTCTGCAAGGTGCTTTACTTCCTGTGTGTGTTCTCCATGGTGGTCCCCTTCCAGATGGTCATGTACACCCTGTCCAAGACGGCCAACACCCTCCATCTGAACACCCCCTGGACCATCCCGGTCGTCTATCTGGGCTTCGGCGCGGGGCTGGCCATCTTCATGTTCGTGGGCTTCGTCAAGTCCATCCCCCTGGAGATTGAGGAGGCCGCCGCCATTGACGGCTGTGGGCCCCTGCGCACCTACTTCTCCGTGGTGGTGCCCATGCTCAAGCCCACCATGATCTCCGTGGGTATCCTGGAGATCATGTGGGTGTGGAACGACTTCCTGCTGCCCTACCTGGTGCTGGACAAGAACCTGTACCGCACCATCCCCATCCACATCCAGTATCTGAAGGGCAGCTACGGCACCGTGGATCTGGGCGCCACCATGGCCCTGATCCTGCTGTCCATCATCCCGGTGATCGTGTTCTATCTCACCTGCCAGAAGCACATCATCAAGGGCGTGGCCGCCGGCGCCGTCAAGGGCTGATTCCTGAAAGGAGGGATACGGATGACCATTAAGGATATCGCGCGGCTGTCGGGCGTGGGCGTGGCCACCGTGTCCCGGGTGCTGAATGACCACCCCGACGTGTCGGAGGACACCCGTCGGAGGGTGCTGGCAGTGGTGGCGGAGCAGGGCTTCCAGCCCAACACCAACGCCAAGCACCTCAAGCAGCAGACCAGCGCCTCCGTGGCCCTGATCGTCAAGGGCACCATGAATATGCTCTTTGCCGACCTGGTGGAGCGGTGCCAGCAGCTTTTGCAGGACGCAGGCCGGGACGCGGCGGTGTATTACTTGGACGAGGACGCCAACGAGGTGGCCTACGCCCTCCAGCTCTGCCGGGAGCGCAAGCCCCAGGGGATCCTCTTTTTGGGGGGCGATCTGGAGTTTTTCCAGGCGGAGTTCGGCGGAATCAGCGTGCCCTGCGTCCTGCTGACAAACTCCGCCCGGGAGCTGGGCTTTGCCAACCTGTCCTCCCTCACCACCGACGACGAGGAGGCCGCCCGGCAGGTGATCCGCTTCCTGGCCGACCAGGGCCACCGGAACATCGGCCTTTTGGGGGGCAACTGGTCGTGCACCCAGATCAGCTACCGCCGGGTGCGGGGCTGCCAGCGGGCCTTTGACGAGCTGGGCCTGCCCTTTGACCCCCGGCGCTGCGAGCCCTGCCGCTACTCCCTGCCCGACGCCTACGACACCACCAAGCGGCTGCTGGCCCGCTGCCCGGAGCTCACCGCCCTGTTCTGCATCAGCGACGTGATGGCCATGGGCGCCATCCGGGCCATTCGGGATCTGGGCCGCAGGGTGCCGGAGGACGTGTCCGTGGTGGGCTACGACGGCATTCCCCTGTCCCAGTTCTCCGTCCCCCGGCTGGCCACCGTCCGGCAGGACACCCAGCTGCTGGCGGAGCAGGGGGTGGAGCTGCTGCTGCGTGGTATCCAGCGGCCCTGTCCCCCCGTTCACAACGTGGTGCCCTTCCAGCTCATCTCTGGGGGAAGCGTAGCATCACCCCGGACGGCCTGACCTATCAAACCCCAGCCGCCGGACTGCTCCACGGTCCGGCGGCTTTGACGAAAGGTGGAACCTTGTGATGAGATCCGCCGGCATCTTAATGCCCATCTCCTCTCTGCCCTCCCCCTGCGGCATCGGCGCCCTGGGCGCCGCCGCCCGGGAGTTTGTGGATTTCCTCGCCGCCGGGGGACAGTCCTGCTGGCAGATCCTGCCCATCTGCCCCACCAGCTACGGTGACTCCCCCTACCAGTCCTTTTCCTCCTATGCCGGCAACCCCTATTTCATCGACCTGGACACCCTGGCGGATCAGGGCCTCCTCCAGCGGTCGGAGTACCAGGAGCTTGACTGGGGGGACGACCCCACCCGGGTGGACTACGCCCTGCTCTACCAGCGGCGCTACCCGGTGCTGCGCCGCGCCGCCCGGCGGCTGCTGGCCGCCCCCCCGGCGGACTTCGCCCCCTTCCTGGCGGACAACGGGGTCTGGCTGGAGGACTACGCCCTGTTCATGGCGCTGAAGGACAAATTCGGCGGCGTGTCCTGGTTCCAATGGCCCGAGGAGCTGCGGCGGCGGGATCCCGCCGCGCTGAAGGCCGCCGAGCAGGAGCTATCCCAGGACATCTCGTTCTGGAAAGCCGTCCAGTACCTCTTTTTCGCCCAGTGGCGGAGCTTGAAGGAGTACGCCAACCAGAAGGGCGTGTCCATCATCGGCGACCTGCCCATCTATGTGGCCGGGGACAGCGCCGACGTGTGGGCCAATCCGGGGCAGTTCCAGCTGGACGAAAACCTCATGCCCACCGAGGTGTCCGGCTGCCCCCCCGACGGCTTTGCCGCCGACGGCCAGCTCTGGGGCAACCCCCTCTTTGACTGGGAGCGGATGAAGCGGGACGGCTACCAGTGGTGGCTGCGGCGCATCGCCTTCCAGCTAAAGATCTACGACGTGCTGCGCATCGACCACTTCCGGGCCTTTGATGCCTACTACGCCATCCCCTACGGGGATGACACCGCCCGAAACGGCCGCTGGCGGCCCGGCCCCGGCATGGACTTCTTCCGGGCCGTCAACGAGAAGCTGGGGCGGCAGAACATCATCGCCGAGGATCTGGGCTTTCTCACCGACTCGGTGCGGGAGCTGCTGCGGGAGACAGGCTATCCCGGCATGAAGGTGCTGGAACTGGCCTTCGACAGCCGGGATCCCGCCCCCGGCTACCTGCCCCACTGCTACCCAACCAACTGCGTGGCCTACCCCGGCACCCACGACAACGACACCATCCAGGGCTGGCTGGCCTCCGCCGCCCCCGAGGACGCCGCCTTCGCCAAGGCGTACCTGCGCCTCAACAAGCGGGAGGGCTACCACTGGGGGATGATGCGCACGGCCTGGGCCTCCCCCGCCGATCTGGCGGTGATTCAGGCCCAGGATCTGCTGGGCCTGGGCAGCGAGGCCCGGATGAACACCCCCTCCACCCTGGGGGGCAACTGGCAGTGGCGGGCTCTGCCCGGCTCCTTCTCCCCTCGGCTGGCCCGCCGCCTGCGCCGGGAGATGGAGGTATACCAGCGTCTGCCGGGACAGGACGAATAAAGCGGAACGCGCCCGCCCCCAATTTTCACGGGGGCGGGCGTTTTGCCGCTTGAACCGGGCGGACGGTTATGGTACAATAGCCGCAAAGCAGCTATTGTACTTTCATTTTAAGCCGCGGCACGGCGCTTGATATCCAAAACGCCTGGAATCACCTGGGAATGGGGGAACTGCTATGTCAGCCAATCGTTTCGACGTCACCGCCTTGGGCGAGCTGCTGGTAGACTTCACGGAGAACGGCCAAAGCGGCCAGGGCAATACCCTCTTTGAGGCCAACCCCGGCGGCGCGCCCTGCAACGTGCTGGCCATGCTAAAGAAGCTGGGCCGCTCCTGCGCCTTTGTGGGCAAGGTGGGGGAGGATATGTTCGGCCATCTCCTCCGGGACGTGGCCGCGGAGGCGGGGATCTGCATGGATCACCTGGTATTTGACCGGGACGCCCGCACCACCCTGGCCTTCGTAAAGACCTTTGCCAACGGCGACCGGGACTTCTCCTTCTACCGCAACCCCGGCGCGGATCTGCTGCTGACAGAGGACGAGCTGCCCCTGGACGTCATCGCCAACAGCCGGATCTTCCACTTCGGCACCCTATCCATGACCCACGAGGGGGTGCGGAAGGCCACCTGTAAAGCTATCGACTGCGCCAAGGCGGGCGGCGCGCTGATCTCCTTCGACCCCAACCTGCGCCCGCCCCTGTGGGCCAGCCTGGAGGATGCCCGGGCCCAGATCTCCTATGGCCTCGCCCACTGTGATATTTTGAAAATCGCCGACAACGAGCTGGAGTTCATGACCGGCGAGACGGATTTCGACAGGGGGGCAGCCCTGCTGCGGGAGCGCTACCCCAACCTCAAGCTGTGTAACGTCACCGCCGGGGCGGAGGGCAGCTACTCCTATTATGCGGACAAGCGGGTGTTCGTCCCCGCCTGCAAGCTGGGCGGCACCATCGAAACCACCGGGGCGGGGGACACCTTCTGCGCCTGCGTGCTGAACTTCGTGCTGGAGCGAGGCCTGGACGGCCTCACTGAGGCGGATCTCACCGAGATGCTCCGTTTCGCCAACACGGCGGCCTACCT
Source organism: uncultured Oscillospiraceae bacterium (assembly GCA_910584285.1). Taxonomy (GTDB): domain Bacteria; phylum Bacillota; class Clostridia; order Oscillospirales; family Oscillospiraceae; genus Enterenecus. Next base: position 27,732 of record CAJTYK010000018.1, read on the forward strand.
GGTCACCACCCGGAAGGGGGCCATCCGCTCCATGCCGGAGCGGGCGGAGGTGGAGGCCCTGCTGGATTGAAACGCAAAAATCCCGTCCGGCTGAGCCGGACGGGATTTTTTTACCCCATATGTTTGTCTAAAAACGCTTCAACCGTGGCCCAGTACAGCTCCGGATCCGTGCCGGCCGCCCCACCATGGGCCGCGCCGGGGATGGACAGCCGTTCCTTGTCTGTACTGGCGCAGGCGTCGTATACCACGTCCAGCATGGCATAGGGCACAAATGTGTCGTCCTCCCCGTGGATGAACAGCATGGGCAGGCTGGTCTTTTTCAGCTGCTCTACCGCCGACGCCTCCTTAAAGCTCCACCCTGCCCGCACACGGGTCACCAGGGAGGCAGCGTCCAGCACCGGGAAGGTGGGCAGGCCGAACAGCTCCTGGAGCTGCCCCGCGAACTCGTCCCACACCGACGAGTAGCCGCAGTCCTCGATCACGCACTTCACGTTGGGGGCCAGATCCGCCTCCCCGGCGGTCATCATCACCGTGGCCCCGCCCATGGACACGCCGAACAGCATGATCTCTGCCTGGGGATCCTCCTCCACGATGGTATCCACCCAGGCCACAATGTCCCGGCGCTCCGGCCAGCCCATGCCGGCGTAGCGTCCCTCGCTGAGTTCGTGGGCCCGGGCGGCGGGGGCCAGCACGCTGTACCCCATTTCGTAAAACTTCGCGGCGAATCCGCCCTCGTACTGGGGAATGCTGCCGTAGCCGTGGCAGATCACCGCGTATTTGTGGCTGCCCTCCCGGGGCAAGTACAGGCCGTGGAGCTTCAGCCCGTCGTGGCTGGTAAGCCAGCGGTCCTCGCTGCTTTCGGCGAACCAGGCGTACTTCCCCTCCAGCGTCAGGCTCTCCAGGTCTACGGCGCTGAGCATACCGCCCCCCTGGGGATCCAGGGCGAAACGGAACAGGTAGTTCCCCGCGAAGGCCAGCGCCCCGGCCGCCAATACCAGCAGGACGGCCAGCACAATCAGGGCAATTTTCAGCCCGCGGCGTTTTTTCCCGGTCTTTTCCATTGGTCTTTCCCCCTTTGCGGGATCGGATCAGAGCGTCGCCACGAACGCCTTCGCCAGCTCGCCCATCTGCGCCCGGTTCTCCTCCGTGGCGGCAGAGCGGATGGTGATCTTCGGATCCAGGATGGTCAGCCCCTTCATGGCCTCCAGCTCGCCCAGCATGGTTTTCAGGGCGGAGGGGCCCCAGGAGCCGTTTTCCATCAGCCCCACCGTCCGATCCCGGAAGCCCTTGGACTTCAGACGGGCCAGAAACTGGGCCATGGGCGGGAACACCCCCGCGTCATAGCTGGACGCCGCCAGCATCAGACCGCTGTACCGGAAGGCCCCGGCCACCGCCTCCGCCCAGTCCCGCCGGGTCAGGTCGATGGCCTCCACGGCCAGCCCCTCCCCCCGCAGCTTGTCCGCCAGCTCCAGCGCCGCCCGGGCGGTGTTGCCGTGGATGGAAGCGTAGGCCACCAGCACGCCCTTCTCCTCCGGCACGTACCGGCTCCACAGATCGTACTTCTCCAGGGCCAGGGCCAGCCCCTCCCCGGACAGCACTGGGCCGTGGAGGGGACACACCCGCTTGAGGTCCAGCGCCGCCGCCTTTTTCAGCAGGGCCTGCACCTGCACGCCGTACTTGCCCACAATGTTCAGGTAGTACCGCCGGGCCTCGTCCACCCAGGGGGCGGCGGGGTCGGCGTCTCCGAACCGGCCGAAGCCGTCGGCGGAGAACAGCGCCCCGCTGGTTTTCTCGTAGGACACCATCACCTCCGGCCAGTGCACCATGGGGGCCATGTAGAAGGCCAGCGTGTGGGTGCCCAGGGCCAGCTCCTCCCCCTCCTTCACGATGAGGGAGCGGTGGGCAAAGTCCCGGCCGGTGAAGGCGGCCAGCATGGGGAAGGTCTTGGCATTGCCCACCAGGGTCATGGCGGGGTATTTGTCCGCCAGGGTGGAAATGCTGCCCGCGTGGTCGGGCTCCATGTGGTGGATCACCAGATAGTCCGGCTCCCGGCCCTCCAGTGCCCCCGCTAAGTTGGACAGCCACTCCTCCGTCCTGCGGGGATCCACCGAGTCCAGCACAGCCACCTTCTCGTCCAGGATCACCCAGGAATTGTAGCTCACGCCGTTGGGGACGGCGTATTGGCTTTCAAACAGATCCAGATCTCCGTCAAAGCACCCCACCGGGCGGATTGCCGGGTCAAACGCAGCGCTCATTTGTACTCACAGCCTTCCTTCGTTGATGTCGGATCGATCTCCCTGATCTTACTATGGACGGCCCGCCCCGTCAAGCGGCAATTTGCCCAGATTCCGGCGGTTTTCCCTTGACTTTCCCAAAGGGCTCTGCTATGATGTAATTATCAAAATGATGTTTGGGGTTTTTTTGTATGAGTTTCAAAATCATTGTCGACAGCTGCTGCGACCTCAGCCCCGAGGTGCTGTCCACCGGGGTATACCAGAGCATCCCCCTTACCATCCACGTGGGGGAGAACGAGTTCCGGGACGACGAGACGCTGCGCACCGAGGAGCTGGTGGACGCCATGGCCATGTGCCAGGAGGCGTCTCACACCGCCTGCCCCGCCCCGGCGGAGTACCTGGCGGCCTATGAGGCGGCGGAGGGGGACGTGTACGTGGTCACCCTGTCTGCCCTGCTGTCCGGCTCCCACAACAGCGCCTGGCAGGCCGCCCAGATCTTCCATGAGGAGCACCCGGATCGGAACCTCCACGTGTTCAACTCCTGTTCTGCCTCCGCCGGGGAGACGAAAATTGCCCTCACCCTGTCCAAGCTGGCGGGCTCCGGGATGCCCTTCGACGAGGTGGTGGCGGAGATGGATCGGCGCATCGCCCGGATGAACACCCTGTTTGTGCTGGAAAATCTGGACGTGCTGCGCAAGGCGGGGCGGCTCACCCGGGTGCAGTCCCTGGTCACCGGGGCGCTGCGGGTGAAGCTGGTCATGGGCTCCACCCCCCAGGGGGAGATCATGCGCCACGGGCAGGCGCTATCCATCAAGCAGGCGCTGAACAAGCTGTGCGCCATCATGTCGGCGGACGAGCGCCACCGGGGGCAACTGCTGTGCATCTCCCACTGCCTGTGCCGGGAGCGGGCGGAGTACCTGCGGGCGCTGGCCTTCAAGACCTGCGATTTCGCCGACGTGCGCATCGAGGAGACGAGGGGGATCAGCTCCTTCTACGCCAACTCCGGGGGCATTGTGGCGGCGTACTGAGCCATACAACTCAAACAGGGGGCTGCGGCTTGGACTGCCGCGGCCCCCTTTCTTTCGCAAGTCTTAAAAAACTCGCCCTTCCCACAGCGGGCTGGGTATGTTATAATTGTTTCATCTTTTGGCAAACTAAGGCAGACGGGCTCCGCCCGTCCGCAACAGAAAGCTGGGATCAATTTGAAGCAATATGACGCGTTGATCGTGGGTGCGGGCTATGCCGGCGCGGTGTCCGCCCGGCGCTTGGCCGAGGACGGCGGCAAAAAGGTGCTGGTGCTGGAGCGCCGGGATCACGTGGCAGGCAACGCCTACGACACACCGGACGAGGAGGATATCGTCATCCACGTTTACGGCCCCCATATCTTCCACACCAACGACAAGCGGGTGTACGACTATCTCTCCCGGTTCACCCAGTGGCGGCCCTATGAGCATACCGTGGTGGCCGACCTCCCCGACGGGAAGGGCGGGCGGCTACAGTACCCCGTCCCCTTCAACCTGGACTCGCTGGAGGCCGCCTTCGGCCCCCAGGAGGGCAAACGCCTGGGGGAAAAGCTCATCGCCGCCTACGGCGCGGAGAAGAAGGTCACCATCCTGGAACTGCGGCAGAACCCGGATCCTGAGATCGCCGCCATCGCGGACTATGTGTATGAGCACGTGTTTGTCCACTACACCATGAAACAGTGGGGCCAGACGCCGGAGGAGATCGACCCCAACACCACCGCCCGGGTGCCGGTGTTCCTGTCCCGGGATCCCCGGTACTTCCAGGACGCGTATCAGGGGATGCCGCTGGAGGGCTACACCCCCATGTTCGAGAGGCTGCTGGATCACCCCAACATCACCGTGGAGCTGGGCGTGGACGCGCTGAAGCGCCTGGAGCTGGCGGACGGCGTGATCAAGCTGGACGGCGAGCCCTTTGACGGCCCCGTCATCTACACCGGCCAGGCCGACGAGCTGTTCGGCTTCCGGTTCGGCCCTCTGCCCTACCGCACGTTGGACTTTAAGTTTGAGATCCATGGGCGGATGGACGGCGATAACGAAACCGAGTATTTCTATCAGAGCCATGGCACTGTGAACTACACCGTGGACGAGGATTTCACCCGTATCACCGAATTTAAGTACCTCACCGGGCAGGAGACGCATGGGGAGACCGCCATCATGAAGGAATACTCCAAAGCCTACACCGGGGCGGACGGTGAGATCCCCTACTACGCCATCATCAACCCCGAGAACAACGCCCTGTACACCAAATACGCCGAGCTGGCCGCCCAGTACCCCAACCTGCGCCTGCTGGGCCGTCTGGCGGAGTACAAATACTACAACATGGACGCCATCGCGGCGCGGGCCCTGGCCCTCACCGACGAGCTGCTCTCGCACGTGTAGGGGCGCACATTGTGTGCCCGACGCCCCATTTGCACTGCAAGGAGGGCGGACATTGTCCGCCCCTACAGATGCTCCCCTATCACATATACAAGACAGGAGCGCGATAGAAATGGATAAATTGATCACCTTCGCCGTCCCCTGCTACAATTCGGCGGCCTACATGGATCACTGTATTGAGACCCTGCTGTCCGCCGGAGAGGACGCGGAGATCATCCTGGTGGACGACGGCTCCACCAAGGACGACACCCCCGCCAAGTGCGACGCCTGGGCGGCCAAGCACCCCGATATCATCCGGGCCATCCACCAGGAGAACGGCGGCCACGGCGAGGGCGTCAACCAGGGCATCCGCAACGCCCGGGGGCTCTACTACAAGGTGGTGGACTCGGACGACTGGCTGGACACCGACGCCCTGGGGCAGGTGATGGCCAAGCTGCGGGAGTTCGCCGCCATGCCCGCCCCGGTGGATCTGTTCATCGCCAACTACGTCTATGAGCACGTGGAGGACAACACCCGGAAGGTGATGGGCTACAAAAACGTGTTTCCCCTGAACCAGATCTTCACCTGGGAGTCCATCCGCCACTTCCGCGCCTCCCAGTACCTGCTGATGCACTCGGTGATCTACCGCACCCAACTGCTGCGAGACTGCGCTCTGGAGCTGCCCAAGCATACCTTCTACGTGGACAACATCTTCGTCTACCAGCCCCTGCCCTACGTCAAGACGCTGTACTACATGGACCTGGATCTGTACCGCTACTTCATCGGCCGGGCGGATCAGAGCGTCAACGAGGCGGTGATGGCCGGCCGCATCGATCAGCAGGTGCGGGTGACCAAGCAGATGATCGCCTCCCACGACGTGATGGCTATCAAGGCCACTCAGCCCCGGCTGGGCCGGTATATGCTCAACTATCTGTCCATGATGATGTCCATCTCGTCCATCTTCTCGGTCATCGCCAACACACCCCAGTCCCTGGGGCTGCGCACCGAGCTGTGGGAGTACCTGCGGCAAAAGGACGTCGCCCTCTACCGCCGCTGCCGCTACAAGGCCACCAACGTGGGCACCAATATCCCCGGCTATCAGGGGCGGAAGCTGTCTGTGGGGCTGTACCGTCTGGCCCGCAAGATCTATAAGTTCAACTAAATCAACGCAAAAGGAGAAATGAAACCATGTCTGTACAGACCATTACCAACGAAAACTTTGACCAGGTGGTGCTCCAGTCCGACAAGCCGGTGCTGGTGGACTTCTGGGCCCCCTGGTGCGGCCCCTGCCGCATGGTGTCCCCCCTGGTGGACGAGATCGCCGGGGAGCGGGACGACATCGTGGTGGGCAAGGTGAACGTGGACGAGCAGAACGAGCTGGCCGCCCGCTTCGGCGTGATGAGCATACCCACACTGCTGGTGTTCAAGGGCGGCGAGATCGCCAACAAGGCAGTGGGCGCCCGGCCCAAGGCGGAGCTGCTGAAACTGCTGGACTAAACGCCGAAAAAGCAGGTCCTTTTTCCGGGCCGCCCCCACGGGCGGCCCTTGCTTTTTCCCGAAAAGCTGATATACTGTAATCTGTTAGGGTCTGCGCCGCATAGAATGGGGCGGCAAATCAAACAGACCGCTGTTTTAATGGGAGGTTATCCATCTTGCCCGACGACCCGTTATTACCAAAGCTGATTATCCTGATCGTCCTGATCCTGATCAACGCCTTTTTTGCCGCGGCGGAGATCGCCGTCATCTCCCTGTCTGAGGCCAAGCTGAAAAAGCAGGCCGAGGAGGGGGACAAGAAAGCCGCCCGCCTCCTGGCCCTCACCCAGGCCCCCGACCATTTCCTGTCCGCCATCCAGATCGCCATCACCCTGGCCGGGTTCCTGTCCTCCGCCTTCGCCGCGGACAGCTTCTCCGACCCGCTGGTGCGCTGGCTGGTGGACGATCTGGGCGTCACTGCCCTCTCACCCGCCGCGCTGAACAACCTGATGGTGGTGCTCATCACCGTGGTGCTGTCCTACTTCAGCCTGGTGCTGGGCGAGCTGGTGCCCAAGCGCATCGCCATGAAGAAAACCGAAGGGGTGGCTCGGTTCACCGTGGGCGTAGTGTCCGCGGTGGCGGCGGTGTTCCGGCCGGTGATCTGGCTGCTGTCCAAGTCCACCAACGGGGTGCTGCGCCTGCTGGGCATCGACCCCAAGGCGGACGCCGAGAACGTGAGCGAGGACGAGATCCGCATGATGGTGGATCTGGGCGAGGAGCGGGGCGCCATCGAGACGTCGGAAAAGGAGCTCATCGAGAACATCTTCGAGTTCAACAACACCACTGCTGAGGACGTGATGATCCACCGCACCGACATGGTGATGGTGTGGGTGGACGACTCCAACGAGGAAGTGCTGAATTCCATCCTCACCTCCGGCCGCTCCCGCTTCCCGGTGTACCGGGAGGACGCGGACGACATTGTGGGCATACTCAACACCCGAGACTTTCTGCTCAACGCCCAGGAGGACGATCCCAAGCCCCTGGCCGACCTACTGCGCCCCGCCTACTTCGTGCCGGAGTCGGTGCGCACCGACGTGCTGTTCCGGGATATGCAGAGCAAAAAGGTACATATGGCCATCGTGGTGGACGAGTACGGCGGCACCTCGGGCCTTGTGACCATGGAGGATCTGCTGGAGGAGATCGTGGGCAATATCTACGACGAGTTCGACCCGGCGGAGGAGAAGGACATCGAGCCGGCGGGGCCGGGGGTGTGGAAGGTGTCCGGCTCCTGCCCCCTGGAGCAGGTGGCCGAGGTTCTGGGGGTGGAATTCCCCCAGGAGGAGGAGTCCGACACCCTGGGCGGGCTGGTGTTCGCCCAGCTGTCCGTCATCCCGGAGGACGGCGCCCAGATCGAGGTGGACGCCCACGGGCTGCACATTGAGGTGCTGGGCTTCGCCGACCGGCGGGTGGAATGGGCCCTGGTGTCCAAGCCAGAGCCCGCCCCCGAGGAGACTGCGGAAGAATAGATCCCCAGGCGGGCCCCGAGACAGCTCCGGGCCCGCCCTGAAAGGTTGTGCTGTGTTTGAACATTTTCGACATCATGGGCCCCGTGATGGTGGGCCCCTCCTCCTCCCACACCGCCGGGGCCGTCCGGATGGGCTACGTGGCCCGGAAGCTGCTGGGCTTCCAGCCCGCCCGGGCCAACATCGCCCTCCACGGCTCCTTTGCCGCCACCGGCGCGGGCCACGGCACCGACCGGGCCATCGTGGCCGGCCTGCTGGCCATGAAGCCCGACGACCCCGATATCCCCCGCAGCTTCCAGCTGGCCAAGGAGGCCCGGCTGGACGTACGCATCCAGACGGTGGATCTCCGGGACGCCCACCCCAACACCGCCGTCATGACCCTCATCGGGGAGCGGGGGCGCACCGTGGTGGTGAACGCCTCCTCGTTAGGCGGCGGGCGGATCCGGGTGAACTCCATCGACGGCATGACCGCCGCCTTCTCCGGCGACCTGCCCACCCTCGTCATCCGCAACCAGGACAAGCCCGGCATCGTCTCCGAGGTCAGCTCCTGCCTGGCCCGGCATGAGGTGAACATCGCCACCATGCAGCTCTATCGGGATCGCCGGGAGGGCCTGTCCGTCATGGTGCTGGAGTGCGACCAGCCCCTCACCCCGGAGATCATCGGCAATATCCAGCTTCTGGGCGGCGTGGTGCGCTGCATCTATCTCAACCTTTCGGAGGATTGAAATGTTTGGTTCTGTAGAAGCGATGTTGTCCGCATCGGCGGACAAGCCCCTGTGGAAGGCCGTTTTGGAGGACGACTGCCGGGATCGGGACGCGGATCCCGCTGCCAGTCTGGCCCGCATGAGCAAGCTCTGGCAGGCCATGAAGCAGTCCGAGGCGGAGTACGACCCCGCCCGCCGCTCCGCCAGTGGCCTGTCCGGGGGGCAGGGGGCCAAAATGGCCCAGCTGACCGACCCCATCTGCGGCCCCTTCGTGCAGGAGGTGGCCTCCGTGGCCCTGAAAATGGGGGAGCACAACGCCTGCATGGGCCGGATTGTGGCCGCCCCCACTGCCGGGGCCTGCGGGGTGCTGCCCGCGGTGCTCCTCCCCCTCCAGCGCCGGGAGGGGCTGTCTGATGACGCCATGGTGGAGTGCCTATACGTGGCCGGCGGGTTCGGGCAGGTCATCGCCCAGCGCTCCTCCATCTCCGGGGCGGAGGGCGGCTGTCAGGCGGAGGTGGGCTCCGCCTCCGGCATGGCCGCTGCCGCGCTGGTTCACGCCCGCGGCGGCACGCCGGATCAGATGGCCGCCGCCTGCGCCATGGCGTTGCAAAATGTGCTGGGGCTGGTGTGCGACCCGGTGGCGGGGCTGGTGGAGTGCCCCTGCGTGAAGCGCAATGTGATGGGGGCGGTGAACGCCCTGACCTGCGCGGACATGGCACTGGCGGGGCTGGACGGGGCCATCCCCTGCGACGAGGTCATCGACGCCATGGGTGCCGTGGGCCGGGCCCTGCCCGCCTCCCTGCGGGAGACGGGGGAGGGCGGGCTGGCCGCCACCCCCACCGGGCGGCGGATCGCCCAGGGGAGGTAACTCCGTGAGGATCCTGGTTCTGGGCGCCAGCGGACTGGCGGGGTCTGCCATCATGAGGGCGCTTCAGGTGGAGGGGCACTCCGTGTCCGGAACCTGCCGGACAGCCTCCGATCCCGCCCTGCTCCAGTTTGATTTGGAGGCACCGCAAGCCATTGTACCGCTTTTGGAGCGCGTCCGCCCTGACGTGGTGGTGTCCTGTCTGCGTGGGGAGTTTACCCGCCAATTGGAGGCTCACCGGCTTTTAGCGCAGTTCCTGCGCCAGCATCATGGAACGCTCTTTTATCTGTCCACCGCCAACGTGTTTGACGGCGACTTGTCCCGCCCTCATTACGAGGGGGATCCCCCCTGTTCCGACAGCGCCTATGGACAATTCAAAATCGCGTGCGAGGCGCTTTTGCAGGCGCGTTTGGGACAAAGCCTTGTCATACTGCGCCCCCCGGAGATCTGGGGCCTGGACTGTCCCAGGCTCCACTCCTTGACCCAGCGGCTCCGGGGGGGCAGTCCCCTTCAAACCTACGAAAACCTGTCCGTCAACTACGCGGTTGACACCCAGATCGCCCAGTGGATTGTCTTTATTCTGGAGCATGGCCTGCGGGGGATCTTTCACGTGGGCACGCGGGATATCTCCGACTACACCGTATTTTTGGAGCGGCTGGCGGAGGGTCTGAGCCTTCCGAAGCCCCGCTTTGACGTCGAGCGGAACGATATCCCGCGATACCAGGCCGTCCTCCCCGGCAGACAGGAGATCCCCGTCCGGCTCCAAATCTCTGTGGACGATGTCCTGCGCCGTCTGACAAGCACCCCTGCTCTGTAATACTCCGTTAAAAAACAGACCCGCTGTCATTTGACAGCGGGCCCGTTTTTTGGTATGCTTACTATGATGTATTGCGTGGATTACAGCCGTTTCAGCTCCTGCATCACCCCGTTGATCAGCATACCCGGCACCCAGCCGTTCAGGAAATCCCGGAGCTGCTCCAGCGTCACCGTCCGGGCCGCCCCCTTCACCGGATGCTTAGCCAGCATGGGGATGCGCTTCTGGAACACCGCCCTGCTGTTGGGATTGTCCCACAGCTCGCCCAGCGTAATTTTGTTTTCACGCAGATCCATAGTTCATCACCTCCAACCCCATACTATGCGCCGAGGGGCGCAGGCTGACACGAGAGGAGCGCACAAATGCCGAAACGGACAAGAGGCCCCAAGGGCTGGGAATGGCGGCACGTGGAAAACAAAAAGCTGGTATACACCGTCTACTTCGTCCTGCGGCTGTCGGTGGTGGGGATGCTGGTGGCCCAGTTCTTCAACCGGAACTATGAAAACGTGCTTTTGTGCGTCCTCACCCTGGTGCTGTTTATGCTGCCCTCCGCCTTCGAGCGGCGGCTGCACATCGACCTGCCGGACACGCTGGAGATCATCATCCTGCTGTTTATCTACGCCGCCGAGATTTTAGGCGAGATCCAATCCTATTATACCAGCTACCCCGGCTGGGACACCATGCTCCACACCATGAACGGTTTTTTGTGCGCCGCCATCGGCTTCGCCCTGGTGGACATACTCAATCGCGAGGAAAAGGTGTCCCTCCACCTGTCCCCCTTCTTCATGGCCGTGACCGCCTTCTGCTTCTCCATGACCATCGGCGTGCTGTGGGAGTTCTTTGAGTTCTCCATGGATCAGTTTCTCCTGTTCGATATGCAGAAGGACACGGTGATAGGCACCATCTCCACCGTCAACCTGGATCCCAACCATGGCACCACCGCCGTCATTGTCAAGGGCATCCAGGACGTGATCCTGGTGCTGGAGGACGGCACCCAAATGCCCCTGGGCCTGGGCGGTTATCTGGACGTGGGCATTATCGACACCATGAAGGATCTGTTTGTCAACTTCATCGGGGCGGTGGTGTTCTCCATCATCGGCTATTTCTATGTGAAGGGCCGGGGCAAGGGCAGCTTTGCCACCCGGTTCATCCCCCGCTTCCAGCGCAGGCCCGCCGCCCCAACCGCGGAGGATACGCCGCCCGACCCTCCCGGCGCATAATCCGCCGGGGAGCGGGCATACTCCTTCTTGTACTCGGGAATCCCAAGCGATACAAGGAGGAAACGATCATGATGAACCAGACCAATCCCAGCATCAAGTGTTCCGTGAACAGCTGCACCTACCACAAGGATCAGCGCTGCACCCTCAACGAGATCCAGGTGGGCCACTGCCAGAACAGCGTGTGCGACTGCAAGGAGACGGAGTGCGCGTCCTTCAAGCTGGGCGACCACGGCACCACCTGCGGCTGCAACTGACCGAAGTAAGGCCGGAAAACGGGGACGGGCGAGAGTCCGCCCCGTTTTCTTTATAATTTCCCCCAAAAACCCGGTGAAAACCAACCGTTTTTTGTCTGAGCGGCGAAATTTCCAGCCCGCCAAGCATTTTACATTGACAAATCCCCCACAACAGGATATCATAGCTTCAATACGTTAAATTATGTACGCGCGTTTCAAACGCACCGAGGAGCATGGCTCGTCCTGTGTGGGACGCGGCTGTGCTTTTTGTCATAAAAGGAGGTTCCCACTATGCGGATGCGCGGATCCCAGATTGTCATGGAGTGCCTGCTGGAGCAGGGGGTGGACACGGTGTTCGGCTACCCCGGCGGCACCATTCTCAACATCTACGACGAGTTCGAGCTCCACGGCTACGGCCAGAAGATCCACCACTACCTCACCGCCCACGAGCAGGGCGCGTCCCACGCCGCCGACGGCTACGCC
>CAJTYK010000019.1 GCA_910584285.1 uncultured Oscillospiraceae bacterium
CCATTATCTGGCACTATATCTTGGCGCTTATTGACTTATCACGATAACCACAAAAAAATAAGCCCCGGAAGGAAAAAGTCCTTCCGGGGCAGATGTGGGTTGCGGCCTGTTCGCTCTAAGGCGGCACTATCAGATGGTGGAGCAGATATCGGGTTCTCACTCGCCCCCGCCTCCTTCCGAAGCGGGCAGGGCGAAATACGCCTGGAACTGCGTCTGCTGGGCCGGGGTAAGGGACGCGAAGTGCTCCCCCTCGAAGCTGCACAGCAGGAAGGTTCCGGCGATAAAGTCCCCGCTGTCCATGGGGTTCTCCCGGTTGGGCATGAGGCCCATGTGCTTCCCCTCGCCGTTGCAGACGAGCATGACCCGCTGGGGCAGGTAGCACCCGGCCTCAATGGGTCCGCCCACGATCTGCTGAAAAGCCTCCAGCGTGTCCTCAACAGTGGCCGGACGGGGTTCCTTTCCCGGCTCTACGATCAGGATATTGATTTTCTGATCCATGCTGACTTTCCTCCGTTTCGATTGATTTCTATGACTAAGGGACAGCTACGCGCCCCCAAAGCCCTGTGCCATGTCGTGGCTGACCTGCGCGGTGTAATACTGGCTGATGGTGACGGGGGCATTGTAGAGCGCCGCCAGGGTGTACGCCCGGATGTTGACTACCTGGGTTGTGTTCTGCCGCAGGCTGTCCATGACGTAGCGGATGTGCTCCCCGTCCAGCTTCAAAAATCGCTTCCGAACCAGCTCAATGGGCACGTCTTCGCCGTTGACCCGGATGTACTCCCGTCTGCTGGCACAGGTTTCCGCCATCAGCTCCACGTAGCCGTCGATCTCCTCCGCGTCATAGGGACGTTCCAGGAGCAAGAGGTCGTAGCCGATGTTTTCTCTGATCCGCTCCCTGTACCCATCCATCTCATCCATCCGCATCTGGCGATGAGCGCCAGCGGACGGTGAGGTGCGAGAGGGGGCAGGGGGAGGGATGGATGATTCAGTATCGTTGGAATCAGTTTTGTTCTTATCAGTCTTATTAGGGGCGGAAAAACCGCTGTCTTGACCGCTTATTTCCAGCGGTGCAGACTGCTCAAAGGGCGCAGTCTTGACGGCGGCACTGTCCAGCGGTCTGGACTGCTGGCTTTCCGCAGTCTGGGGACCCTCGGGCGGTGTCTGGTCTGACTGCCGGGATTGGCCGGGTTCCGGGGGCAGGGTGAAGTTCTTGACGTAGATCCGGGTGGGACGGCCCTGGCCCTGCTTTTTGCGCTCGATCAGGCCGATGCCGCCCTGGTCCAGTTCCCGGAACAGCCGGGTGGCCTTGTCCTTGCCGCAGTTCATCAGCGCCATGGCGTCCTCCTGGGTGAAGTAGATATAGACGCGGCGATCCTTGTCCATCCACCCGTTGCGGACGGACAGGCTCATACGGTCCAGCAGGAGGCCGTAGAGCACCTTGGCCTCGATGGAAACGCCCTTGTAGCGGGAATCGGTGAGCAGGGTCTTGGGGACGCGGTAAAAGCTGTACTGTTCGGCTTCGGTGCCGTAGTAGTAGTCCAGGTTCAGATTTGACGGCATGGTGATTGCCTCCTTCTTTTTTGTGGCGAAACAAAAAAAGCGCCCCGGCGACTGTGTTAGTCACCGGGGCGCTGATGCTCCTGCCGCATTGTTGATTTGTCCAGGAACGCAAAAAAGCCCCCCTGCAACTGATTTTTAGTCAGTTGCAGGGGGGCTTTGATAGTGGGGTGAGTTTATTGGGCCCTTATGCGGACGGTAAGGCCGTTCATGGAAAGGCCCTTGTATCCAATAAGGTAATAATCCTCGCCGTTGTGCTCCACAACGGTCCGGGTCCAGTAGGGAACATCGTGGTATTCATCCGTCACCAGGGCCTCAATGCTGCTGCCGCAGTTGTAAAAAACGCCCTGTGCCGTCCGATACTTCCCAGAGGTGCCCTTGCGCAAACGGCAGGTTTCCACGATGGGCCGGGTCAAATAGGCAATGCGCTCCTGTGCATCCGCCAGCTTGTCGGTGATGAGCCGCAGCTCCTCCCAGAGAAGAAGCTGCTCCCCATCGGTGCGGTCAATACCATCAAGGCCGCTCAGATCATCATAGTTCGTATAGGTAGAAAATTTGAGGAATTGCGTGATCTGGCGGTTTAGCTTGACGGCTTCGGCGAATGCCTCTTGTAAATTAGCCATGCCGGTGCCTCCATTTCTAAGCGTGTTCTTTTAAGGTCTGCTGAACGGACTGGATATGCTTTAACCACTGTCGAAGAATTTCCTCACTGGCCCATCCCTGATACTTCCAATGCTCTGGAGACTGAACGCTTTCCAGCTCTGCCAGAAGGGACAACAAATCATTTCCTGTGACAACAAGGTTTTTGATATGGTACTCAATTGGATCGTAGAGTTCACCGACATAATCATAAACGACCAATTCCCCGGTCTGATAGTAGTCGTAAAGGCACTCTGCGACCAGGATTGCCGCATTGGTAAAGTTGTGCATAAGTGAATTGCTAATATAGAAATCCGTAGTTTTTGACGGCGGCTTCTGCTTGTACTGTTCGATTTCCTCTTGAATGGTTTGGTTCAAAAGCGTAATGGCCTCCGACACATTAAAAACAGCAAAATTCACTTTTCTCAGTTGTTCCATTACGATAGTGTCCAGCAGGTCTAAGCCATCGTCACTTTGCCTTACAGTGATGCCCCAGGCTCCCATTTTGCCCTCCTTTATGGTCTAAAAAAATTTGTCCTTTAAGTGCAGCCCTAGTTTTTCACCCCCTCCCGCAGACCCCATTTCAGGGCCGTTTTTAGTGGAAAAAGAATAAGGACAAACCAGCCAACCCGTTGCAACGCAAGGGTTTTCCGATTTGTCCTTATTATGCCATAAGGGCACACTTGCGCTACTATTTTTGCGCAGAATTGGCCAGTTATCGGAAAATATTCGTATATTTGCGGGAATTTGATTGTTCAATATAAACAAATTTGTAGATAGATATTTATTAGAATAGCACAAAAAACTTTCTTTTGGTGTGCGCATGACATAAGGGGTTAGCAAAGTTGCAGGTCGTGAAACCGGCGTCTAACATAGTCCAGTTAATATACAGGCATAAGCAGGTTATAGCAGTGGTTCTTTGTTTTTGTTAATGAAAATGCCGATATACGCTATAATGCAACTGACTTGATTTACAATATTTATAATCAAAATTGATTTCCGTGGAAAAAGCTGGACGGTTTGACTTTTCTGTGCTAAGATAAGAAACGGAAAACAGTGTGTTTTCAACTGCCACTTTGATCCTCCAAAGCCTTCCGGCGGATTAAATTAGGGGAGGGGCGTGTAACATGACAGAAACCCGTAGGATGGAAGATTTGAGCGTCGCCTATCTATCCGCAATAGCAGCGCAGGCTTCGGTAGATTTTGAATTCCTTCATCACGACGAGGACAGTGTGGATTGTCTGCTGAAGAAAGTAGTTGCCCTAGAAGGCGGAGAGCAATTTAGGTCGAGCCTTCACGTCCAACTGAAGTCAACTGCTTCCAGAAACCTATATTCGATAGGAGAAAACGCGATCACATATCAACTAAAGAAAAAGAACTACGATGATCTTCGGAAACTGGGCACGAACGAGATTATTCTCTGCCTACTTTTGCTCCCGGAGGAATCCGAAAAGCCCTGGGTTGAATGTACTGACGATGAGTTGTTGTTGCACGGACGGATGTACTGGTGCTCCCTACGCAACAAACCAGATGCCACCCAGAAGGATAGAGTACCAGTCGAACTACCCAAAGATCAGTTTTTGGATCCAAACACACTAGATACGCTGATGCTTCGAGTAGCAGGAGGTGATCTGTCGTGATCTATTCCGTCAATTACGAAGAACTTTCAGGGCGGATTAACCCTTTTGTCATCAAGCGGTATCTGAAGGGAAACGGGTGGGTACCATTCAAAACAAAGCGTGATGACATCTCGGTCTTCCAGTATATTAAAGATGGTCAATTTGAGCAGGTCACGATACCAAACGACCGGACGTTGTTTGATTATTCCATGGCATTATACCAGGCTGTCAGGGCTGTTGCGGACGTTGAAGGAAGGCCGATTGAGCAAATGTTGCTGACATTGCTCAATCCTCATTCTGACATTGTTAAAATCCGTATTGACGATCCAAGCATAGAGCCAGGTAATATCCCATTCGATGCCGCCGCAGAGCTCTATGAGAATGCGAGAAAATTGATTGCGGCAAGCGCCCGCGATGTGTTGCATCCGAGAAACTATCATGCAGGCCGCCCTGATGATTCCGTCCAAAAGTTCGTCAGCCAGTGTCGTTTCGGACAGACAGAGATAGGAAGTTACGTCGTTCCGTTAGTGTGCCCGTTCATGGACGTGGACAGCGGCTCTCATGAGCAACTGACGATTTTTGATAAAGCGGACGAATGCGCGGAGTCACTGACCAGGAAAGTAACACGGCATCTCATTGAAGGCATCCATTCTATTAAAGCCGCCGTTGATACAGAGTCGGAGTTGAAGATCCCAGTAAGCGCCAACTTTTGTGATGCCGTTGTTGGCATCTGTGGTCAGCGTGCGGAGGCTCTGGTTGACTTCCATGCACAATGGTCACCCGCAGTCAGAAAGAACATCCCCTCTTTTTCAAGCGTCAGGCTAAACAGCGACTATATTGCGCCCATAAAGGCTATATCCAAGACGCTCAAGCCAAATCAGGAACAGACAATGAAGATTTTGGGGCGAGTAAAGGAATTGAAGGCCGATCCTTTGCTGGAAAACCGGCAGGGCGGGCATATCAAAGTGTCATATCTAGGTAAAGACGACAAAGCGGGCATTTTGACTGCGGCTTTAGATGCCGAAAGTTATGCCAAAGCCATCGAGGCTCACCAGAAAGGGTTGTATGTTTCCTTAGAAGGCATAATTTCTGAAGGAAGTCGAAATATGGATTGTTCGTCATTTAGCATAATTGACGATTAAGAACACCTCCTCCTGACAACACATGACAGGAGGAGGTGTTCTTAATTTTTGTCACAAAATCAGCATCAACCTCCGAAATACATTATTCCTTTACAAGCCACGCTTTCACCAACGGGATGAGGGTGGCGCTGAACGCCCCCTCCCGTTTTACCCATCGAATTGAAAGCTCTGGTCGTTTCCCATTTTCCGGATACGGTCCAGCCAATCATAGATTTCCCACCTATAGTAGCGCGGCTGGCCATCCGTGCCCCGCAGGGTCTCGAGGGATCGGGCGATAACGGCGTACTCGCTCTCCAAAGAGGTGAAAAACACCCCGCTGTCATCCGTGTTGATAGAAACGGGGATCTGGGGACAGCCCCGCAACTCATCCGGAGTATGGACCAGGCCGTTGTTATAGAGGCGGGTAATGGGATGTTCCGCATAGCTTGAAACCGTGCTGATCTTCACGTTGGACGTCGGATTGCTCTCCACCGACAAGCCCCGGTCCGCGATGTCGAATTGCAACGCCGTTTGAGCCGCCTCTACGCTGCGGATATACTCATCCTTAACGGTAATCGTAACGTACTCCGCCCCGGTCCGGCGTATCTGCAAATTATAGTGATAAGAAAAGTTCAAGAAGCTGCACTCCGGGATGTAGCGGATGGAGGTGTCCGCAAGGAGCTTCTCATTCACCTGAAAGCGGAGCCGCTCGTCCGGCAGGGATTCGTCCATCCAGAAATAGCCGGATCGGTAGAGCTCCGGATGGTCCCCTCGCAACATCCAAGCTCGGATATAATCCTCCATGGTAAAGAGGCAGCGATGCGCCTTGTAATTGCGGGCAAACTCCCTCTCCGAATATCGGGACTCCCCGCTTTGGACAAAACGCTCCGTTTCCGCCTCATTGATATTGTTCAGGTAAACCCGCCGGAAATAGTATTCAAACTGCGACTCCAAAAACGAGAGCGCCTGCTCTATCCCCGGAAACGGACGGCGTCGGATCATATAGTGGAGCCACGCCACATTGTCCAAATAGTCCTGCATTGGCAGGGAAATCTGCCGGTTCTTACCCTGGTACCACTCCCAAGGATCCATACACAGGGCCAAGGCGTGGCCCAAGCGGTCCCCGCAGTCCAAATTGAGAAAATTCACCGCCTCGCTGACAGCCCGCAGACCGTCCGCCAGATCCAAAAAGTCCTCCCCCACGTGGTAGGTTTTCCGCAGCCTCGGCAGGGGCCGGGGCGCGCCGAACTCGTCCGTCCCGAAACTGTGCGCCCCAAGCATCCGGAAGACACACGCAAAATGCTCAGGCCGACACCCAATCTCCAGGGAGCAGACGTCGATCCCACGGACCCGGCGGGCCAAGCTGGGCCAGCGTTCCCGGAAAAGCTGGATGGCGTACCCTTTTTTCGCCAGCTTCTTTCGGAATTTGTAGTGGCGGTACTCAAAGCCATATCGGCTGAACCCGGAGAGCTCTGCCCGGTCCGCCTCCCTTGTGAAGTGGAGCACATAATAATACCGTCCCAAGAGGTTTTCCGCGTCATTCCCGTCAGGAAGCTCCGGCCTGCCTCCGCCACCGACTGCGTGTTCCAGCTGAGCGATGTTACGGCGCAACTGCTCCGCCGTGTCGCCGGGGATGACGCGCACCTCAAGCTCCAACAGATGGGGCACCCTCCGTAGTGGTTCGCAGACGGCCAAGCGCATGATGAGCTCCTGGGACCGAGGGTCCCCCAAGAAGTACCACTTCCGGCGCTGAATCTTTTGAAAGTGATCCAGCCCCACCTTGCTGTCAGTCTGAACCATCCGAACACGGATCTGGATCTGAAGCAGAAGATAGGCGTAAAACAGGTTCTGCTCGTTCCGGGACAGGACGTGGTATGTCATGAAGATATCCCGAAGCACGGAGTATAAAAACCAACGCTCGCCGCTGAAAACTTGATAGGGGTCCCGGTTGTCCCGGGGGCCGAAAAAGCGCAGGGCATAGTCCATGCAGAACTCCCCGTCCGGATCCCGGAGGGAGGAGATTTCCGCTTGGATGTGGTCGATCTCCATTTGGAGCAGCTCCGGGTTGTGAAGCAGATCCATGACAAAGCGAAGGTTGTCCGTTTTATCGCCGACCAAGCGTAGCGGCAGCCCTTTCAGCCGGGCGCAGAGATAGACGCGGATGAGGGCTGCCTGCTGGCATAGAGACACCAAAGAGCCGCCGCGCCGCGCCGCTTGGGCCGGGGACTGCCCCCCATCCAAGCTCCAATCCCGCTCCAAACTCCAATCCTCCCGGTCGATCCTTGCGCAGTTCCGGAGGTAGGGGCTGTTGGCGATGCCGTTCATCAGGTTCAGCCACGACACTTGGAAATAGGGGGCAGACGCCCACAGGTGCATGTGATGGTCTGAAATACCCCGCCGCAGCAGCTGGTTCAGGGGCTCATTGTTCTGCCGAACGACATAGTCCCAAGCGAAACGTTCCCGAGGCGGCTGCCCCCATTCCAAGTCCTTGACGGCATACATGGCGGTCATAGGCAACTCCTCGCCGACGCTCTGAACCAGATTGCGCCAGTGCAGGATATGGGTATAGCGGCAGAGAACCTCGCCGTTCTGCTGCAAAAGGATGGCGTCTATCAGGTCGGAAAGCAGCTCGAACACGTGGATCTGTCCGAGCTTGGAGGTGCGCATCCGCAGGGCGTCCCGGTCGCACATACGGTGGATGATGCTGTCCACCACATTTTCACACTCCAACAGGCTGGAGTTTTGATAGCGCTTCTGCGTATTGGACAAAAGGGCTGCCGCCTCATGGGCAGGGATGCTGTCAAAAAAGACCTGCCCACCCAGGACCTGAACGGGGTTCACCTTGCAAAACAGGGCATCGGACAGGACGCACAGCTCCTCGATGGTTTCAAATTTCTCGTCCATAGCCGATTCCCTTTAAAAGGCGAGGGTCCCGGTGCCTAAAATGTCCTCATCCCGCCGCAGCGCCGAGGTCTCCCTGACTAGGGCCGTTGCCAGTTCTGCCAAAACAAGGGCGAACTCATCCCCATCCACATGGCTGCAAAAGTTGACAAAAAACGGATTTTTGGAAAATGTACTCCCAAATTTGGACATTTCGCCGTAGCTGTGGTCTTGGGCATTCAGCGCTTTTTCTATGTTCTGATATACCAGCTTGCAACATTTGAAAAAATCAGAGACGTTGGCCCGCTCGGGCAGGCCGTGGTCTACCGCGTCCGCCTGCCGCTTGAGGATATTATACGTCATATCAAAATGTTGGAACGGGATGGCGCAGTCCCCATACTCGTTTGACCATTTTAGGAAGTCATCGTATAGGGAGCACTCTTGAATCCATTCCTGCCAGCGGTTGTTTGCTGTGGAACGGCCGTTTTTTTCCCTCCAAGTAACGACTGCCTGCCGCAGGCCCCCGTGCAGTGCGTTAAAATATTCCTTCTGGGTAAAGGAATTCACCACAAAGTTCAGGATATTGAAGCAGGCGTAGCGGAAGCTGGCGGACAGGTATATATTTTCCGGCGAGATCGTGACCTGCCCGTCCATGGTGACGTTTGTAACGTTTTTCTCCGTTTTGGCCTCCTCAGCCAAGCTTTGGATGGCAAACCCGTAGGTCAAGGTTTGTACCGTCCGCTGGGGGTCTCGCTTTGTGTCCCGCACATTGGTAAAGAACATCCCCAAAAGCTCCAAGGTATTGAGAAATTTTTTGAAGTCCCCCTTCCGCTGTCTAACCTGATCCTCGGGAGGCTCCGTACCAAAAATCGCATCAAAAATGCCGGTGTCCTCGAGCTTGATCCGGAAGACGCGGTCAAGCTGTCCCGTGCTGACAGACCCGATCTGGGACTCATTTGTCCGCTTTATCGACGGGTTCATCGGCATATCCCCGGGGCCCTCATACCAAAAGGACGTATAGAGGATCTCGTTGGACCACCGTCCGGCGATGGAGGTCCCCAAGACATCCCGAAGGGTATATTGAAGGGTCAGCTTATTGTTGGTGGAAGTTCGGTACATCTCGTAGAGGCGGGGCAGCACCAGGGAATAGGACGCCAGAACGCAGTGAACCAACTCCTTGGACAGGATGCCACAGCGGGAAGAAAAATACAGGCTTTGGAGCAGTTCGCCATAGTTGTAGGTCCGCGCGCCCTCGCTCGCCAGGAAATAAAACGGGGTGTCTTGGACCGGCTTGGATCGCCGTTTTGACTGGATATAGCCGAAGATCTCCACACTCCTGCGCTCCAGCGGCATGCTGAGCCAGTTGTGCAGCAACGTGAACTCCTCCGTGCCCTCCAACTTCTCCCCGGCAAACTGGTTATAGAGGTACCGCAGCATATGCATATACCGCTGCTCCCGCTGCTCTGGGCTGGCGTCTTTGAAGCTGGACTCGTCCTCTATCCGAAGTGCGAGCAACAGGTTTTTAAACTTCCTTAGGTTCCGCTCCTCAAGGAAATGCCGCTTTGTCCCCTCCATGTCAAAGTAGATCCCGTATACGGTAGCAACATACCGCAGGATCAACTCCTTCATGGGAAGTTCCTTTTCCGCCTCCCCTGGCAGCAGAACCCGCACCAGATTTTTTTCAGAGCCAATATCGACGTTCAGCCGCCGTTCCCCCGGATAGTCCGCGTAATCCAAATTGGGCATATATATCTTATATTTGGGGAGGATGAGCTTTTGGATATACTGGACTGCCTGGGACATACGCTCCCGCTTCTCCAAGTAGGGGGACGTCTCCCCGATATGCCTCGAGCAGACACTGAGCAGGCGGTTCTCATCATAGGTTGTCAGCACCACCACCCCCGGGATCTGCAGGTACTCATATATCTGCCCGCAAATGGTGTACGCATCCTTTTGCTGGGTATGCCTAACCTTATGTTCCTGTGTACGGTTGATGGTCTCAAAGAGGTCGATGTCGTCCAAGGCGATGATTAAGTAATACCGCAACTTTCCCCTGTTGCTGTCAAGGCGGCTTAAAAAATCTAAGAATTTGTAGACCAGCCCTTGGAATTTTTCGGCCAGGGAATAGCTGCTGTTCAGATTCTGGAGCCTGCGCAGCACCGATTCGCCTTCCGGCTCCTGCCCCTCTTGAGAGAGATTCAGAAGGTCGTTGTATACCTGTTCAAAATCCTGGTAAAGCTGGCGTAGCTCCTCTTGGCGCACGCAGGGGGCTCCATAGCCCAAAGGATGGCTGCTCAGTCTCTTTTGGACATATTTCAGCATTCTGGCCATAATAATGGCCATGATGTCCTCTTTGCTTTTTAAAACACCGACGTCGATATATTGCAGGACAATAAATTTTGTGCTCCCGTGCCTCCTCCGGGAGCGCTCGTCCCGTTCCAATAGGAACGCGTCGTATTTTTTGTCCTCCGGGTCAAAATCTGCCAGCATATTGGCGAACGACAGCATCGCGGAGGTCTTGCCGGTTCCTCGCTCCCCGAGAAAGGGGATGACATTAAAAATCTCCTTCCGCTTCCCGGTGGCCTTTTGGGAGACGCATACGTCCAAATTCCCGTCATTCTCCTGCCAGAAGGAATCGTTCTCCCGCATGATATTTTTTAGCACGTCAATGGCTTGGAAAAATTCCTGCTTCGCATAAGAGTCCTGATAGTCTTGGATATCCTCTTGGATGACGCCGTTTCTTAACAGCTTTTCGATGCTTACCCGATGGGTATAGTGCTCAGGCCGTTCCATAAGCGCTGCCCTCTCTCCTGAAGTTTTATTTTTGTACTTCACGTATCCCGCATTTGCCCGGCGCAGCCGCCCCTCACTGCATTAGCATGTTCGTGTAGGCCAGCCTTGACTGGACAATCTCATATAAAAGGGAAACCGGTATGCTGTTTTTGTGATAATTCTCCAAGTCCCTCCACGTTTTCGATTCTGGGTTATAGACCTTCCGTAGGCACTCGTTTTCCCGATACGCCCTCGCGGCCCTCCACGCATATCTGAGATAGGCCTGCGCCTCGCTGTAACGTCCAGCAGCAACGCAGATCTTCCAAATCCAGATATAGGTCTTAAACAGATACTGGATGCAGGGCAGGGAAAGGTTTTCCCACTGGATTGGCTTCCTCCCGGAAAACTCCCTGCAGATAATCAGCACGACCCTTCTAAAATACCCCCAAGCGGAGGAAAAGTCCCGCTTCCCCGCCTCATGGCAGGCCAGCTTGAATATGGCCCGGTAGCTCAAAGGGGTCAGCTTCACGGACCTCTCGTAATAACGGAGGGCCCGGTCCCAGTTATACTCCGTCCTTTCGATATAGCGGCCATATTCGTAGTAGATAAAGGAGTACGCCCGCTGGTCTTTTTTAGCAATCGTCTCAAATAACTTCTGATAATAGGAGCCGGCGTTCTGCTCCTGGGACGGCTCGCTCTGACAGACACGGGCCGACAGAAACAGGGTGCCCAGATATCCTGGCTCCTCGCGGTAGAGTTTTTCCAGTTCCGCCAGCAGGTATGCCGCGCTGCAATAGGTGACTTGGGGAACGCCGCCGTCCCTGCTCTGGGCGGCGGGCTTTTTGTCAATCCACCGGAAAACCTCCCGAATCTTCCGGGCAATGTTTATATTGGCGTAGCGGGCGTAAGGGGGGGCCCCGGACTCCCGCTGGAATAGGATGGTGTCCTGGTAAAACTGGCTAAAGGCCAGCAGCATATTCTCGATATAGCCATCGGCCGGGACCGTCTGCCGCCCAAGGTCCAGCTCCAGCGCCTCACCCATGTTCATCATCCGCAGGGACCGGCTGCTTTGCAGGAAGCCAAACAGCCGGGTCTTGAAAAAGAGACGGTTGATTTCCAAAAGCTGTTCCCTCTGGGCCGTCTCTTCCTCGGAATTCCAAATATTGATAATCATTTTCTCAATCAGTTCGCGGCAGAATTTCATCTTCTTCCGTTCAGGCAGCTGATACATGACGAAAATCCTGCGGTCATCCCGCGCGATGAAGCCGGAATCTCCGATAAAGGAATCCGCCCACCTTTCGCTTATCCGACCGGGGCCGTCCCAGCGCAGGACGTCGTCCCATTCCAACCGGCCATTTCCCCATCCAAACACATTGAGATTCAAAACAACATCGAAATCCGTGCCGTAATCCTTCCCGAGTTCCATCTCCGCATCCTTTTGGGAATGCACCGGCTTATCGCAAAACAGGCAGCCCACCAAATAAAAAAACTCCTTGATGACCTCTAGCACCGGTGCCTCATCCACCGGACGAATCAGCCGTAGCGTACTGACACACATCTCTTACCCCTCCAATTTCAGATGTACACGCAATCAACCGACTCCGTCCGCCTGTACGTTTGTCCCTTGAAAATTGACGACACTGTGTTCGAAGTGCGCAATGTCAGCCTCAAGAATCTGTAATGCTTCCCGCATAAAATCCTTCTCGCCTGTCAGGCCGGACAAATGCCGGATCATTGCGATGTTCAGCCTATGATATGCGGTACTGTGCCTGACCCATGTGCCTTTATAATTCCGACGTTTAAATTCGATAAGCACGCAGGCTATGAGCAAAGCCAGCGCAAGGAAAAGGGGTACAAGCAGGCAGGCGTAGGTCCGTACGGCATCGGCCAGCGTGGCGGATACCTCTGAGTCTGAAGAAATGGCTTGCGCAATGGAAAGTAGGCTGACAACAGCGGTTCCTGATCCCCCGGTTTCTAAGAGAAGCAGGAGGACGGAGAGCCAGCTCCAGTAGCGCATCTTGTTTTCCCTACTCTTATCTCGTATCTGCCGATAAGCGTTTTCAAACAACTGGTAAAACAGCTTTTCCCCATCGTCCTGAAATTCTGACTCCAAGGCCTTCAGGCAGGATTCATACAGTTCTTCCGCTCGGTCGTTTAAAAGGCCGCTTTCCCGTTCCCGTGCGCCGCTTGCCATTCCCCGGACCCCATTCGGAGCAGCCGACCCTTGTTGGTTGCACATAACTGTCCCTCCCCTTTTAGACTGACGACATCCGGCGCAAAGCGCCACCGCGATATCTCCGTCCAATCCCATATCATTTCCATTTTTCCAATATTATAGCATGAAATTTTGTAAAAATCTATACGGACTTTTGTAAGTTTCCTATAAACGTCAAATAGAGGCTGCCCTCTGTCAACGCCGGTGCGATTTTGCGGTTTTTCATTGAATAGCGGATGTCGAGAAATGGCAAGCATGTACAGACTTTGAATCATTATACTTGCCGGTTTGAAGCCCGTCAAGCCTGGAACAAGCTGATAAATCAGGGGTTGGCAGGTTTCAAACTGGCAAGTGAGATGGCGTATAAGAGCTGTATACACCCCTGTGCCAACCGCCGAAAATCGACATTCTCTGCTTGGCGTTGACAGTGATATCCCTTTCTAATTCCGGAAAAATTTGTCCTTTAAGTGCAGCCCTAGTTTTTGCCCCCTCTCTCAAGCCCCATTTTAGGGCCGTTTTTAGTGGAAAAAGATTAAGGACAAACCAGCCAACCCGTTGCACCGCAAGGGTTTTCCGATTTGTCCTTATTATGCCATAAGGGCACACATTCTGCACGAATATGGCGAACGCGGGCATGGATGTCAAGACCCTGCAATACCTGATGGGCCACTCTGACGTGGGTGTCACGCTGAACATTTACACTCACGCCAGCTATGACCGGGCAGCGGAACAGATGGCAAAGCTCGTTGATTTCCGGGATGCCGCAGGTTGAGCAAGCTGAAAAAACCGGGTTGTTCCTGCACCATTTACTACACCACTTACTACACTATTTGCCCGAAAACCTATGCAGATTTACGGAGATTTACGTGGGAAACGGGCAGCGCACCAAAAACGGGAAAGACGCCAAACCCATTGATATAACGGCGTTTGCAGACTTATAAAGGGAAATGTGAGATATGACGAAAATCTTGTTTATTTGCCACGGCAATATCTGCCGGAGTCCCATGGCCGAGTTCGTGATGAAGGACTTGGTTCGGCAGGTCGGACTGGAATCCCAATTCCACATCGAGTCCGCCGCCACCAGTACGGAGGAGATTGGCAACCCGGTTTATCCTCCGGCCCGGCGCAAGCTGGCCGAGCATGGTATCAGCTGCGAAGGCAAGAGGGCGCGGCAGCTCACCAACGGCGACTACGACCAATACGACTTCCTGATTGGGATGGATCGGGCCAACCTGCGGAATATGCACCGCATCTGCGGCGGCGACTTCGCCGGGAAGCTGCATCTGCTGATGGACTATACCGACCGCCCCGGCGATGTAGCGGATCCGTGGTATACGGACGATTTCGAGACCACCTGGCGGGATGTGCTGGAGGGCTGTCAAGGTCTGCTGGGACAACTCACGGATTGCCGATGATCAAACAATAAAGCTAAAACAGGAGAGCAGAGCATGGGTGAACAGATAGTCCATCGGAATAACGATTTCAATAAAATCATGGCAATCATTGAGGAATCCCGCACCCGGGCAATCAAGGCAGTGAATGCCGAGTTGATTCGGATGTATTGGGAGGTCGGTGAGTATCTGTCCGGTCTCTGTGCGAACGCGGCGTTTGGCGATAAGGTCATTGATGAGGTTGCTTCCTTTATCGCGGGAAGCGGAACAAACGTAAAGGGTTTTAACCGCCGCGGCCTCTATCGCATGAAGTAGTTCTATGAAACTTACAGGGGGGATGAATTTGTGTCAGCACTGCTGACACAAATCAGTTGGACGAACCACCTGCAAATCCTATCTGGCGCCAAGTCCGTTGAGGAGCGGCACTTTTATCTGCAGCTCTGTGCAAAAGAACAGTATTCCTCGCGGGACTTGGAGCGTCAAATCGGCAGTGCATATTATGAACGGTATATGTTGTCCGCCCAAAAGCCCGTGCCGGAGAACACCCCACAGAATGTGCGTAGCAGCATTTTAGACACCTATCTTGGGTTGTGGTGACTTAACGCGATAACCATATATGGATATGATCCGGGCATGCTTGTGCCTCAATAATTTCTACTCCTTTCTGCTCACTCAGTTTTCTCAATATAAATCCGATATCCTTTTTGATTTCCCCGTATATCGCCATTCTCCGATACTTCGGTACAAACACAATATGGTATTGACATCTCCACCTCGTATGTTTTAAACTATTTATGTCTTTCTCCATTTGAAAAGCCTCCTTGATTAATTGATGTTGGTCGGCAAACCCTTAAACAAAGAGTCTTTTTGTCCATAGCTAAAGCTTTTTCTTGCCATTGGCAGAGCCAGTGATCGTCTACCAATAGAAAAGGAGCGCAAGCCGCACATCGACTTGCGCTCCTTTTGCCAGGGCCAATAATAATTTTCCTTGATAGTACAGGGTTCTGCAGATACATGTCAGAGGCCCTAATAGGGTGGAACCAACCGCCGCAGATATATCTTTGTAAGACATTTCTATCTTATGCCATATATAAAAAGGCTGGGAAGCACTGCAAGAAGCTTCCCAGCCGGATATTAGCGAGGGTCAGAAGCAACTATCTATCTGCTGATGATCTCTGCGATATATTTCGCACACAGCCCGAATTGCTCCAGCGATTCCTCGGTGGGGCCGGAGTGGCCGAACTCATTGTTGACGCCCATTCGCTCTACGGGTCAGACAATCCCGCGCTGGCCAATCACTTCGGCGCTGATGCCCTGTTCTGTCAGCAGTTTGACTGCTTCCAGTGTCTCCAATATCAACAGGGCGTTTAATGTCCTGGACTTTAACAGAAAAACCTAATCCATAAACGCTCTCACGACAGTTCCTCTCACACCCCAGAGTAGGCCGCGAAGCCCGCATCAATGGGCAGCACCACCCCGGTGATGGCGGAGGCCGCCTTGTCGTCGCACAGGAAGAACACCCCGCCCAGCAGCTCCTCGCTTTCCACGTAGCGACCCATGGGGGTGCCATTCAGAATCTTGGTGGAGCGGGCCGTGGGGGTGCCGTCCTCATTGAACAGCAGAGCGCGGTTCTGATTGGACACCAAAAACCCCGGCGCGATGGCGTTGCAGCGGATGCCGGTGCCCGCAAGTGGGTGGCCAGCCACTGGGTGAAGTTGCTGACAGCGGCCTTGGCCCCGGAATAGGCGGGGATCTTGGTCAGTGGGATATAGGCGTTCATGGAGGATACGTTGAGAATGCAACCGCTCTTACGCTCCACCATATCCTTGGCGAAAGCCTGGGTGGGTAGGAGTGTCCCCTGGAAGTTCAGCTTGAACACGAAGTCCACACCCCCCGCGTCCAGGTCGAAGAAGCCTTTCTGGCCCTTCTGGTGCTCGTGCTGGTACTCGTTGTCGGTGGTGGCCCGGGGATTGTTGCCCCCCGCGCCGTTCACCAGGATATCACAGGGGCCCAGGTCTTTGAGCACCTGCTGGTGGACGATCTCCAGGGCCTCCGGCTCCAGCACATTGGCCTTGTAGCCCTCGCATACAAAGCCCTCGGCCTTGCACTCATCGGCCAGCTTCTTCACCGCTTCTTCGTTCAAGTCCAGGGCGGCAACTTTCGCCCCCGCCTGGGCGAAGGCCCGGGCCATGGTGCCGCACAGCACGCCGCCTGCGCCGGTGACAACCACCACCTTGCCGGAAAAGTCAACCTTCAAAGGTAAATCCATCATCATGATTCCTCCATTTTATTATTCTGCCTGTAGGGGCCGCCGTCCTCGGCGGCCCGCTTTTCGGGGTGCTGCCGATCCCAGCGGGACGGCGAGGACGCCGTCCCCTACGGGCAATCATTTCCCGTCGAATTTCTCCAGAGAATCCCACACGCCCAGCATATACATTACGCCCAAAGCCCGGTCGTACAGGCCGTAGCCCGGACGAACCTTGCCCGGAACCTCGTCCCACAGGTGCCGGCCGTGGTCGGGCCGGATGTAGCCCTGATAGCCACAGTCGTGGTACGCCTTGAGGATATCCAGAATGCCGGTGTCCCCATCGCAGTCCCGGTGGCTGGCCTCGGAGAAGTCCCCGTTGGGGAAGTGCTTCACGTTACGGATGTGGGCGAAGGCGATGCGGTCGCAGTGCTTGCGCACGATGTCCGCCACGTTGTTCTTGGGGTCGGCGTTGAGACTGCCGGAGCACAGGGTCAGGCAGTTGTAGGGATCGTCCACCATGGACAGGAAGCGGTCGATGGACGGTTCGTCCACCAGCAGCCGGGGCAGGCCGAAGATATCCCAGGGGGGATCGTCCATGTGCACCGCCATCTTGATGTCGCACTCATGGCAGGTGGGCATGATGGCCTCCAGGAAGTACTTGAAGTTGTCCCACAGCTTCTCCTTGGTGACGGGGCGGTACTTCTCAAACAGCTCATCCAGCCTGGCCATCCGCTCCGGCTCCCAGCCGGGGAAGGTCATGTGGTACTTCTCGGTGAAGGACATGACGTAGTCAGCCATCTCCCGGGGATCCTGCTTGATCTTGGCCGCCTCGTAGTACAGCGCGGTGGAGCCGTCGCCGACGGGGTGGAACAGGTCGGTACGCGTCCAGTCGAACACGGGCATGAAGTTGTAGCAGATCACCTTCACCCCGAAGGGGGCAAGGTTGCGGATGGTCTGCTTGTAATTCTCGATGTACTGATCCCGGGTGGGCAGGCCGATCTTGATATCGTCGTGGACATTCACCGACTCCACCACATCCATATTGAAGCCGTACTCGTCCAACTGCTTCTTGACGACGGCGATCTCCTCCGGCTGCCACACCTCCCCGGGCATTTTGTCGTGGAGCGCCCACACGATGCCCTCCACCCCGGGGATCTGCTTGATGTCGCTGAGCTTGATCTGATCGTTGCCCTCGCCGTACCAGCGCCAGGTCATTTTCATATACTACCTCCAAGTTGAATTATTCGAGTATTTTTGTTACATCTTTCTTACTTTAGCCAACCCTCCCGAACTTTGACATTGAAGCGCCCCTCCAGCCGGTGCATCTGCTCATCGGTAATGGTGTTGAACCGGGGCAGGTGGTCGATCTTCAGGTAGATTTCCGCCGCCTTCTCCGCTGTCTCGATGAGGCCGAAGGTCTCATCCAGGTCACGGCCCGCGCCATAGATGCCGTGCTGGGCCCACACCACCAACCGTGCGGTGCCCATCTGCTCCGCCGTGGCCTCACCGATCTCAATAGTGCCGCACAGCATCCAGGGCAGCATGTTCACCCCGTCGGGGAACACCACGATGCACTCGGTGCACATCTACCACAGAGTGCGGGTGAATGCCGTAAATGCGGCAGTACTCGTCCCAGGCCTCCCCGAAGGGGGCAGTTTTCAGCTCCTTCTGGAGCACCATCAGCTTGGTAAAGTTCCCACGTCCTGGAGGGCCTTTCCCTCCGCGGCAGGCTGGAGCAGGGCGGCCGACAGCGCCTTTTGCAGGTTGCGGAAGCCCACCGTCCAGGCCGCCACCCGGTTGACGGAGGCGTCAAAATAGTCCAGAGCGATGTGTACCCGCTCCACGCCGCAGCGGACAATCTCCCGGCTTCCATAGAAAAATTGGCGGGAGCGAGCTCTGCTCTAACCTGTGGGCAGCAGCGCGGTCAAACTATCATCTTCCGCACTCTGACTGGGCAGCACAGTCAAGGCGCTCAGCAGATTCTGACCGGGCAAATCCGTCGTGATATCCTCCAGGGCAGCGTAACTCCCGGCATCCAGGTCAGCCAAATTCGGGCAGTCTTTCCACAGCGCCGCCCGTTTGGCGTCTACCTTGTCAGCATAGCGCTCCAGAAAGCCCCGCGGATCCTCCACCAGGTAGAGGGCACTGACCCCGGCGGCCACATCGGTAACCAGCAGCGTGCTCCCGGCGGTCTGCACATCCATATCCGCCGCGCTGCCGTCGAATACCACCGTATAGTCGTTGACCTGGGCCAGCGCCCTGCCGTCCCCATTCCGATCCCCCACCAGGGCGGCCAGGGAGGCCTCCAGAGCAGAGCGCACACTGTCCGGAAGGGGCTGGGCATGGACGATAGCCACCTGCAGATCCGGCTCCCTTCGATCCAGCAAGGTGCCCAGAGCCCCGGCAAAGAGGCTCACGCATACCACCAGCCCCAGCACCAGCGGCCAGCGTCGGCGCCACCAGATCTCGGTGCGCTGTCCAGCAGTAAGTCCCCGCTCTGAAGCAGGGGCCGGTTCCCGGTCGGAGCCCGGTCCGTGCTCTATTCCAAAGGCGGCGCACAGCGGAGGCAAGAGAAGCTGGGCAGACAACAGCGCCGGGGGCCAGAAGCCCACCGCCAGGGCCAGCGGAACACTGGCGGGGAACAGCCCCACCAGCAGCGCGGCCCAGGCCAGCAGCGCCGCCGCCGCACCCACGATCCGGACAGGGGCGCGGACGAGCATGGACAACGACAGTCTGAGTCTGTCGGTGACACCCTGTTTGGAAAGTGCCAGCGACGGAAACAGTATGGCGGCAGCCAACGCCAGCAGGAATAGATCCAGCCCAATGGCGATCCATATGGCAAGGGGAGGCTGTCCACCCTCACCCAGCAGCGCGGCAAAAAAGCTGCCCGCCGCCAGGAAGCCCGCGCTCAGTCCCCCCAGCGCTGCCCCCTGGACAGACGCAGGGGCCAAGAACCGGACCATCGCGCCCCTCCAGCGGCCAAGCCAGCCTCTGGTTCCGCCCCAAAAGCATTGTAGGGCGACGGCATTCATCGCCGCCCAGAAGGGTCCGGCAATCGCCCCTCCCAGCACCCCGCCCAGAAGGGTCAGCCACAGGTTCTCATACACCAGTCCCAGGCTCACGCCCATGGCCAGGGGCAGAAAACCGGCAAAGGTGAGCGCGTTGCTCCCCAGCAGCCCGCCCAAATTATCCCAGATCGCCTCGAACCAGCGGCCCGGCCCCGTTTTGGGGGGACGGCCCGACCCGCCGCCTTCCAGAAAGCGATTCAATCCGAATAAATCCATGTCAGCCGCCTTTCACTCGCTGCATATATTCCCGGGGACTCATCCCCTCCACCTTTTTAAATACCTTACTGAAATAAAACGCGCTTTCAAAGCCCACCCGCTCGCTGATCTCGTAGATTTTCAAGTCGGTGGAGGCCATTAAATCCTTGGCCGCGTTCACACGGGTGGCTGTGACAAATTCTACGA
Source organism: uncultured Oscillospiraceae bacterium (assembly GCA_910584285.1). Classification (GTDB taxonomy): domain Bacteria; phylum Bacillota; class Clostridia; order Oscillospirales; family Oscillospiraceae; genus Enterenecus. The sequence continues at coordinate 19,913 of CAJTYK010000019.1, forward strand.
AGCCGCTCTCTCCCCATTGGGCAAAGAGCTGGCTCAGATAATTGGGACTGAAGTTAAACACCGACGCCACCTCATTCAGGTTCAGCCGCTTGCCCAGGTTCTGACGGATGTACTCCTGCACCTGCACCACCTGCTGGGCGTGATAGTCCAGCACCTGGGGACGACAGAACACGATGGGGTTCTTCGCGCTGAGCAGGGACAGGGTGGAAAAGGCGGCCCGGTGGCTTTCGCACACCTCCAAAATATCCTCCACAGGCTTGCCTACCGTCCACCACACTGGAGTCCCGAAATAGCCTTGAACCACCTCGCCCGTCTTTTCCAGCGCGGCGGCCACCCGTTCCTCCCACAGTCCCAGATCCGACAGCGGAAGCAATACGGAAAAATGACGCAGATCCATTCCCGTCACCGTACAAGACATATATTTGGGCAGCGTACTGGCCGCCATGTTGGTGACCCCCGCGCTGAGGGTAGCCAGCTGCTTGGTGTCCAGCGTGCGGTTTTGCAGAGCGCCCAGGGCTACAACATAAAATGGCGCGTCGAACCGCAGGCCAAAGTCGCCGCACAGGCGGCGGAATTCCTCCCCATCGTCGAACAGCCCGCCATAGAGCTGGAGAAAAAACCGCTCCCGGTACTGGCTCAAGCCGTTGGCCGGGGCCAGTACGGCGCTGCCCGGAGCCCGAAGGGCCCGCTCGCGCTGGATGCGGTGCTCCGCCCGGCGCAGGGCATTTTCCAGGCTCTGCGGAGTGAGATCCAGCTTCACCAGGTATTCCAGCACTCCCAGGTTGATGGACTGCTTTACATAATCAAATTCCTCATAGCTGGTCAGCATGATGAACACAGGTAAGCCTAAATCTAGTTCCTGGCACTTTTTTGCCAGGGCCAGTCCACCCATTACCGGCATTTTAATGTCGCACAGCACCAAATCAGGGCACTGTTCCTTCACCAGCTCCAGCGCCTCCTTGCCGCTCCGGGCCGTTCCCGCGATCTCCCAGCCCAGCTTGTTCCAGTCCAGCATTCCCTGCAGTCCGATGAGAACCAGGGGCTCGTCGTCTACCAGCAGTACCTTAAACATCTCCTCATCCCCAAATTCGTTATAAAATCAGCACGTCATAAAACATCGCAGGGATCGGTCATTCTCTCAATATTGCGGCTGCTTGGGAATACGTATGGTGACAATGATGCCCTGGCCCGGAACGCTGCGCACGGCAAGCCCGTAGCCTGGCCCGAAGCTGAGCTGGAGCAGCCGATGGACGCTCCACAGACCCACGTGGCGGAAGGGCTCCTCCTCACCGCGCTGCTGCCCGCCGCCGGACAGCAGCTGCTGAACCTGCTCCTCCTCCATGCCCACGCCATCATCGGACAGGTCGATCAGCGCGTCGCCGCCATCCGGATCATGCCGTATGTCCACCCACAGCCTGCCCACCCCACCTTTGGGCTCAATGCCGTGGAAAATGGCGTTTTCCGCCAGAGGCTGGAGGGTGAACCGGGGAATCAGGTAGCCGCCCCACTCCTCCCCGTCCAAATTTGGAGCGGTCAGCGAAATCGTCCCCCCATAGCGATATCTCTGTATGGTAAAATAGTCTTCCAGCAGAGAGAACTCGTCTTCCAGCGGAACCAGCTTTTGGCTCCCTTTGGATACACTTTTGAGCAGGCGGGACAGGGCCGTGACCATCTCGGCCACCCCGGGGGCGTGCTGGATGGTGGCCATCCATTTGATGCTGTTCAGCGTATTATAAATAAAATGAGGGCTGATCTGATTTTGCAGCATTCGGCATTCCAGATCCAGCCGCTGCTTTTCATCCTCAATGCGGCTCTCCATCAAGGAGGACACACTTTGGGACAGCTTATTGACACCCCGCCCCACGTCGCCCAGCTCGTTATCCCACTCGATGGTGGGATCCACAGAGAACTCACCTCGGCCCACCTCCTCCATCCGCTTCTGGAGCGCGCCGATGGGAGCAGCCACCGTCCGATGGAGCAGCGCCGCCATTCCCAGTCCCATCACCAGTACCAGCGCCAGGCTCACCAAGGCAGGCCTGCCCAACATCGAAAGCGGGTGAGCCATTCGGTCGCTGGGGATAACCTCCGCCAAATAGAGCTGGTGGAGACCCAAAGGACAGGCGACAACACTACACTCCACCCCATTCATCTGGGTGGAGTAGAGCAGCGTACCCTGATCCAGAGTGTCTCCCACCCCGGTCTCCAGTTCGGGGAGCTGATCCACCCCGCCCAAATCCACCAGTCGATCCCCCTCCACCCGATAGAGCCGTCCGCCCATGATCCAGCACAGCCATGCCCCCTCCTCCGGAGTAAAGCTTTTCAACGTATCGGTGATGAGGGCTGGGGATACGGACAAGTACACCCAGGCGCTGTTCTTGTCATCATAGCTGGCCATATGGCTTGAGACCGGGATCCCCTCCAGCGTGATACCCGGCTGGAGCAGAGGATCGGGCAAAATCCGATCCCACTGGATGGCCGGGCTGTTTCCGTCCAAACCTGGAAGCCGGCCGATATTGTGGCGGCCTATTAAAACGGACTGGCTGGCCGCAGTGCCCATCATGATCAGCCGCCCGTTGCTTCCGTAGGTGAGAAACCTCTGAATATAGGGACCGGTATCGTGGACGGCACTTATGACTTCCTGAAGCCCATCTATGAGCGGGTGCTGAAGGAGCAGGAGGACGGCATTGTGCCCGACTTCGGCGAGCTGAAGACCTCCGGCCTGCACTACTCCGCCGCCTTCCAGAACGGCTCCGCCGCCATGTGCAACATGGGCAGCTGGTTCCTGGCCACTATGCAGAAGTATAACGCCGAGGCCGCCAGCAACGGCGTGGAGCCCGTGAACTTCGGCATGGTGAAGTACCCCCATCCCGACGGGGCCCCCGCGGGCAGCACCCTGGGCACCGTGACCTCCCTGGCAGTCAATGTGAACTCCACCAAGAAGGAGGCCGCCATTGACTTCGTCAACTGGTGCGCCAGCGCCGAGGGCGCCGCCGTCGTGGCCGCCACCGGCACCTTCCCCGCCGTCAGCACCAGCGAGACCCTGGACATCATCGCCGCCACCGACGGCTTCCCCGATGACGCCAACTCCAAGGAGGCGCTGTCCACCACCGCCGTCTATCTGGAGATGCCCTACAGCACCAAGGCCTCCGAGATTGAGACCGTCCTCAACACTGAGCATGACGCCATCATGACCGGTGCCGAGACCGTGGACGAGGGCATCAAGAACATGAACGAGCAGATCGCGGCCATCCTCAACGGCTGATCCCGCCCGGACAACTGAATCTGACCATGCGAAGGGGGGCGGGCGCAGGCCCGTCCCCCTTCCCCTTGAAATTTGCGGGAAGGGAGAGAAACCTGTTATGACTGCCCCGGCAAAAAGCGTCCCCAGCAAGCCCCAGTCGAAAAAAAGCGGCCGTGCTTTGCGCAACAACCTAACCGCCTACTCCTTTATCGCCCCCAACTTCATCGGCTTCTGCGTATTCACCCTGGTGCCCATGGTGTTCGCCATCGCCCTGTCCCTGTGCAGCTGGGACGGCGCCCACCCCATCGAGTTCGTGGGCCTGAAAAATTTCGCGGATCTCCTGGGCGATCACGGCTTTAAAAACGCCTTCGTCAACACCATTGTCTACTGCGTGGGCACCGTGCCCCTGACCCTGGTGTGCTCCCTGGGGCTGGCCATGCTGCTCAACCAGAAGGTGAAGCTGCGCAACTTCTTCCGCACCGTGTCCTTCTTCCCCTACGTGGCCTCGCTGGTGGCGGTGGCCGCCGTGTGGAACATGATCTTCAGCCCCAGCATGGGCCTGGTGAACATGGTGCTGTCCTCCCTGGGGGTGGAGAATCTGCCCCGGTGGGCCGCCGGCAAGGATACCGCCATGATCACCGTCATCCTGTTCAGCGTGTGGAAGAATATGGGCTACTACATGGTGATCTATCTGGCAGGGCTCCAGGGCACCAACCCCTCCCTGGAGGAGGCCGCCGCCCTGGACGGCGCCAACAAGTGGCACATCTTCTGGCACATCACTCTGCCCCAGCTGCGCCCCACCACCTTCTTCGTGACCATCACCCTGACCATTGCCTCCTTCAAGGTGTATGACCAGATGTACATGATCACCCAGGGTGGCCCGGGAGACGCCACCATGACCCTTGTATACGACATTTACAACACCGCCTTTGTGAACACGCCCAAGTACGGGTATGCCAGCGCGGAGGCCATGGTGCTGTTCGCCATGGTGCTGATCATCACGCTGATCCAGTTCAAGGGCTCGTCCAACAATAATTAAGGAGGTGGCGGATATGGCAGAACGGAAGCTCTCCAACAAGAAAACCAACCACGCCATCACCATGGTGATCATCTACGTGGTGCTGATCATCGTCACCGCCTTGATGCTCATCCCCTTCCTGTGGATGCTGTCCGCGTCGCTGAAGATGAACAAGGATGTGTTCACCTTCCCCATCCAGTGGATCCCGGACAACCCACGCTGGAAGAACTACGTGGACATCTGGACCAAGATCCCCCTGCTCACCTTCGTGAAGAACAGCGCCAAGCTAACCATCATCGTCACCCTGCTCCAGCTGTTTACCTCCAGCTTCGCCGCCTACGCCTTCGCAAAGATGGACTTCAAGGGCAAGAACGTGCTGTTCCTGGGCTACATCGCCACCATCGCCGTGCCCTGGCAGGCGTACATGGTGCCCCAGTTCATGATGATGCGGGCGTGGCACCTGAACAACACCCATCTGGCCATCATCTGCCTCCAGGCGTTTTCCGCCTTCGGCGTGTTCCTGATGAAGCAGTTCTACGAGGGCGTGCCCTCCGAGCTGTGCGAGGCCGCCCGGATCGACGGGCTGACGGAATACGGCATCTGGTTCCGGATCATGCTGCCCCTGTCCAAGCCCGCCCTGTCCACCCTCACGATTTTCACCTTCGTGAGCACGTGGAACGACTTCCTGGGCCCGCTGATCTATCTGACCAAGAATGAGCTGAAAACCATCCAGATCGGCCTGCGTATGTTCATCAGCCAGTACTCCGCGGAGTACGGCTTGATCATGGCCGCGTCGGTCATCGCGCTGATTCCGGTGCTCATCGTCTTCCTTGCCCTGCAAAAGTATTTTGTGCAGGGGGTTGCGTCCACCGGCCTGAAGGGTTAAAATCAGTCTATCTCACAGCCGAAGGGCAGGGCACAGGCCCTGCCCTTCGATTGACAAAACGGGGTGCATTTTTGTGATACGCTATCATTACACGCAGCGTGACTTTGCCGATAAGGCCGCGGCGCAGGCCTCCCTGCTGCGGCTGCTGGAGCCGCTGAAGCCCTTTTACAGCCAGGGGGGCGCCCGGGTGGATCTGGGCGTCACCAGCGCCCACTATGAAAACGACTCCATCCCCATGGAGGCCTTTGCCCGGCCCCTGTGGGGGCTTGTCCCCTTTTGGGCCGGAGGCGGCAGCGAGCGAGCGTTCGAGGAGCTCTACCGCCGGGGCTTTGAGAACGGCCCCGACCGGTCGCACCCGGAATATTGGCACACCTGCCGGGATTACGACCAGAAATTCTGCGAGATGGCGGCGGTGTCCTACGGCATCCTGTTCACCCCGGAGAAAATTTGGGCGCCCCTGTCGGAACGGGGAAAGAACAACCTGGTGGAGTGGCTGTGGGAGATCAACCGCCACGAGTGCTGCGCCTGCAACTGGCAGTGGTTCGCCACACTCACCAACCTGGCGCTGAAGTCGGTGGGCCGGCCCTACAGCCGGGAGCGCGTGGCCTCCGGCCTCCAGATGATGGAGGACTACTACGACGGGGGCGGCTGGTACGGCGACGGGGCCGGCGGGGAAAAGGACTACTACAACCCCTTCGTCATGGTGAGCTACGGCCTTTTGTACGCCAAGTTCATGGAGCAGGAGGAGCCCGAGCGGTGCGCCCGGTTCCGGGAGCGGGCCAGGGCCTTTACCCGGGACTACGTGTACTGGTTCGCCGGGGACGGGGCCTCCATCGCCTATGGCCGCTCCATGACCTACCGCTTCGCCCAGGGGGCCTTTTTCGCCGTGGCCCTGCTGACGGGGGAGGAGGTGCTCCCCCTTCCGGTGATGAAGGGCATCCTGACCCGTCACCTGACCTGGTGGCTGAACCAGCCCATCTATGACAACGCCGGGGTGCTCACCATCGGCTACGCCTACCCCAATTTGCAGATGTCGGAGAGCTACAACGCCCCCGGCTCCCCCTATTGGGCGCTGAAATCCTTCGCGTTTCTGGCCCTGCCGGACAACCACCCCTTCTGGGCGGCGGAGTGCGCCCCTCTGCCCCCGCTGGAGCCCTGCAAATACCTGCCCCACGCCAATATGATCGTCCAGCGGGACGACAACAACGCGGTGGCCCTGGTCCCCGGCCGGACGGAGCTGGACGATCACAGCCACACGGTGGAGAAGTACAGCAAATTCGCCTACTCCAGCCGCTTTGGGTTCAGCGTCTCCCGGTCAGCGTACACCCTGGCCCAGACGGCCCCAGACAGTATGCTGTGCTTCCAGGTGGGCCGCCTCTACTACGTCCGGGACACGGTGGAGCCGGAGTACCACATCGGCCCGGACGGAATCGAAACCCGCTGGTTGCCGGTGGACGGGGTACAGGTGACGACACGGATCGAACCCACCCCCACCGGCCATATCCGAACCCACACCATTCAAAGCGACTTTGACTGCCGGGCCTATGACTGCGGCTTTGCCGTCAATGCCGACGACCGGCTCTCCCCTGTGCGGAGGGCGCAGGGCGGCCAGGCCGAGGTCCGCTGCGGGGAGGACTTCTGCGCAGTGGTCTGCCTGGAGGGGGCGGGCCGGGGCGAGGTGCTCCTCCCCGACCCCAACACCAATTTGATCTTCCCCAAAACCGCCATTCCCATGGCGGTGTACGCCATCCGCCGGGGGACGCAGACCATCCGCACTCGGGTGGATTATTTCCCGTGAGCGCCGCCGGACAAGGCGGCGGGTGGATGACCGTCCCGGCGTGGGCGGACGTCCGGCCGGCCGACGTATTCCGCCGGGAGGGAAGCGATCCCCCCCTGCCGGACACGGGCACCCCCTCAAACGTCCATGTGCTGGTGCGGGGCAGGGTGAAGCTGCCGCCGGGAAGCTGTACCCTGCGGATCAGCGCGGACGACTATTACCATGCGTGGCTGAACGGGGCATGGCTGGGCCAGGGACCCGCTCCCGCCCCCCGCGGCCACGCCTATTACCAGGAATACCCCGTGGAGGGCGGCAGGACGGTGACGCTGGCCGTCCATCTCTACTACCAGGGGCTGGTGAACCGGGTGTGGAACAGTGGGGACGGGCGGTTTGGACTGTGGGCGGAATTTGTCCGAGGCGATACCGCCATTACCCGCTGCGATGGGAGCTGGCGCTGTCAAATCTGCGCCGCCTACTCTGGGGACGTGATCGGCTACGACACCCAGTTTTTAGAGGATTTCGACAGCCGCCTCTGGCCGGAGGGCTGGGAACAGCCAGAGTTCGACGACAGCGGCTGGGCACGCCTCGTCCCGGCGGGCTGGGCAGACTATCGCCTGTCCCCCCAGCCCACGGCGAACCTGTGGCGGGGCCGGGTGGAGGCCGTCTCCATTAGCCCTGTCCCCAACGGGGTGCTGCTGGACTTTGGGCGGGAACGGGTGGGGACGCTTCACGCCGCCGCCCGGGGCAGGGCGGGCCAACAGCTCACCCTGCGCTTCGGGGAGGAACTGGACAGCGGGGGCCGGGTGCGGTACGAGCTGCGCTGCAACTGCCGCTATGAGGAGACCTGGACGCTGACAGATGGAATCAGTGTCCTGCACCCCTTCGACTACAAGGCGTTCCGCTATGTGGAGGTGCTGGGAGCAGACACCCCCGGCGTGGAGCTCACCCAGTGCTGGGTGTGGGAGCGGCACTACTCCATGGACGCGGGGCAATGTACCTTGTCCTGCCCCTGGGATCAGCTGGGGGACATCTTTGAGATCTGCAAAAACGCCGTGCGCTGTGGCAGCCAGGAGGGCTATCTGGACTGCCCCAGCCGGGAGAAGGGCCAGTATCTGGGCGACGCCGTCATCACCGCCCGGAGCCAGGTGTGGCTGACGGGAAAAACAGATCTCCTGCGCAAGTGCGTTCGGGACTTTATGGCCTCGGCGCAGGTGGCGCCCGCCCTGCTGGCGGTGGCCCCCGGCTCGCTGATCCAGGAGATCGTGGACTTCTCCCTGCTGTTCCCCGCGCTGCCGCTGACAGACTATGAGTTTACCGGGGACAGGGCCTTCCTGGGGGAGTGCTACCCCGCTGTGGAGGGGATTGTCCGCTATTTCGCACAATACCAACGGCCCGACGGCCTGCTGGCCAACGTGTCCCACGGCTGGAACCTGGTGGACTGGCCGGAAAGCCTCCGGGACGGCTACGACTTTCCCCTCACCCGCCCGGTGGTGGGGGCGGGCTGCCACAACGTGATCAACGCCCTGTGGTATGCCTGCCTGTTGATGAAGGAGCGGATGGAACGGGTGCTGGCCCTGCCTCAAACGGGGGAGTCCCAACGGGTGGGGGCGGCGTTCCGGGCGGCCTTCTGGCGGGACGGCCCCGGCCTGTTCGCCGACAGCGAAGCCAGCGCCCACTGCTCCCTCCATGCCAACCTCTACCCCGCCTGCTTCGGCCTGACACCCGCGGACGGGGCGGACGCCTATGAGCGGCTGCTGCTGACCCCCGGGCGGGTATGCGGCGTGTTCCCCATGTACTTCGCCCTGCGAGGGCTGGGGCGTCTGGGGAAGTATGACACCCTCTACCGCCTGCTCACCCGGGAGGATGAACACGGCTGGCGGAATATGCTTTGGGAGGGGGCCACCGCCTGCTTTGAGGCCTGGGGGAAGGATCAGAAGTGGAACACCAGCCTGTGCCATCCCTGGGCGTCGGGGGCCATTCCGCTGATCATCGAGGAGCTGGCGGGACTGCGACCTGACCCTGAGACGTTGGAGGGGATTCGCTTTGAACCCCACCTGCCTGATAAGCTGACCGACTTTACCCTGCAAGCGCCCCTCCGGGGGCGGCTGCTGCGGGTGGAATGGAGAGACGGACAGGCGGCGCTGGCCGTTCTGCCCGGTGACGAGAAAGGGGAATAAACCATGCTTTATCCAAAAACAAACCGCTCCCGGATGGTCTTTGACCTGGGGGGCGTGTGGGACTTCCAGACCGCTGGGGCAGACAGCTGGCCCCGGGAGTGGACCCAGGGCCCCCTGCCGGAGCCCATGACTATGGCGGTGCCCGCCTCCTACAACGACCAGAAGGACGATGTGAACCTGCGCGCCCATTACGGCTGGGCGGTGTATCAGCGTACCGTCAGCATACCCGAGCAGGTGATGGGCCAGCGGCTGTGGCTGCGGTTCGGGGCCGTCACCCACACCGCCCAGGTGTGGATTGACGACACCTGCCTGGGGGAGCACAAGGGGGGCTTCCTGCCCTTTGAGTTCGAGCTGACGGACTACGGCATGGCGGGGGAGCACCGCCTCACCGTGGCGGTGGACAACCGGGTGGACTTCTCCACCCTGCCCGTAGGCAACGAGGGGGGCGTGGCCTTCTTCGGCTCGGACAACCCCGGCATCCCCTCCATCGAGCTGGCCAAGACCCGATGCAGGCCTCAGAACCGGCCCAACTTCGACTTCTTCAATTACGCCGGCATCACCCGGCCCGTGACGCTGTACTCCACCCCCCAGGCGTATATCAGAGATATCTCCATCATCACAGATGTGGAGGGTGAAAACGGTGTGGTGAACTACACGGTGGAGACGGTGGGCCGGGGAGCGGTGACCGTAGCTGTACTGGATCAAAAGGGGAAGCAGGTGACCGGCGCCCAAGGGGCCCAGGGCCGAGTCATTCTCCCCAAGGTGAAGCTGTGGAACCCCGGTGCGGCGTACCTGTACCGGCTGCGGGTCACCATGGAGGACGACGTGTACGAGCAGGCCTTCGGTGTGCGCACGGTGAAGGTGGAGGGGGACAAATTCCTCATCAACGGCAGGCCCTTCTATTTCAAGGGCTTCGGCAAGCATGAGGACAGCTTTTTCCACGGCCGGGGGCTGGATCAGTGCCTGAACGTGAAGGACATCTCCCTCATGCGCTGGCTGGGTGCCAATTCCTTCCGCACCAGCCACTACCCCTACGCCGAGGAGATGTACGACCTGTGCGACCGGGAGGGCATCGTGGTCATCGACGAGGTGCCCGCCGTGGGCATCAACGCGGGTGGGGCCCAGAACCCCTACGAGGCCATGCGCGTCAAGGGGCACCATGAGGACGTGATCCGGGACATGATCGCCCGGGACAAGAACCATCCCTGCGTGGTGATGTGGTCCATCGCCAACGAGCCGGACACGGAGCACTTCCCCCAGGCCGCCTACGACTACTTCTACCCGCTGTATGAGCTGGCCCACGCCTGCGACCCCCAGAACCGCCCGGTGACGCTGGTGTGCTGCCAGAACGACTACACAAAGGACATCATCACCCGGGCCATGGACGTGTGCTGCGTCAACCGCTATTATGGCTGGTATAATCTCAGCGGCGACCTGGACGCCGCCTGTGACGCCTGGAACACCGAGCTGGACTTCTGGGCGGGGATCGGCAAGCCGCTGATGCTCACGGAATACGGCGCGGACACCTATCCCGGCGTACACAACACCAACGGGGAGATGTTCAGCGAGGAGTACCAGCTGGACTACTATTCCCGCATCAACGCGGAGCTGGACAAGCGCCCCTTCTTCATCGGCGAGCAGGTGTGGAACTTCGCCGACTTCGCCACCATCCAGGGGCCCATGCGGGTGGACGGCAACAAGAAGGGCCTGCTCACCCGGGACCGCCGCCCCAAGCTGGCCGCCCATTACTTCCGCCGCCGCTGGCACGGCATCCCAGACTTTGGCTATAAGCCCTGAGCGGGCCGTAAATCCTAACACAGCAGGGAGAATTTTTATGCAGGCAGAATTGAAGTGGCTGACCGATCCCACCGTGTTCCGGGTGAACCGCCTGGACGCCCATTCCGATCATGTGTGCTACGCCTCCGCCAGAGAGGCGGAGCGGGGGGAGACCTCCCTGCGGCAGTCCCTGGACGGGCGGTGGCGCTTTGCCTGGAGTCCAAATCCCGCCCAGCGCCCGGCGGATTTCTGGCGGGAGGGCTTTGACGACTCCTCTTTTGGAACCATCCAGGTCCCGGGGCACATGGAGCTCCAGGGCTTTGGACAGATCCAGTATATCAACACGCTCTACCCCTGGGACGGCCACGCAGAGCTGCGCCCCCCGGAAATCGACTGGGAAAACTGCCCCGTGGGCAGCTATGTCCAGGAATTCGACCTGGATCCCGGTCTCCGGGGGAACCGGGTCCGGGTCAGCTTTCAGGGGGCGGAGCAGGCCCTCTATGTCTGGCTGAACGGCCGGTTCGTGGGCTATGCCGAGGACAGCTTTACCCCTTCGGAATTCGACCTGACCCCTTATCTCCGGGAAACCGGGAACCGCCTGTGCGCGGAGGTCTACAAGCGCTCCAGCGCGGCCTGGATCGAGGATCAGGACTTCTTCCGGTTCAGCGGCCTGTTCCGCTCCGTATACCTGGAGGCCAGGCCGGATCCCCATCTGGAGGATCTGTGGCTTCAGGCGGACTTGGAGGAGGACGGCGCCGGCGTTCTCGCCTTCCGCCTGCTTTTGGAGGGAAAGGCGGGGCAGATCCGCTGCCGGCTGGACACCCCCGATGGGGAGACGCTGCTGGACGAACCGCTGGAGCTCCACCCGGAGGGAGGGTATCTCCGCAGCCGGCCGTTCCGGTTCCCAGGCGTCCGGCCCTGGGATCACGAGCACCCAAACCTGTATCCTGTGACCCTGACCCTTTTCCGCGGGGACGGCACGGTCTCCGAGGTGGTGCCCTATGACATCGGCTTCCGGCGCTTCGAGCTGAAAAACGGCCTGATGCTGCTGAATGGGAGGCGCATCGTTTTCCACGGCGTGAACCGCCATGAGTGGAACCCGGAGACCGGGCGGGCCATCGGGCCGGCGGACATGGCGGCGGCCATCGAAATCTTTCAGCAAAACAACATCAACGCCGTGCGAACCTGCCATTACCCCAACCAGACGGCCTGGTACCACCTGTGCGATCAAAACGGCATCTACATGATCGACGAGGCCAACCTGGAGAGCCACGGCTCCTGGCAAAAGCTGGGGAGGATTGATCCCAGCTGGAACGTGCCCGGAAGCCTGCGGTCATGGCGGGAGTGTGTGCTGGATCGAGCCCGGAGTATGTTTGAGCGGGACAAGAACCACCCGGCGATCCTTCTCTGGTCCTGCGGCAACGAGTCCTACGCCGGGGAAAACATCCTGGCCATGGCGGAGCTTTTCCGCCGAGAGGATCCCAGCCGGCTGGTTCACTACGAAGGCGTGTTCCACTGCCGGGAATTTGACGACAGCTCCGACGTGGAAAGTCGGATGTACGCCCCGCCGGAGGATATTCGAGCGTATTTGGAAAGCTGCCCCAAAAAGCCCTTCCTCCTGTGCGAGTATATGCACAATATGGGCAACTCCCTGGGCGGCATGGAGCACTATATCCGGCTGGAGGAGGAGTTCCCCCAGTTCCAGGGAGGATTTATCTGGGACTACATGGATCAGGCCCTCTGGCGCACGGACTGCCGGGGGCGGAGGGTTCTGGGCTACGGTGGGGACTTTGGCGACCGACAGAGCGACTACGCGTTCAGCGGGAACGGGCTCGTATCTGCGGACGGAAGGTCAAAGCCCGCCATGCAGGAGGTACGGTATTGGTATGCTGCTCCCGAAGTTCGGGCCCTCCACGACGCGGCCAACGAACGGACGAAGCAGGCTTTGGCCCTTCCTTCCGCTGGTGAAAAAGGATCTTCCCTCCGCATCAGCCACGGTGATGGGGCCTTGGGCGTCCGGGGCAGAGGATTTGAAGTTTTGTTTTCCTATCCGGAGGGAGGCCCGGTTTCTCTGGTCAGCGCGGGGAGAGAATGGCTGTGGCGCGCCCCCCGTCCAGCCTACTGGCGCGCCCCCACGGAAAACGATCTGGGCAATGGCTTTGCCGCCCGAAGTGCTGTCTGGTCGGCGGTGGATCAGTGGCAGGTCTGCGAGGACATCCAAATCCTGGCGGAACGAAAAAACCTGGTTTCCATCCGCTACGCCTATACCTCCCACACTCTGCCGGGGCTTTGCACCGAGGTCACCTATACCATAGACGCCTCCGGTAGGATGCGGGTGGAGCTCCAATACCGTGGTAAGCCGGGACGCCCGGAGCTGCCGCTGTTGGGGCTGCGGTTTTCTACCCCCGATCCGGTCAAAAAGGTTCGCTGGCTGGGCTTATCTGGAGAAACCTATCCGGATCGGAAACGGGGCGGCGTATTTGGCTGGCACGAGGAAGCGCCCCATATCCCAGCCTACCTGGTTCCTCAGGAGTGCGGCTGCCACGCGGATACCCGGGCGGTGGTGCTGGACGAGGGACTGGCGTTGGAGATGGGACAGCCGCTGGCCTTCTCAGCCCTTCCCTGGACGCCTCAGCAGCTGCAACAGGCCGCTCACCGGGAGGAGTTGCCCCAATCTACGCGGACTGTGGTAACCGTCTGCGGAGCGATGCGCGGCGTGGGCGGCATTGACAGCTGGGGAAGCGACGTGGAGCCAGATTATCGAATCAGCTCCAGCCAGGATATTCTGGTTTCTTTTTCTTTCCAATTGTAGCGGCTCACCAGGATACTGGAACTGCATTCCGGAGCATCTGACTCATGCGTGAGTGTCCAATCCTGAACGAAAAGGCAGGCGTTATCATCCCCCTTCAGGGTGCTAACGCCTGCCTTTTTATCAAAAAACAGTATTACAGGAAACCGCCGCTTCCGGGAATATGCGGCCCTCTCTGCGCCATCAGCTGAGCTTCTACGCCGTCAACCAGTTCAGCGAAACGCACACAACCCCCGGGCGCTCACCGCAGCAGCGGCCCCACGTCCTTCATCCCCCGCTGGCGCAGGAACACGGCCTTGGGAGACTGCCGCAGCACCTCCCGGATGTCGCAGGTCAGCGAGCTGGCCTCCCCGGTGTCCCGCACCACCCGAATATACTCGTGGACGCTGTGCATACTGCCCAAGCTCTGCCCCAGCTGGCCGTACATGGCGCCGTAGGCCCCCTGGAGCCGGGTGACCCAGCGGTGATCCGAGATCAACACGGTCATGGCGGCCCGGGCCGCCTCCCGGGTGGTGAGGTTCAAGTCGTCCAGCCGCAGCGCCCGGGCGGACACCCGGAACCGGGGCAGGGTCACGCTGGATTCCCCCACCTGAAGGGACAGCCCCTGCCGCGTCCACAGCTTGGCCCCCCCCAGCTCCGTGCCGGGGGATACCTGAACCTTGCCGCAGTTACCGAACAGGCAGCCGCCGATGTCCCCGTCCGGTCCGCCCCCCTGAGCCTTCGCCACCCGGGCGGAGCCGGTGATCACAATGTCGCCACAAGCCCCCTGGAGGCCCGCGCCGATGGCAGCGGCGCCGCAGGCGGCCTGGGCCGTCACAACGCCGCCCTGGATGCGGATATCCCCCACCGGGGCGCCCAGCGCCCCGCCGATACCCGCACCGCCCCCCGTCCCGGTGGCGGTGACTACGCCGCCCCGGATGAGGATGGGTCCGGTGGGCTGCCGGCCCGCGGCGCTGTCCCGGCCGATGCCGGCAGCGCCGGTGCCGCCGGTGGCGGTGAGGGTGCCCTCCGGCGCTCCTCTGCCGCCCTTCGTCTGGTCAATGCGCAGGGAGGTGCCATCCCCCAGGGAGATGCCCGCGAAGCCCGGGCCGCTCTCAAACACATTGTCCGTCCCCCGCGCCAACAGTAGGGTCACCTCGTTCCCCCGGCCCAGGCGGAAGGCACAGCCCACATCCACCCGGCACGCCACCCCGTCCAGAGTCAGCTTCACCGCACCGATGCCGTCGGCCAGGGCCAGCCTGCCGCTGAAAGGGATCTGATCCGCGTCCGTCCCAGCTCCGCCCGCCACCGCGGTGACTTGGCCGGATAGGATGGTGAGGGTGTGGCTCTCCTCCTCGTAGTGCCAGTCCGTCCCCGGCTCCCCGCCGGTGACGGTGAAGGGATTGGGATACCGGGAGATCTCCTGAAACGCCCCCGCCTTTTCGTCCCAGCGCACATAGAGATACCGGGTCTGGGTGCGGCCCGCCTTGTCCCGTCCCCGCAGGGCAATAGTGTGGGCGGGGTAATCCTTGGAGGCGTCCCCCTTCAGCAGCCACAGGCGCGCCAGGTCGGGCTGACTGTCCGTCCGCAGGGCGAGCTGGCTCTGTCTGCCGTCCACCCCCAGGGCGGTGATGGAGCGCCACTCCGGGATCAGCGTTTTCCACACCAGGTCAAAGGGTGTCAGCGGCTCGCCCTGGGCGCTGCGCACCACAACTCCCTCCGCCGCCAGCAGGGAGACAGGCCCGTCCACCACCACCTGGGCGGCCAGGGCTCCGGCGTCCTTCCCCTCCAGCACCACCGCGCCCCCCGTGAGCCACAGGAGGCTGCCCGCCCCGGCCTGGAGTTGCCCGATGCGCAGCAGCCCGCCGCCGTCGATGGTGAGGGCGGTCCCCTCCCCCAGCCACACCTGGGCCAGCGTATTCTCCCCCACAGCCGTCACCTGGGCCCGGGCGGACTGGGCGCTGAGCAGGGGGGCGTCCACCTGCTGGAGCACCACCCGCCCCTCACCCGCCAGCCGGAGGGCCGGGGCCTCCTGCCCCAGTCCCCGGAGGATCACCTCCCGGGCGCCGTCCAGCGTCAGTGTGCCGCTCTGCGGGTCGAAGGCCGCGGCGGACAGATCCCGGCCCGACCCCTGTACCGTTCCAAACTGCCGCGTCTCCAGGGGGAGGGCGGCCTCCGTCTCCGTCGTCTGCTGCGGGGCTGCCTGCTGCGGGGCCGTGCCCTCCGACGCGCCCAGGCCGTCCAGCAGCGCCATCAGCCCGTCCCCGGAGCCCGCCAGCAGATCCATCAGCGCCTCCATATCCCCGCCCCCGGCCAGCAGCTCCAGCAGACCGGGCATGGACGGTTCAACCTCCCCCGCCAGCAGCAGGTTCCTCAAGAAGGGCTCCAGCCCCGGTGCTGTGCCGTCGGCAAACTGGGCCTGGAACTGCTCCAGACTGGTGAAGGCGCCCCCTGTCAGCTGCTCCAGCGCCTGATCCGTGGAGACACCCTCCGCTACCAGCTCGAACAGCTGCCGCAGCCCCTCCGCCGCCTGCTCCGTGTCCACCGCCCCCGAGGGCGCGCCCCCGGAGATGACCGCCCCCAGGTAGAGCGCGGCCAGATAGCCCGCGGCGGGGCTGTCCTCCAGCGGCAGCCTCCCCAGGGCGGCCAGCAGCTGCGCCCCGCTGGCAGTGTGATCCACCCCCAGGGCAGCCAGCAGCGCCGCCCGGTCGGGCGCGTCGCCCGTTATGGCGTTCAGCAGCCAGCTCGGGAGGCGCTCCGCCCCCTGCTGGGCGGACAGGCTGTCCAGCGCCGCGTCCACCAGGACATCCAGGCCGTCCCCGTCCTGGAATAGGCCCTCCCGCACGCCGTTTTGGGCGATCCGGTCGATCTCCCCCCGCAGCTTCTCCAGCCCCTCCTGGAGGGCGGATCGATCCACCTCCCCATCCTGGGCGGCCTGACGAGCCAGCTCCTCCATCCGGCCCAGGTTGTCCTCCACCTCCGCCAGGGCCGCCTCCCCCGACTGAAGCGTCCGGCGGCCCTCCCGAACCTGGCGGCCCACCTGGGTGATCCGGCCCATGAGCTGACGCAGCGTGTCGGACACCGTGGCCGCCGCCTTGTTAGCGCCGGTCGCCTGTCGGGTCTGCTCCACACCGGCTTGCTTCTCCGCCTTGGCCGTTTTCTGATACCGGGGCACTGACAGCTCCCTGTTTCTGCGAACGCTCAGCTCTCCCATCTCGCGGGCCTCCTTTCGTCCGGCGGCAAATTTTCCTATATTTATTATCGTCCCGCCGGCGGGAAAACATAAGCAGGGGCCGCGGTGGAAACGCCGCCGCTCCCCTGCCGTCATGGCCACGGAAACGGAAAGACTGCCCCGCCGCCGTCACCGCCGGCAGGGCAGTTTGACTTGTTACCCAGTCCGGCCCTACTGGAACAGCCCCTCCAGCAGTCCGTAGAAACCCTCACCCATCAGTCGGAAATTGTCCCCGTGTCGAATGCGCTCGTCCATGAGCCAGCACGCCCCGTCCTGCTCAAATACCCGCAGGCGGGCCATATCCTCATGCATGACATATTCCTCCCGCACCTTATATTCGATGATGACCTCAAACCCGCCCGAGATATCCAGGCCGCTCATGCTCTGATAGATGGGGGACTCCCAGTCCTGCCGCTCCCCGCTGTCGATGGCGGCCATCAGCTTGTACAGCGTGTCCTCGTCCGTCACCCCCACCGCGTCCTCATACGTGCTGCTCCCCTTTCCGGTGCGTTTTAGCTTGACCACCGTGATACGCTCCGGCAGGAATTCCACGTCCTCCCGGCTGGTTTTGGAGTAGTCGGGGTAGATCAGGAAGGTGGTTGGATTGTAGCCCACCGTCTGCGTCAGGCAGCGGACGCCCCTGCCGTCCAGGATGATGTCCAGCTTTGGCGTCTTTTCCCCGGTGTACAGGATGCTGAACAGCGATCCGCTGTTCCCCGTCCGCTCCAGCTCAATGCTCAGCTTGGGGCCGAACAGGCCGCCGGAGCCGCTCCCAAACCGGATATTGCTCTGGCCGCCCCCGGCGGGAACGTAGAGGAGGAAATAGGTTTTGTTCTCATACTCGTACTCGCCAGTCAGGCGGTATTGCAGGGCATAGGCCCGATCCTTCCCGCCCTCCAGGCCGTCCAGCCAGCGGTGCACCGCGCCCCGCACCGTCTCCGAGGGCTGCTGTCGGTCGTACTCGTCGAAGGTGAACTCCTGGAGGGTCACCGAACCGGGATCTCCGGAGGCGGCAAACGCGGCGAGGCCCATCACGGCAAAGATGATGAGCAGGGCCGGAACCACGATGATGGCGATCAGGATTTTATTCAGCGTCCGATCCTGCCGCCGCAGGGGTGGGACCGCGTCCGTCTGAACGCCGTCCAGGGGGGCGGCGCAGTGGGGGCACACCTTCCAGTTCTGCTCCACCGGGGCGGCACAGCTGGGGCAGGCAGGCCGCAGCTGCGCCCCGCACTGAGGACAGACCACATATTGCTCCGCAACAGATGCACCGCATCGGGGACATTCCAGGTCGGAGTACCCGGTTCGCACCAGCAGGTAGATGATGAACCCGATCAGCGCAGGAGCTGCGACAGCGATCAGGGTCCACAACACAGCATTCATCCTTCGGCGCTTGGCGTCCCGGTAGACATATACGCCGGTGAGCACCGGGATCGTCAAAAACACGGCCAGTACAACCAGAAAAAAAATCGTAGGCTTAGCGGACAGCAGCACAACGCACTCCTCCTTTCTGGGTATAAACAATGGTAATCGCGCCGCTCCCCGCGGCGGACACAACAGCGAAGCAGACACATCCCACGGACAAAATTGGGGCAGCGTCCCAGCACAGCAGCCCCAGCAGGACGAACAGCGCCTCCAGCAGCGCCCCCGCCGCCGCCAGCAGGACGGTTTGCCGCCGCCGCTCCCGGCGCTCCAGCTCCCGGCGGAGCATTTTTTCCGTCAAAGCCGGCGGGTCAAACCGCTCATACTCGCAGGTCTGTTTCATCGGCCAGCACCTCCTTTAACAGCCTTCGGGCCTTGTTCAGCCGGGATTTTACCGTCCCCACGGGAATCCGCAGGAGTTCGGCGGTAGAGGCCAGATCCTGTCCCCGAAAATAGAACAGCACCACCGTCAGCCGCAGCTTCTCCGGCAGCTTCCCCACCGCCTCATACAGCGGTGTATAGTCCTTCTGCACCGGGGCCGGAAGGTCGGCCAGCAGCCGATCCTTGTCCTCCCCGCTGGAAAAGTCCAGCAGCGGGCTCCTCGCCAGACGGCGCAGAGTACTTCGGTAGGTATTCACGCAGATGCGGGTGAGCCAGGGCTCGAAATCCCGGCCGGGGTCATATTGGGAAAAATGTTTTATCACCCGCAGCCACGTCTCCTGATACAGGTCGTCCGCATCAAAGCGGTTGGGACACAGGGAGCGGCACAGGCCATACAGCCTCCGGCCGTACCGCTGTATGTATTGATCAATCAACCGCCCCACCTCCCCTTCGCTATGATATACCTTTGCGCGGGGCAAAAGGTTCACGCAAAATTTCAAAAAGTTTCGGGCCGGATCCGGAGCCAATCCGCCGCAGGGCTCCCGCCGGGTCTGCCAGACGGCAAAAGCGCCCCGCGGATGGCGATCCGCGAGGCGCTTTGTCTCAAACTTAGAGCCTATCCCAAAATAAAGGGCAAAGAGGTACAATAGAGCAGGGGCGAGAAAATGAGTGAAAAAAGAGTTACCAGTCCTGGACAATCTCGG
>CAJTYK010000020.1 GCA_910584285.1 uncultured Oscillospiraceae bacterium
CTCTCGTCGTACATGATATTCCCTCCAATCGTCTCGTCCACCAGCCGAAGCATATCGTCCAGCCGCTGCCGCTTCATCAGCAGCAGGTTCCGGTGCTTTTTCAATGCCTCGGCCCGGTCGTTGTCCGGGGCGGTCAGGATGCGCCCGATCTGCTCCAGGGGCACGCCCAGCTCCCGGTAGAACAGGATCTGCTGTAACGCCGCCATGGCCTCCTCGCCGTAAAACCGGTATCCGGCGGGGGTTACCTCGGTGGGCTTCAGCAGCCCGATCTCGTCGTACCAGCGCAGCGTCCGGACGCTGACGCCCGCCAGCCGCGCCGCCTGGCTCACGGAATAACGCATCCTTCTCACCTCCTGGGGACACTCTACCCCATGACGTAACGGGAGAGTCAAGGGGGTTTTCAAAAATTTTTATGCCCACGCCTCCCGCAGCAGTTCCGCCGCCCTACCGATCTCCTCCATGCCCAGCCCCGCGAAGCCCAGCACCACGGTGGAGAGCCGCGGGGGGGCTGCGTGGCAGTACCGGCTCAGCGGGTGGACGCGGACGGACTTCTCCGCCGCCCGGGCCACCAGCTCCTCCTCGGTGAATCGGGGCAGCGTGAGCAGGAAGTGCAGCCCCCCCTCCGCCCCGGAGATGGACGCGCCGGGGATATTGGACAGCGCCCCGGTGAACAGGGCGCATTTTTTCCGATACAGGTTCCCCGTCCGCCGCAGGTGCCGCCCGTACAGCCCCTGGACGAGAAAGCGGCGCAGGCTCTCCTGCTCGAACCGGGAGACGGTGCACGCCCCATGGGAGAAGGTGCTCCGATACCGCTCCAGCAGGGGGCGGGGCAGGATCAGGTAGGCCACCCGGATGGCCGGGGCGATGGACCGGGAGAAGGTGCCCAGATACACCACCCGCCCCGCCCGGTCCAGCCCCTGCATGGCCGGGATAGGCCGGGACGACCAGCGGAACTCGCTGTCATAGTCATCCTCAATGATCCACCGATCCGGGGCGGAAGCCGCCCAGTGGAGCAGGCGGCTGCGCCGCCCCACGGGCATAGTGACCCCCAGGGGGAACTGGTGGGAGGGGGTGACATAGGCCAACCCCGCGCCGCTGTCCGCCAGGGCCTCGGGGCACATCCCCTCCCCGTCCACGGGGAGGGGGACGGCCTGCCGCCCGTGAAGGGTGGCGGCGGCATAGGCGGCGGGATAGCCCGGATCCTCCAGCGCCACCGCCCGCTGCTCGGGCAGAAGCTGGAGCAGCAGGGACAGCAGGTAGTCCGCCCCCGCCCCCACCACGATCTGCTCCGGATCGCACCGCACCCCCCGGTACTGAGCCAGCAGGGAGGCCAGGGCCGCCCGGAGGGGTTCGTCCCCCTGGGGGTGGCCCCGCTGGAGCAGGCCGGGGTTCTCATAGACCGCCTCCTTGGTGATCCGCGCCCAGGAGGAGAAGGGGAAGGCGGACACGTCCACCGACGAGGTGGAGCAGTCGAACGCCCACCGGGAGGGGGTTGGGTCAGCGGCCCGCACCGGCGGAACGGCAAGGCCGGGGGCGGGGGGCAGCAGGTCGGCGCACACATAGCCGCTGCGGGGCTTTGCCAGCACGTAGCCCTCCGCCGCCAGCAGGGAGTAGGCCGTCTCCACTGTGCTCATGCTCACCCCCGCCAGGGCGCACATACGCCGCTTGGAGGGCAGCTTCGCCCCTGGGGACAGGGCGCCGGACTGGATAGCCCCGGCGATGTGGCGGTAGAGCTGATCGTACAGCGGCGCGCCGCTGTGGAACACCGGGAGGGGAAAAGATTCGGCCATGGGGACACCTCCAGCGCGGGCCGCGCAAACTGACCCTGTAAAAAAGATGAAAACTGGGCCTGGAAACCATGTCAGATGGGTCTATAATAGCACCACAACCAGGGGCCGTCAAGGCCCCGGAAGGAGCTGGGTAAGATGAACCAATCCAAAGGCAAAAAGGCCGTACTGATGCTGTGCATCACGGCTATGATGGCGGCGCTGGTGGCGGTGGGCTCCAAAATCCCCGATATTCAGATCCCCTCGCCCCTGGGCACCAACCGCTTCCACCTGGGCAACGTGATGTGCGCTCTGTCCGGGCTGCTGCTGGGCCCCTGGTGGGGGGCACTGGCCTCAGGGCTGGGCTCCGCCATTTTTGACCTGTTTGACCCCATCCGCATCGCCGAGGCCCCCATCACCTTTATCACCAAGGGGGTATACGGTCTGGTGGCCGGCGCGGTGTTCTTCAAGGTGTTCCAGGGCAGGAGCAACTATGTCAGCGAGGCGGTGGCCAGCGCCCTGGCGGCGGTGAGCTACATTGTCCTCTATCTGGCCAAGAGCTTTTTCTACAACGGCCTGCTGATCAAAGGCCTCACCGCCGACGCGGCGTGGCTGGCCGTGCTGGAGCGGATCCCCACCTCGCTTTTTAACGGCATTGTGGCGGTGATCTTCGCCCCCATCCTGGGCGTAGCCCTCCACAAGGCGCTGAAGGCGGCCCATCTGGAGGAAAAGCTGCCCCTCCCCTCGAAG
The DNA here is from genome assembly GCA_910584285.1 of uncultured Oscillospiraceae bacterium. Taxonomy (GTDB): domain Bacteria; phylum Bacillota; class Clostridia; order Oscillospirales; family Oscillospiraceae; genus Enterenecus. Next base: position 2,517 of record CAJTYK010000020.1, read on the forward strand.
CCCGCTTGACGCGGATGGGGTCCCCGCAAAGCCGTCCTTCGGCTTTGTGGGGAGAGGAGGGGCAGCGGAGCGGATGAGCTTTCCCTGCAAGGGGAAGCGAATGAGCGCAGCTTGTCCCGACGAAATGAAAGGCCCCCCGGCTCACGCCGGAGGGCTTTCATTTTTTGAGAAAAGAGAGAGGGAGGATAGAGATTGTCTGGCTTTCTTCCTGACATGATGATAATACCAGACCGCAGGGGGAGAATGTTGGACAATTTAAGAACCTTCTGTGAAATTTTTGTGAATGCAGGCAGAACTCGGCAAAAGCCGCCAGAATTCCCCTCCAAAAGTTCCCAAACTCATTTTAACGCCGGCCCCGGTAGTTGGAGCGCCCGCTCCCCCGCCGCCCGCCGCCGGAGTAGCTGTACCGCTTGGCCCGGCGGCGGCGGGGCCGCAGGACGGCTATGTACAGGATCAGCAGCAGGATCAACACCACGCCGCCGATCACCGCCGCCTTCACCCACCACTTGCCCCAGTAGATCTCAATCTGCTGGACGGTGTACAGGAAGTCCGACCGGGCCACGCTGTCCGCCGCCACCATGTCCAGGGTGCCGTACTCCACCCCCTCGTATTTCAACGTGACGGTGCCCAGCTTGTCCCCGGCAGTGATGGGGGCCTCGATAGGCTCGGTGGGCAGGTCGAAGATCAGCTCCGCCTGTTTGGGGTCGTAGTCCGACGGCATGGTGGCGGAGATCTCCCCCACCGGCTGGGCCAGCACATAGTCCCCCTCGTCCGACAGGGAGACCTTCACCTCCCGGAGCACGTCCTCCGTGTCCTGGTTCAATAGGGTGATCCGGTGGAAGTTCTGGAAGGCCCACTCCAGCAGCCGCTTGGACTCAGACAGGTGCTTGTAATCCCGGTTCCCGTTCGCGTCGGTGACCACCTCCGAGCCCAGCACCACGCAATAGAAGGTGCGGCCCAGCTCGTCCACGGCGGCGGAGGCCAGGCAGCGGCCCGCCTCCTCGGTGTTGCCCGTCTTGATGCCGATGGCCTTGGAATAGAGGTAGCCCGTAAAGTACCAGCTGCCCAGCAGGCCGTTGGTGGTGTAGATGGTGCGCTCGGGCTGCATGTTGGTGGCGGGGATGGTGAAGGACGGGGAGCGCACAATGGTGCGGAAGGTCTCGTTGTCCATGGCGGCGTGGGCCATGAGGTAGATGTCATAGGCGGTGGTGTAGTGCTCCGGGTCGTGGAGGCCGTGGGGGTTGGTGAAGTGGCTGTCCTTCATGCCCAGCTCCTGAGCCTTGGCGTTCATCCGGGCGGCGAAGTCCGCCGTGGTGCCCCCCAGGGCCTCGGCCAGAATGTTGCAGGCGTCGTTGCCGGAGGGCAGCAGGTCGCAATACAGCAGCTGCTGGATGGTGAGGGTCTCCCCCGCCTTGATGTCGGCGGTGGAGCTGCCCAGGGGCAGGTTCACCGCCTGGGCGGAGGCGGTGACAGGGGTGTCCAGGGCGATCTCCCCCTTGGCCACCGCCTCCAGCACCACCAGGGAGGTCATGATCTTGGTGATGGAGGCGGGGTACATCCGCTGGCGGGCATTGAAATCATACAGCACCTCGCCGGAGTCGCCGTCCACAATGACCACCGCCCGGGCGTGGGGCTGGGGATCCTCCAGAGCGGCGGCGGGAACGGTGAGGGCCAGGGCCATTAGCCCTGCCAGCAGCAGAGAAAGAAAACGATATTTTTTCATAGGAATCTCCCGTCATCTGTGCTATAATATCGACAAGCGCCGTGTTACACACGGCGGCCCGCAGAGCGGGCGGCATTTTGCACAGCAAAATGCCCGTTGTCGATATTACAGGATAGTGAAAACCGGCTATGCCGGTTTTGTGCCGCAAAATGCGGCACGCAAGCCGCTTAGCGGCTTGCAACTATGCTATAATAGAGTGGCGTGCGGCCCCGCGGCCTGTCCGCGGGCGGTATCAGCATTATTATATCAGAAAGTGTGCCCCGGCGCAACTGGGGGATACAGGTTTCTGCGGAGGAGGAGACGTGGATGAAGCAGTCAGGCGCGGCGCGCCGGGTGTTAGCTGTTATCATGGCGGCTGGGGCCGCCATGAGCTTGTGCTTCGCAGAGCGAAGCACAACGGTCGCGCCTCTGGATCCCGTTCCCCGGACGCCGCCGGCGGTCTTGTCCGCTCCGGCGGGCACGGTGGATGTCAATACCGCGGAGCTGGAGGAGCTCATGACCCTGCCCGGCATCGGGGAGGCGCGGGCCCAGGCCATTCTGGACTACCGGGCAGAGCACGGTCCCTTCCGCTATCCCGAGGAGCTGATCCGGGTGAAGGGCATCGGAGAGGGAATCCTATCCGGAATTTTAGGGCAGATTACAACAGGAGGTGAAGGCGGTGCCGAGGATTCTGGTGGTTGACGACGAGCGCGTCATGGTGAAGGGCATCAAATTCAATCTGGAAAACGAGGGCTACCAGGTGGAGACCGGCTCCGACGGGGAGGAGGCAGTGGACAAGGCCCGCACGGGCCAGTTCGACCTCATCATACTGGATCTCATGATGCCCAAGATCGACGGGTTGCAGGCGTGCATGAAGATCCGGGAGTTCTCCAACGTGCCGGTGATCATGCTGACGGCCAAGGGGGAGGACGCGGACAAGATCATGGGCTTTGAGTGCGGGGCGGACGACTACATCACCAAGCCCTTCAACATCCTGGAGCTGAAGGCCCGCATCCGGGCCCTGCTGCGCCGGGCCGCCTCCTCCGCCCAGCAGCAGCAGAAAGCCGACCGGCTCACCCAGGGCAGTATCACCCTGGATCTGGCGGAGCGGGCGGCCTGGCGGGACGGCAGGCCGGTGGATCTCACCGCCAAAGAGTTTGACCTGATGGTGTTGCTGATGCAGAACCCGGGCCGGGTGTACAGCCGGGAGAACCTGCTGAACCTGGTGTGGGGCTATGAGTATATCGGCGAATTCCGCACCGTGGATGTGCACATCCGACGTCTGCGGGAGAAGCTGGAGCCCGACCCCGCCAACCCGGAGCACATCCTCACCAAGTGGGGCGTGGGGTACTATCTGGCCAATCATTCGTAAGCCGCGAAGCCGTCTGGCCGCCTCGCGGAGAGAGGGCGCGGGCAGGCGCTTTTCAGGGAAGCCGCCCGCGCCGGGAAAGGAGGGATCGCCATGACTACAGCGGCAAAGCAGCAGGGCCGGGAGCCCCGTGTCCCCTTTTTTCGCAGCATCCAGGCCAAATACGCCCTGACCTACCTGCTGGTGGTGGCGGCCATCCTGATCGTGATGAACACCTACCCCCTGCTGATGGTGGAGAACATGGTGTTCTCCTCCAAGGAAAGCAATCTGAAGCGGCAGGCCCTTGTCATCGGCTCTGCCCTGGCGGTGTCTGAGACCCTCACCCGGGAGGGGGTGGAGCAGACCATGGCGGTGCTGGAGAAGGCCCAGGGCACCCGGGTGCTGGTGGCCGACGCCTCCGGCCTCATCCTGTATGACAGCTCCACCCTGGACAACCGGCTGGGCGACTACGCCCTCATGGGGGAGGTGGTGGCCGCTCTGCGTGGGAAGGACGTGGCCCGCAGCGAGTACCGGGAGGGGGCCATCCGCTGCCGGGCGGCGGTTCCCGTGCTGTACCACGGGGCCACCCTGGGGGCGGTTTACCTCTATGAATACGACGCGGAGCAGGCCCAGGTGCTGCTGTCCATCCAGTCCAACCTGCGGTACATCTCGCTGGTGATCGGCGTGGTGGCGGCGGCGCTGGTGCTGCTGCTGTCCAAGGCCCTGACCCGGAGCACTGGGCGGCTGCTGTCCGCCATCCGCCGGGTGCGAGAGGGCGAGTACAGCCACCGGGTGGACGCCCGGGGAAAGGACGAGATGGCCCAGCTGGCCGACGAGTTCAACCAGCTCACCCACCGCTTGCAGACCACGGAGGAGGCCCGGCGGCGCTTCGTGTCCGACGCCTCCCACGAGCTGAAAACCCCCCTGGCCTCCATCCGCCTGCTCACCGACTCCATTTTGCAGAACGACAGCGTGGACATGGGCACCGTCCGGGAGTTCGTGTCCGACATCGGGGAGGAAGCCGACCGCCTCACCCGCATCAGCGAGCACCTGCTCTCACTCACCCGGCTGGACGCGGGCCCGGAGCGGCAGCGGGAGCCGGTGGAGCTGGGGGCGGTGGCGGAGAAGGTGGCCCATATGCTCACCCCTCTGGCCCAGGCCACGGGGGTGGAGCTGAAGTGCCGCATCGAGCCCGCCTGCGCCCTGCTGGCCACTGAGGACGACGTCTACCAGGTGGCCTTCAACCTTATCGAAAACGCCATCAAGTACAACCAGCCCGGGGGCCGGGTGGACGTGACGGTGCGGCGCTTGGGGGGCAAGGCGTCCCTGGTGGTGTGCGACACCGGGGTGGGCATCCCCCCGGAGGATATGCCCAAGATCTTCGACCGGTTCTACCGGGTGGACAAGGCCCGTTCCCGGGCCGCCGGGGGCACGGGTCTGGGGCTGTCCATCGCCCGGGACACCGCCCGCCTCCACGGCGGGGACATCAAGGTGGGGCCCAACCCAGCGGGGAGGGGCGCCCGGTTCGAGGCGGAATTCCCCGCCCTGAAGGAGGGGGACAGGCCATGAGAAAACGAATGGGAGCGCTGCTGTCGGCGGCGCTGCTGCTGGCGCTGGCCACGGCCTGCCTGGCCCAGGGCGGGCAGGAGGAGGACGGCCTGCGCCTGTGGTTTGCCGTCCCGGCGGCGGAGCAGAGCCGGGAGGTGTCGGCGGCGCTGTCCTCCTGTCCCTACGGCGGGGAGGAGAGCGTGCCCGCCCTGCTGGCGGCGCTGCTGGCGGGGCCGCCCCAGGACAGTGGGCTGATCCGGTCTATCCCAGAGGGCACTCGGGCGGTCCGGTGGGCGGTGGAAAACCGGACGGCCCAGGTGGAGCTGTCGGAGGAGTACGCCGCCCTGGCGGGCATCGACCGGACGCTGGCGGACTACTGCGTGGCTCTGACCCTGTGCCAGCTGCCCGGGGTGGACGGGGTGCGGCTGTCCGCCGGAGAGGGGGACGGCGGCCGCCTGCTCCGGACGGGGGACGCCATCTTCTCCGGTGCGGAGGAGGAGCCGGTGGACGTGACCGCCGCCCTCTACTTCCGCCGGGCGGACGGGCGCACCCTGGGCTATGAGCTGCGGGTGTTCCGGCTCACCGAGGAGGAGGCCCCGGCCAAGGCGGTGCTGGAGGCGCTCATCGCCGGGCCGGAGGACGAGGGGCTGTCCGCCCTGCTGCCCCCGGAGCTGACGGTGCGGGCGGCCTGGGTGGACGACGGGGTGTGCTACGCCGACCTGTCCGCTGCCCTGCTGGACGCCCCGCCGGAGAGCGCCGAGGAGCAGGAGCTGGTGATCTCGTCCATCGTGGAGACGCTGTGTAGCCTGGACAAGGTGGAGCAGGTGCGGTTGCTGGTGGAGGGCAGCGCGCTGACGGCCTATGGCGGGCTGGATCTGTCGGGGCCGCTGTCGTCGGGGTAAAGTCCGCTCCTCTCCCCACCTTCCACCCGGTGGAACGCGGAAAAATTTTGAGAAACCTCTTGACCTTTCACCCTGTGGAAGGTGTAGGATACGTCCATGGAGGGAGGAACGCAGATGAAGATCAACGAGGTGGAGCAGCTGGTGGGCATCACCAAGGGCAACATCCGCTTCTATGAAAAGGAAGGGCTGCTCACCCCCGGTCGCAATCATGACAACGGCTACCGGGACTACAGCGACGCCGACGTGGCGTGGCTGAAAAAAATCAAGCTGCTGCGGATGCTGGACGTACCCATCGAGGAGATCCGCCTCCTCAAGGCCGGAACGCTGACCCTGGAGGACGCCATGGGCCGGCACATCATCCAGCTCCAGCGCAGGCAGGCCAACTTGGAGGCGGCCCAGGGCGTGTGCGTCCGGATCCGGGACAGTGGCCGCCAGCTGGACAACCTGGATGCCGACGGGGTGCTGGAAAGCATGGAGCGGCAGGAACAGGAGGGGACAAAGTTTATGAACGTGGGAAAACAGGATAAGCTCACCCGATATGTCAGCCCCGTGGGGGCAGCGGCGGTGGTGCTGGTGATGATGGCGGCGGTGATCGCCCTCATCGTGTGGGGCTTCACCGTGGATCCGGCGGACGCGCCCCCCATCGGGGTGGTCATCGCCCTCGCGGCGGTGCCGGTGGTGATCATCATCGGCGTGCTGGCGGCGCTGTACCAGCGCATCAAGCAGATCAAGGGAGGGGAAGAAGATGCTGCTTCTCAATATTGACTATATCCCCGGCCCCGCTCGGGAGCTGGAGGCCCTGGGCATTGTGAAGGGCTCGGTGGTGCAGTGCAAGAGCTTCGGCAAGGACTTTATGGCGGGAATGAAAACCTTTGTGGGCGGCGAGATCGAGGCGTACACCGCCATGCTCACCGAGGCCCGGCAGCTGGCCACCAAGCGGATGGTGGATGAGGCGGAGGCCCTGGGCGCGGACGCGGTGCTGAACATTCGCTACGCCTCCGCGTCCATCATGCAGGGGGCGGCAGAGATCACCGTGTACGGCACGGCGGTGCGGTATAAATAACCTTTGACCCGCTGTAACCTTTTACAATCAATTTAGCCTGTCAAAAATGTAAAACGCGCTTGACGTGAAATGTCAAGTGTGCTATACTTCCAGTGTAAAGTAAACCTTACATCACGTTTCGTCAAGGAGAGACTTGCTATGCTTCGCATCGAACACTATTCCAAGACCTACCCCGGCGGCAAGAAGGCAGTGGACGACCTGTCCCTCCACGTGCGCCCCGGTGAGATCTACGGCTTCATCGGCCACAACGGGGCGGGCAAAACCACCACCCTGCGGGCGGTGGCCGGGGTGATGGACTTCACCGAGGGCGTCATCACCATCGACGGCCACGACATCAAAAAGGACCCGGTGGGGGCCAAGAAGGTCACCGCCTTCCTGCCCGACAACCCGGATCTGTACGAGTTCATGAAGGGCATCGACTACCTGAACTTCATCGCCGACCTGTACGACCTGCCGGCGGATCAGCGGACCAAGGACATCGCCAAGTACGGGGACGCCTTTGAGCTGACGGGGAACCTGGGCTCCCCCATCGGCAGCTACTCCCACGGAATGCGGCAGAAGCTGGCGCTGATCTCGGCCTTCATCCGCCGCCCCAAGTTGCTGATTTTAGACGAGCCCTTCGTGGGCCTGGATCCCTCTGCCTCCCACCTGATGAAGGGATACTTAGCGGAGCTGTGCCAGAACGGCTCGGCGGTGTTCTTCTCCACCCACGTGCTGGAGGTGGCGGAGAAGCTGTGCCACCAGATCGCCATCATCAAGGACGGGCGGCTGATCCGATCCGGCCCCACCGCGGAGCTGGTGGGCGACTCCTCCCTGGAGGACGTGTTCCTGGAGCTGGAGGGAGAGAAATGAAAAAGTTCTTCGCCCTGCTGAAGGTGAGCGTCAAGTCCATGCTGCTGTCCTCCACCAACTCCCGGGGGAAAAGCCGGAAGAAGGCGGCCACCGGCGCAGGGGCCATCCTGCTCATCGCCTTTTTGGGGCTTTATATGTCGGGTCTGTACAGCTCCATGCTGATGCAGGTGCTCTCCCCCATCCATATGGAGGTGCTGGTGTTTGTCTTTATGGGCATGGGGGCGCTGCTGGGCGGGCTGCTGTTCACCGCCTTCGCCGTGAAGGGCGTGGTGTTCGGCGGCCGGGACAACGACCTGCTGCTGTCCATGCCCGTATCCACCACCGCGCTGATGGCCAGCCGGGTGGCGGCCATCTATCTGGAGAACCTGCTGTTCTCCCTGTTTGTGCTGGCCCCCGCCGGGGCGGTGTGCGCCTTTATGACCCAGAGCGGAGTGGGGCATAGCCTGCTGTTCTGGGTGCGGCTGCTCGTCGCGGTGGTGGCCCTGCCCCTGCTGGACACGGCGCTGTCCGTGCTGCTGGGGGCACTGGTGGCCTTTTTCTCCGCCCGGGTCACCCGCGGGGCGCTGGGGCAGAATATCATCATGGGCATCTACATGGCGGCGGTGTTCTGGTTCGCCTTCAACCTCAACGGCATGATCGAGGGGCTGGCCGCCAACGCCGCTGGGGTAAAGGAGTCCCTATCCTGGGCCGCCCCCATGCTGTGGATGGCGGACGGCATCCTGGGGGACTGGGGCAAGCTGTTGGCCTTTACAGCCTGCTGTATTGTCCCCTTTGCCCTGGTGGTGTTCGGCCTGGGCAAGGTGTACCGGCAGGCGGTCACCGCCTTCGCCGCCCGCTCCGCCCGGAACGACTACAAGCTGTCCGCCCAGGCCGCCTCCGGCCAGAAAAAGGCCCTGCTGATGAAGGAGGCCCGCCGGTTCTTCGGAACCCCCATGTACCTGTGGAACGCCGGCATCGGCCTCATCATGCTGGTGGGCATGGGGGTGGCGGCCATCGTGATGCAGAGGAAGCTGGACGAGTTCCTCGCCATGGTGGGGGGCGCGTTGCCCGTGATGCCCATCGCGGCGGCGGTGATGGGCTTCTGCCTGTGCACCTGCGTCATCGCCGCGCCGTCCATCAGCCTGGAGGGCAAGTACCTGTGGATCCTCCGGGAGGCCCCGGTGGGGGAACAGCCCCTGCTGTGGATCAAGACCGGCTTTGAGCTGCTGCTCACTGTACCCTGCACCATCCTCGCCGGGGTGCTCCTCACCATCGCCTTGCGGCTGTCCGTCGGGGAGGGGGCGGTGATGCTGCTGGCCGCCCTCCTGTTCAGCGTGATCCACGCCGCATTCGGGGTGCTCATGGGCCTGACCTTCCCCAAGCTGGACGCGGTGAACGAGACGGTGGTGGTGAAGCAGTCCCTGGCCGTCACTCTGGGGATGTTCGTGCCCATGGCGGCGCTGGGGGTGTGCGGCCTGCTGTACTGGCTGGGCGGCCTCGTCGCCCCGTGGGCGGCAGCTGCCCTGCCGCTGGTGCTGCTGGCGGCGTTCGCGGCGGCGTGCGTCCTGATTCTGGCGAAAAAGGGCCCCGCCATGCTGCGGGCGCTGTAAGAATACCAGGCCCGGGGTGCTCCCTTGACAGGGATGGCCCCGGGCACTATAATTTTCCCTGTGACAAAGGGGGGCTGACAATGGACAACGGAAAGCGGGTGCTGGTGGCCATGAGCGGCGGAGTGGACTCCAGCGCGGCAGTGTACCTGCTCAAGCAGCAGGGCTATAACTGCGTGGGCGCCACCATGGAACTGTACGGCACCCCGCCCGAGGCCCTGGACGACGCCCGGGCGGCGGCGGAGCGGATGAACATCCCCCACCACGTCCTCCCCCTGTGCCGGGAGTTCGAGGAGCAGGTGATCCGCCGGTTTGTGGAGGGCTACCGGCGGGGGGAGACCCCCAATCCCTGCGTGGACTGCAACCGCTACCTGAAATTCGGCCTGCTCCACGCCAAGGCCCGGGAGCTGGGCTGCCACTATCTGGCCACCGGGCACTACGCCCGGATTGTGGAGGACGGGGCGGGGGGCTTCCGGCTGGCCAAGGCCGCCGACCTGTCCCGGGATCAGAGCTACGTGCTCTATCCCATCCCCCGCTCGCTGCTGGGCCGCACCCTGTTCCCCCTGGGGGGGCTCACCAAGGCGGAGGCCCGGGAAATCGCCGCCCAGGCGGGTTTCGCCAACGCCGACAAGCGGGACAGCCAGGACATCTGCTTCATCCCCGACGGGGACTACCTGTCCTTCCTGGAGCGGTACACCGGACAGGCCTTCCCGGAGGGAGACATTCTGGATCTGGACGGTAACGTGGTGGGCCGCCATAAGGGGGCGGCGGGGCTCACCCTGGGCCAGCGCCGGGGGGTGGGGGTGTCGTCGGACCGGCGGATCTACGTGTGCTCCAAGTGCATGGCGGACAACACCGTCACCGTGGGGCCGGAGGAGGCGCTGTACGCCTCCGGCTGCGCCGCCACGGGCTGGAACTGGCTGATCGAGCCGCCAACGGCCCCCTTTGCCGCCCTGGTGAAAACCCGCTACCGCCAGCGGGAGCAGCCCGCCCAAGTGATCCCAGAAGGGGATCGGGTGCGGTTGGAGTTTGAACAGCCCCAGCGGGCGGTGACGCCGGGACAGGCGGCAGTGGCCTACGACGAGGGCGGCGCCGTGCTGGGCGGCGGCACTATCATAGAGGTCATGAAGTAAAAGAGAAAGGGCGCGTGAACTCACGCGCCCTTTTTGCCGTGCGGATGGTTGTCGAGGGATCACGGAACGATGATCGCTCCTTCCGTAACGCCTTCAAGTTCTTTTTCGGTTCCTTTTTCTTTCAAGAAAAAGGAACGCCTCTTTTGGTTCTTTTCTCCGCGAGAAAAGAACGCCCTTACTCCAGGGTCACCAGCTCGTACTCCCGGGTACCGATGCCCAGGTCGGCGGCGGCCTCCACGGTGTGGACGCCGTGGAGGGACTCGATGCGCTCAATGAGGTCGGCCTTGCCCGGGTCATCGGACTGGTACACCAGATCCAGGCACGCCTGATCCAGCGCCACCGGATCCAGGGACGCCAGGACGCCGATATCCCCGATCTTGGGGTCGGCGGCCACGGCGCAGCAGTCGCAGTCCACCGACATATTCTTCATCGCGCTGAGATAGGCCACTTTGCCCTTGAAGTGATCGTGGATGGACCAGGCGGCGTCCGCCATGGCCTCCAGGAAGGAGTCGTGATCCGCGTCCCAAAACTTGTCCATGTCGCCAGCGCCGTGGATATACTGCTTGCCCCGGGAGGAGGCCAGGCCGATGGAGATGTTCTTCAGCGCCCCGCCGAAGCCCCCCATGGGGTGCCCCTTGAAGTGGGTGAGCACCAGCAGGGAGTCATAGTTCTTCAGGTTGGCCCCCACGAAGTTCTTCTGAATGACCTTGCCGCCGGGGACAGCCAGCTCCATGTCCTCCTTCTCGTCCAGGATGTCCACCGCGGCGGCATCCGACCAGCCGTGCTTCTTCATCGTCTCCCAGTGGGCGGCGGTGGTGTTCCGGCCGCCGTCATAGGCGGTGTTGCACTCCACGATAGTGCCGCCCACCTTGTCGATCATGGGCTTCATGAAGTCGGGGCGAAGGAAGTTCTGGTTCCCCGGCTCGCCGGAGTGGAGCTTGACCGCCACCTTGCCCGGCAGCTGGACACCCAGGGCGTCATACAGCCGGAGCAGGGCTTCGGGGGTGAGCTCACGGGTGAAATATACCTTGGCCTTCATAGCAAGTACCTCCTGCGTTTAATTTGTTCCCCCACATTTTATAAAAAGAAGGGCGGTCCGTCAAGTCCTTTTCTGGGCGGAGTCGGGCCAAATCCCCCTGTCCCGCAAATAATCCACCGATTGCTCCAGCGCCGCCACCGTCTTTGTCTCCAGCACGCACCGTGCGTTTTTCTTCTCCGCCAGGGAAAGCCGTTCCTCAATCCCGATCTCCCCGTCCCCCAGGGCCAGATGGTTGCTTCCCTTCCTCCCCCCGCCTTCCGCCGTGCCGTCATGAATGTGAAAATGCCTCAGTTTATCGGCGCGCTCCATGAGAAAGGGCACGTCCGTCTCACCGATGGCCTTTGAGTGGCCGATATCCCAGGTCAGTCCGAACCTGGGGCTCTCCAGCAGATAGTCTATCACTTTCTTCTCATACCCCCGGAACCCGTCCGTGTTTTCAATGGAGACGACCAGATCCGCATCGCCAATCCACTCCTCGCACAGGGCCCGGAGCTTGACGAAGGCGTCGAAATAAGCCTCAAAATTTCTGTCGTACATCCCCACCTTCCTGTCCGGAAGGGTCACGTAGATCCCGTGATTCATGTGCATATTCACAATGAGCGGCTGGCTTTTCTCCCCATACCTGTCCCGCAGGGGGATCAGCTTTTTCGCCGCCTCAACGGTTCGCCGCACCGTTTCCAGATACGCGTCCGCCACAAGGGGGTTAAACTCCGCGATATTGAGGTTCTCGTCCAGGTGGATGGTATAATACAGCCCCGCCTCGTCCGCCGCCCGGTATAGCTCGTCCGTCTGTTCCAGCCGGTGGAGCTGATACTCGGGAAAATTCATGTTAAGCTCCACAAACCGCAGTCCCAGCCGTTTACACAGGCGCAGGTTATCCTCCAGCGTGTTGTTTTCAATCAAGGTCGGCATTCCAAACTGTATCACAGCGTTCCCTCCTGTTTGTCGCTTTTCCACGCCGTTCTGCTCAGCGCCCGCTTTCGCCGCCGGACTGTTCGCAGCACAGCAGGGCCACCGTCTCCACATGGGCCGTCCGCGGAAACAGATCCACCGCCTCCGCCCGCACCGCCTGATAGCCCAACGCCCCGAACCGTCCCACATCCCGGGCCAAAGTGGCCGGGTCGCAGGACACGTACACCACCCGCTCCGGGCCCATGCGGCCGATGGCCTCCACCACCTCGGCTGACAGCCCTTTCCGGGGCGGATCCACCACCACCACATCCGGGCGGACGCCCTCCCGCTCCAGCTGGGCCGCCAGCGCCCCCGCGTCGCCGCATTCAAATCGGGCCTTGTCCGCCAGAGCGTTCCGGCGGGCGTTCTCCCGGGCGTCGGCCACCGCCTGGGGCACCACCTCCACTCCAATGACCTGTCCAGCCCTCTCTGCCAGGGTAAGGGAAATGGTGCCGATCCCGCAGTACAGCTCCACCACCGTCTCCGCCCCGGTGAGGGCGGCGAAGTCCAGCGCCCGGCGGTACAGCACCTCAGTCTGCGCCCGGTTCACCTGGAAGAAGGAGGGCACCGACAGCCGGAACCGGTGTCCGCACAGCTCCTCCTCCAGCCAGTCCCGGCCCCAGAGGGTGCGGTACTCCCCACCCAGAATCACGTTGGTTTTCCGGGTGTTGACGGACAGCACCACCCCCGCCAGCTCAAGCGCGGCAGAGCGCAGGGCGGCCACCAGCTCCCCCTCATGGGGAAGCGTCCGCCCGTTGGCCACTACACAACACAGCACCTCCCCCGCGGAGTTGGTGCGCAGGAACAGGTGCCGCAGCAGCCCCTTCCCCGTCCGCTCGTCATAGGCCGATACGCGGAACTGCTCCATCCAGCCCTGGAAGGCGGCGCGGCAGGCGGTGTCCACCTCCGGCTGGAGCAGGCAGTCGGCGATGTCCACCACCTGATGGGTGCCCCCCCGGTAGTAGCCCACCGCCCTGTCCCCGATGGGGAACTGCACCTTATTTCGATAACGCAGGGTATTTTCCGCCCCGTGTATCACAGAAATCGGGAGATCCACCCCGCCGATGCGCCGCAGGGCGTCCTCCACCCGCTGCCGCTTGACTTCCAACTCCTCGGCGTAGGTCATGTGCCGGAACTGGCACCCGCCGCACCGGCCATAATAGGGGCAGTCCGGCTCCATCCGGGCCGGGGACGGCTCCCGCAGGCACTCCATCCGCCCCCAGGCGGCGCTGCGGCCCACGTGCTCGATAACCACGTCCCCCCGCTCTCCCCGGAGGGCCCCGTTGACGAACACCGCCACGCCGTCGATCCGGGCCACCCCCTCGCCGCCGCTGGCATAGCCCTCGATGACGGCAGGGTATATTCCGCCCTTCTTTAACATTGGGTATTCTCCCTCCCCTGGGCCTTGTGGAGCTTGTGCAGCTCCTTCTTGCGGCGGTTGGAGAACCGATCCTCCTCGCTGTACACACAACCGCAGTATTTTTGCAGATAGAGCCCCAGCGCCCTGGCCTCCTCCTGCCCCTCCTGGAAGCGGGGCCGGAAGTCATAGGGGACGAATTCCACCCCATACCGCTCCCCCATCTGCGCCCCGGTGGCGCAGATCAGCTCCCGGTTCTGGTAGGGGGACACCAGCAGGGTGGTGGTAAAACGCGCAAAGCCGTGCTCCGCCGCGTACTGGGCGGTACGCTCCATCCGGCAGGCATAGCAGTAGCCGCAACGGTGGTCGCTGTCCTGGGCAACAGCGGCGGTGAACTGCCGCAGGCCGTAGAAGTCCTCCTCCTGCACTTCCAGGCCGATGTCCTGGGCGTACTGCCGCAGGGTGTCCCGGCGGGCCTTGTACTCCTGGAAGGGGTGAATGTTGGGGTTATACCAGAAGCCGGTGGGCTCCACTCCCTCCTCCCGCAGCAGCTTGATGCAGCCCACGGAGCAGGGGGCGCAGCAGATGTGGAGCAGAACAGACATATAACCGCCCCTCCTAAAATCAAAATGCTTCCCGCACACATCCGCCGTCCGTCACCGGGCGCCAACGTGTGTTGCCGGACAGTTACCGTCAGCCAGCTTCAAGCTCTTTTTCGGTTCCTTTTTCTCTCGAGAAAAAGGAACGAGCAGCCAAGGCCGCTGCCGGTCTTGGCTGTCGGAACAATCAGGGTAAAATCTCCAGGCCGGACAGCACCGCGTACATACCCGCCGCGGCCTCCTCCCGGAGCATGGGAGCCTTGGGGGACAGGTCTTTCAGGGAGGCGAACAGCAGATCTCCCGTGCCGTCCAGCGCGTCCTCCAGCCCCCAGGCCAGCACCGCCATGCTGTTCCGGGCCCAGTCTGAGTAACCGTTCAGGGCGGCGCGCTGGCCCAGGGTCAGGTTGCTCTCCTTCCCCGCCACCCAGTCGGCGTAGGCGTCCAGCTGGAGGTTGAAGAACCGGGCCACCCGGCCCATAATGGTGTGGAACTCCTCCTGGGTGAGGGCGCCTCCGGGGTTGAACCGTCCGCCGCCCACACCCTCCACAATGCCCAGGTAGGCTATAGCGTTGACCGCAGGGCCGTACCAGGTCGCCTGATCCACGTCGTTAAACAGGCTCTCCCCCCGGTAGGACACGTTCAGCACATTGGCCAGCATGGTGCACAGCTCCGCCCGGGTCAGGCCGTCCTTGGGGCTGAAGTGCCCCTTGCCGTCCCCCTGAAGCAGCTTGTAGGTGCCCATGGCGTTGATGGCATTGGCGTACCGGCTGTCCCCCACATCGGTGAACCAGCGGCTGTCATAGGCCACGCCCAGCTTTTCGGCGACTTCCGCCACCGGCGTCTGCTCAAGATCCCCGCCATCGGAGTAGAACAGGGTGGCCTGGGGCGGCAGGGCGGCCAGCAGGGCGGACAGGGTGGTCATGTCCGTGTTGGGATCCACATAATACGGGGTGGCCCCCACCATAACGCACAGTCTGGCGTCCTTCTGGCTGCCGCACAGGGCCAGGGCCACCGCCGCGGTGTCCTCGTCGTCCACCAGCAGGGTGGGGATCACGCCGGTTCTGTCCGGGCTGTTGGCCCCCTCCGTGTAGAAGCGGTAGACGGTGACCTTCAGGCCGTCCCCCTGGAAGTAATCCTCGTACCCGGGCAGCTGAGACAGCACGTCCTCATCCAGGATGATCTGAGCCACGCCCTTGCCGTAGGTGCGCCCGCCCACCAGCAGGCCCCGATCCCCATCCCGGAGGCTGCCCGCAGTGAGCTCGGAGGCGCTGGCGCTGGAGCCGTCGGTGAGGACGATCACCGGCTTGACGGTGGCCGCCCGGTCGTAGGAGGGCTGGGCCTCCACCGCACCCCCCGCCGTCTCAAAATACAGGTGGTAGCCCGGGCCCATCAGCGCCCCCAGCAGCTCCACCGCCGCATTGGTGTACCCTCCGCCGTTTCCCCGGAGATCTACCACCCAGATATCCACCCGTCTGTTGTTCTCCTTTACCAGCTTGGCAAACTCCTTGCCGGTGTCCTGGCCGAAGCTGTTGCAGTCGATGTACCCCACCCGGCCCTGTATGCTCAGCTCCAGGTTGGGCTCCACCACCGGGCGGCGGGTGAGGGTGTATTGGCTGGTCTCCCCGTCCCGCAGGACGGTGACGGTGACCTGGGTGCCCTCCGCCCCGGTAAGGCGGCTGGTGTTCTCCTCATTGGCCGGGACGCAGGATACGCCGTCGATCTCCACGATCAGATCCCCGGCCTTCAGCCCCGCCTCCCGCGCGCTGCCGCCGGAGATGGTATCCAGAATCAGGATACCCTCCTGCGTGTACCGGCAGGACACGCCGATGCCCACCACGTTGGCGTCCCCCTCCAGGGCCTTCAAAAACGCTTCGTACTCCTCGGCAGTCATGTAGGTGGTGTAGGGATCCCCCAGCAGCGCCATCAGCTCATCCAGGGTTTCGGCCTCATAGGCCTCGTCGGGGATGTCGTAGTAATACAGCTCCTCCAACAGCTCCAGCGCCTGATCCACCGTGAGGGCGGAGGCGGGGGCGACCAGCAGGAACAGGGCCAGGATCAGGGCCAGCAGACGGGACAGATGCTTTTTCATGACGTTCTCCTTGTGCTATGCACGGCAAAGGTTTTGTAAATTGACAAATGGCACGGTTTCCATTAAACTGAGTATACCATACTTTTACAACAATGGGGTGTGTTTTTATGGCAGACTTTACGGAATTCTCCTTCCCCTCCAAGGACGGCATCCACAGCATACACGCCAGCCTCTGGCTCCCGGAGGACCAGCCCCGGGCGGTGGTGCAGATTATCCACGGCGTGGCGGAGTACGCGGGGCGGTACGACGCCTTTGCCCGCTACCTCACAGAGCACGGCTTCGCCGTCTGCGGCGAGGATCACCTGGGCCACGGCAAGACGGTGGATGACGGCAAATACGGCTACTTCGGCAAGAAGGACGGCTGGACGCTGGTGACCGCCGACGTGCGGCAGCTCCGGGTGCTGATGGGGGAGAAATTCCCCAGCCTGCCCTACTTCCTGCTGGGCCACTCCATGGGCTCCTTCCTGGCCCGTACCTATCTGTGCAAATACCCCGGCACGGTGGATGGCTGCATCCTGTCCGGCACCGGCCAGGAGAAACCCGCCCTGGTGGCCGCCGGCAAGGCGGTGGCCTCCGCTATTTGTGCCGTCCGGGGGCCGGAGACGGTGAGCGGCCTCATCGACAAGCTGTCCCTGGGGGCCTACAACAAGCAATTCAAGCCCAACCGCACCACGGCGGACTGGATCTGCCGGGACGAGGCGGTGGTGGACAAGTATTTGAAGGATCCCTTCTGTACCTTCAAGCCCACCGCCGGGATGTTCCGGGACATGATGGGCGGGCTCCAGTACATCGCCAGCCAGGAGGGGCTGTCCACCATGGATCCCCGCACACCGGTGTACCTGTTCTCCGGCGATCAGGATCCGGTGGGCTCCAACGGGGCGGGGGTCAAAACGGTGTACGGCTTCTTCCAAGACCACGGCACCGCGGATCTCACCATGAAGCTCTATCCCGGCGGGCGGCACGAGATGCTCAACGAGATCAACAAGGGCGAGGTGTACGCCGACGTGCTGGCCTGGCTGGAGCAGCACATTTAACCAGCGGGGTCACTCCTCCTCTTTCGCAGGAGCGCGCCGCAGGAACTTAAACTGGGTCTCCGAGCACACCACCGCCAGGAAGATCAGGGCAAAGCCCAGGTACATCAGCCCCCCGGGGCTCTCCGCGCCGAAGGCCACCGAAAAGGCCACCCCGAAGGGGGCCTCCAGGCTGAGCAGCAGGGCGGCGGAGGACGGGTCGGTGTACTTCTGCCCCACGTTCTGGAACAGCTGGCCGATGGTGGTGCCGAACACCGCCAGGTACAGCAGCACCAGCCAGGCGTTGAGGGACAGCCCCTGGGTGGGCAGGCCACGGGTGAAGGCGGTGCCCACGCAGAAGCACAGGGCGGCGGAGGCGAACTGAAGGATGCTCAGCAGCACCGCGTCCCTGTCCTTGGAGAACTTGGCCACCGCCACGATATGGCAGGCGTACACAAACCCGGCGCACAGGGT
This sequence comes from uncultured Oscillospiraceae bacterium, assembly GCA_910584285.1. GTDB lineage: Bacteria > Bacillota > Clostridia > Oscillospirales > Oscillospiraceae > Enterenecus. Next base: position 20,170 of record CAJTYK010000020.1, read on the forward strand.
CATCAGATCCCCCCGGGTGAGGGCGATCCCCCCGTCCCAGGACACCAGGCCGATGCCCGCCACGCACAGCACCGCCGCCAGCACGTTGAACCGGCTGGGCCGCAGCTTGTCCACCGCCCAGTACAGGAAGGGGACGATGACGCAGTACACGGCGGTGAAAAAGGCGTTCTTTCCCGGGGTGGTGTCCATCAGGCCGTAGTTCTGCACCGCGTAGCCCACGAACATGAACACGCCCAGCAGCCCGCCCCGCCACCAGTAGGAGCGGTCGATGATCCTCCACCGCTTCCAGAACACCAGCCCCAGCAGCACCGCCGCGAAGCCGAAGCGGAAGGCCATCAGGAACATGAGATCCACATCGTCCAGGGTGTCCTTCAAAATGAAGAAGGTGGAGCCCCAGATCAGGGTGGCAAACACGATCATGGGCTTGGCCAGTTTTTTCAGCATGGATTCACTCATAGCAAGCTCAACTCCGGGTCATGATAATCACGGGAAAGGGGGCGGACGGATGCTGCCGCAGTCGTTTTTTGACCGGGACACGGTGGAGGCCGCCCGGGATCTGGTGGGCAAGTACCTGGTGCGCCGGTATGACGGGATCACCCTGTGCGCCCGGATCACCGAGACGGAGGCCTATGTGGGCCGTATGGACAAGGCGTGCCACGCCTACGGCGGCCGGAAAACGGAGCGCACCAAGGTGCTCTACGCCCCGCCGGGGACGGCCTACGTCTACCTGATCTATGGGATGCACTGCTGCCTGAACTTCGTCACTGAGGCAGAGGGCGAGCCGGCGGCCATCCTGGTGCGGGGCCTGGCCCCCAGGCATAACCCAGACATCATAGCAGAAAACCGCTTCCATTGCAAGTGCCGGGACATGAGCCCCTACCAGAAAAAGAATTTTCTCAACGGCCCCGGCAAGGTGTGCGCCGGCATGAACATCGACCGGGCCCTCAACGGCCTGCCCTGGGGCTCCCAGGCCCTCTTTGTCTGCGAGCGCCCGGAGGAGGCGGGCCTGCCCCCCTGCCCCGGGGACGGCGGGCCGCTGGACGTCAAGGTGGGTAAACGCATCGGCATCGACTACGCGAAGGAGGCGGTGGACTTCCCCTGGCGGTTCTATCTGTAAGGACGCGAAAGCGCCCCGGACGGGAAGTCCGGGGCGCTTTGTTCATTCCGTTTGGAGCCTATCAATACATCCCCATGTCGGGGCTGGGCGCGGGCGCGGGAGCGGGAGGCTCGGGCTTGTCGGCCACCAGGGACTCGGTGGTCAGCAGCACGGCGGCCACGGAGGCGGCGTTCTCCAGGGCGGAGCGGGTCACCTTGGTGGGATCCACGATGCCGGAGGCGATCATGTCGCAGTACTCCTCCTTGTAGGCGTCGAAGCCATAGCCCACCTTTCCGGCGGTCTTGACCTTCTCCAGCACCACGGAGCCGTCGATGCCGGCGTTGGCGGCGATCTGCTTCATGGGCTCGGCCAGGGCCCGGGCCACGATGTTGGCGCCGGTCTTCTCGTCGCCCTCCAGGGTGCCCACCAGCTTCTCCACAGCGGGGATGGCGTCCACGTAGGCGGCGCCACCGCCGGCCACGATGCCCTCCTCCACGGCGGCGCGGGTGGCGTTCAGGGCGTCCTCGATACGCAGCTTCTTCTCCTTCATCTCGGCCTCGGTGGCAGCACCCACGCGGATGATGGCCACGCCGCCGGCCAGCTTGGCCAGACGCTCCTGGAGCTTCTCCTTGTCGTAGTCGGAGGTAGTGGTCTCGATGGCCTTGCGGATCTGGGCCACCCGGGCGGAAATGGCCTCGGAGGAGCCGGCGCCGTCCACGATGATGGTGTTCTCCTTCTGCACCTTGATCTGGCGGGCGGTGCCCAGCATATCCATGGTGGCCTCCTTGACCTCCATGCCCAGATCGGAGGAGATCACGGTGCCGCCGGTGAGAATGGCGATATCCTCCAGCATCTCCTTGCGGCGGTCGCCGAAGCCGGGGGCCTTGATGCAGCACACGTTCAGGGTGCCCCGCAGCTTGTTCACCAGCAGGGTGGACAGCGCGTCGCCCTCCACGTCCTCAGCCACGATGAGCAGCTTCTTGCCGCTCTGGGCGATGGGCTCCAGGATGGGCAGCAGATCCTGGATGGAGGAGATCTTCTTGTCGGTGAGCAGGATGAGGGCGTCGTCCAGCACCGCCTCCATCTTCTCGGTGTCGGTCACCATATAGGGGGTGATGTAGCCGCGGTCAAGCTGCATCCCCTCCACGACCTCGGAGTAGGTCTCGGCGGTCTTGGACTCCTCCACGGTGATGACGCCGTCGTGGGACACCTTCTCCATGGCCTCGGCGATGAGGTTGCCGATGAACTCGTCGGAGGAGGAGATGGCGCCCACACGGGCGATGTCGGAGGTGCCGGACACGGGCTTGGAGTGGCTCTTGATGGCCTCAATGGCGGCGTCGGTGGCCTTGGAGATACCCTTCTTCATCACCATGGGGTTGGCCCCGGCGGCCAAATTCTTGAGGCCCTCGCGGATGATGGCCTGGGCCAGCAGGGTGGCGGTGGTGGTGCCGTCGCCGGCCACGTCATTGGTCTTGGTGGAGACCTCCTTGACGATCTGGGCGCCCATGTTCTCGAACGGGTCGGCCAGTTCGATCTCCTTGGCGATGGTCACGCCGTCGTTGGTGATGAGGGGGGTGCCGAACTTCTTATCCAGCACCACGTTGCGGCCCTTGGGGCCCATGGTGATCTTGACGGTATCGGCCAGCTGGTTGACGCCCCGCTCCAGGGCGTGGCGGGCCTCCTCGCCGTAGCAGATGATTTTAGACATATCGCATTACCTCCAATTTAATTTCCCGTTCCCGCCCGGAGGGCGGGAACATCACATCGAATTTGCCAGTGATCGTCACTCGACAATGGCGAGAATGTCGTTCTGCCGAACGATGTTGTACTTCTCGCCGTCCTCCCCACGAAACTTCGTTTCGCGGGGCCCCCGCGGAATTTCATGTGCGGCTGCCGGAAGTGAATTCCGTCAGCCTCCGGCGCTTACGCGCCGCCCCATCTTCGATGGGGCCCCAGGTGGACGGCTCCCGGCTTGCGGAATTCAGCGTCACTCGACAATGGCGAGAATGTCGTTCTGCCGAACGATGTTGTACTTCTCGCCGTCCACCTTGACCTCGGTGCCGGAATACTTGCTGGTGAGCACCTTGTCGCCGGGCTTCACGGTCATGACGACCTCCTTGCCGTCCACCATGCCGCCGGGACCCACGGCCACCACCTCGGCCATCTCGGGCTTCTCCTTGGCGTCGCCGGTGAGGATGATGCCGCCCTTGGTCTTTTCCTCGGCCTCCAGGGCCTTCAGGATCACACGGTCGGACAGGGGTTTGAGCTTCATAACTGGTTCCTCCTTAAATCTATAGTTTACGTATTAACAAATCAGATGGGTTAGCACTCTTTTGCTCTGAGTGCCAACCACGAGTATGATAATACCCCCTCCGGACAAAAAAATCAACCCCTATTTTGAAAAAAACAGGGGTTGATTCCAAAAAATTCACCCTTCGTTCACAATCACCTGTCAGGAGTGCTAATTTCGGCAGGATCTGGAGTCCCTATCACACCGGATCATAGCACATTCCCTCGGGATAGAAGAAATTCACCCTTTTATCCGACAGTCGGATCACCAGCTCCTTCGCCCGCACCGGCTCACCGTCCACCACCGCCACCAGCTCCCGTTGGCCGCGGACGGTGGCGCCGTTTCCACGGCGATGGTAGATGAGCTCAGGATAGTCCCGGTACTTCCCCTTGGCGTACTTCCCCACCAGCCGGAAAAAGGTGAACCGGCTCACTCTGGGGATCACCAGCGTCTCCAGCACGCCGTCATCCGGCCTGTTGTCCCCCACAGGCATGAAGCCGCCGCCGTAGTACCGCCCGCTGCACACGCAGACGATGGTGGTCTCCCCCTCGAAGTGGAGGTCGCCGCAGTCCACCACCGTGGGCACGGAGATGGGCTTGAACAGCACGTTGGCCACCAGGGACAGGATATAGGCCCCGATGCCGCTCACCAGGGGCAGCACCTTGTAGCTGTCCTTGTCCACGGCGATCCGGGCGTCCACCCCGGTGCACACGATGTCGATGCCCAGCAGGCCGTTGCAGTCAATGAGATCCATGGCGGCCTGGGGCCCCTGGGACAGGGCCCGCAGATCGGAAAACCGGGCCCGGTAGTCCGGGCCGAAGATCTTCAAAAAGTCGTTGCCCGTGCCGATGGGCACGTTGGTGACGGCGGCGTTGGCAAAGCCCGCCGCGCCATTCACCACCTCGTTCAGCGTGCCGTCCCCGCCGCAGGCGTACAGGCGCACCGGCTCCCCGCCCTCCGCCGCCTTCCGGGCGATGCGGCGGGCGTCCCCCGGCTCCCGGGTGTGGACGATCTCCGCGGGCACGTCCAGCGCCCGGATGTCCTCCTCCAGCTTTTGGGTGCCGCCCTTTTTTCCCGCCATGGGGTTGATAATGAATATATGCCTCATGTCGTCCTCACAAACTCCATTCCGCTGCTCATCCTCTCCCCACAAAGCCAAAGGGCGGCTTTGCGGGGCCCCATCAGGGCGCTCCTACCGATACATGAACAAATCGCATTTTATCATGCCGTTGTAGAGCTTCCGTTTCTTGTCCGCCGGTCTGCCGAAAGCCCGCTCGAACTCCGTGTGGGAGCTCAACACATCCACCTCCCAGCCGGGGGGCAGCCTCCGGGCCGCCTTTCCAAAGGCGCGGTACAGCTCCTCCGCCTCCTTCTTCTCCAGCAGCCGCTCCCCGTAGGGCGGGTTGGTCACCACCCGGCCCTTCGGCCCGTCCCGGTGGAACCTCGCCGCGTCCGCCGCCTCAAACCGCACCGTGTCCTCCACCCCGGCCAGTTCGGCGTTGTGGCGGGACAGCTCCACGGCGGCGGGGTCGATGTCCCCGCCCCAGATGTGGTAGTCCCCGTGGAATTCGTGATCCATGGCCTCCTCCGCCGCCGCCATCCACAGCTTGCCGGGCACCCACCCCCACCGCTGGGCGGCGAAGGAGCGGTTCAACCCCGGGGCCCGGTTCTTGGCGATGAGGGCGGCCTCGATGGGGATGGTGCCCGAGCCGCAGAAGGGGTCGCAGAAGGGCTCCCGCCCCCGGTAGCGGGACAGCAGCACCAGCGCCGCCGCCAGCGTCTCCCGCAGAGGCGCGCCCATGTTCTGGGCCCGGTAGCCCCGCTTGTACAGACTGTCCCCGGAGGTGTCCAACATTAGAGTGACTTCATCCTTCAAAATGGAGAACTGCACCTGGTATAGGCTTCCCGTCTCCGGCAGGGTCTCCAGCCCATAGGCCCGCCCCAGCCGCGTGCACAGCGCCTTCTTTACGATGGACTGGCAGGCGGGCACCGAGTGCAGGGTGGAGCTGATGGAGTACCCCTTCACCGGGAAGCGCCCCTCCCGGGGGATGTAGTCCTCCCAGGGGATGGACAGCACCCCCTGGAACAGCTCCTCAAAGGTGCGGGCGGAAAACTGCCCCAGGCTCAGCAGCACCCGGGCCCCGCACCGCAGGTTCAGGTTCATCCGGGGGATGTCCCCGGCGCTGCCCCGGCACAGCACCCGGCCGTTTTCCGAGCGCACATCCGACAGGCCCAGCTTTTTCAGCTCCCAGGCCACTGTGCTCTCCACCCCCATGAGGGCGGGTATGATAAACTGTAAGGTTTGATCCATAAAATACTCCGTCAAAAATTTTTGTTTCTTGGTTTTCGTCTTTCCTCTGCCTTCGGCAGGGGAGAAAAAATTTCAAAAAAACCTCTTGACCTTCCATCGGGTGAAGGGTGTACCATTCTGTCGAAGGGAGGGAAAACAGCCCGACTTCCTTTACATTCCATAGTATAATGTAAAATGGAAGGGTTGGCAACAATAATATGACCCCGGCCGCGAAAAACTTCTTTCCCTTGGGCTGCTTTTGTGGTACAATTTATTGGAAGCCCAAACCGGGGCTGGAACGGACGAGAGAAAGGAGTGCCAAATATGCCGTTTGACGCGGAATCCATGCAGAAAATTGTCTGGCTGGTGCTGCTGCTGCTCTTTGCGGGCGGGGAGGCCGCCACCGTGGGGCTGACCTCCATCTGGTTCGCCGCCGGGGCGCTGGCGGCGCTGATCGCCGCTTTGCTGGGCGGGGCGCTGTGGATCCAGATCACCTTGTTCCTGGCGGTGAGCCTGCTGTGCCTGGCCGCGGTGCGGCCCCTGGCCAAAAGACATTTGAACAACAAGGTGGAGCACACCAACGCCGACCGGGCCATCGGCCAGGAGGCCCTGGTCACCGAGGACATCGACAACATCCATGGCAAGGGCGCCGTCATCATCCGGGGCGTCACCTGGACGGCCCGCAGCGAGGACGGCACCGATATCCCCACCGGAACCATGGTAAAGGTGCTGCGCATCGAGGGGGTCAAGGTGTTCGTGGAGCGGGTGCCCGCTGCCGCCGCCCCCAAGCCGGAGAACTGGTAGCCCCGTTCCCCCATCAAAAGAGGAGCTCTTTTGTGAAATAAGCCGTTTATTAAGGAGGAAACTACATGAAAACACTTGCCCTGTATTCCGCAGGCGCCCCCGCGATTGGGGCCATCCTCACTTTTGCCATTCCCCTGGCCCTGGTGATCCTCATCCTGGCCATCATCGCCTCCAACATCAAGGTGGTGCAGCAGTCCAAGGCCGTGGTCATCGAACGGCTGGGCGCGTTCCACGCGGTGTGGGGCGTAGGCCTGCACCTGAAGATCCCCTTCCTCGAGCGGGTGGCTAAGACCGTCTCCCTCAAGGAGCAGGTGGTGGACTTCGATCCCCAGCCTGTCATCACCAAGGACAACGTCACCATGCAGATCGACACCGTGATCTACTTCCAGATCACCGACCCCAAGCTGTATACCTACGGCGTGGAGCACCCCCTGTCCGCCATTGAGAACCTCACCGCCACCACCCTGCGTAACATCATCGGCGATCTGGAGCTGGATCAGTCCCTCACCAGCCGGGATCACATCAACACCCAGATGCGCTCCATTCTGGACGAGGCCACCGACCCCTGGGGCATCAAGGTCAACCGGGTGGAGCTGAAGAACATCATGCCGCCTCGAGACATCCAGGAGTCCATGGAAAAGCAGATGCGGGCCGAGCGTGAGCGCCGGGAGGCCATCCTCCAGGCCGAGGGCCAGAAGCAGTCCCAGATCCTGGTGGCCGAGGGCGAGAAGCAGTCCGCCATCCTCCGGGCCGACGCCGCCAAGCAGGCCGCGATTTTGCAGGCCGAGGGCTCCAAGCAGGCCAAGATTCTGGAGGCGGAAGCGGAGGCAGAAGCCATCCTGAAGGTGCAGCAGGCCACCGCTGACGCCATCAAGCTCATCAACCAAGCCGCCCCCGGCGAGGGCGTCATCAAGATCAAGGCGCTGGAGGCCTTCCAGAAGGCCGCCGACGGCCGGGCCACCAAGATCATCATCCCCAGCGAGCTCCAGGGTCTGGCGGGGCTGTGCGCCAGCGCCAAGAGCGTGTTCGACACCGTGGAGCCCAACCAGCCCAAACCCGGCAAGTAAGCCATGTACGAGTACAAATACGTCAGGCTCAGGGCAACGGGCGTCATGGTCGCCGAGTTCAAAGGCCGTCAGGAGGAGATCGACCGCTACGCCGCCGACGGCTGGCGGTATGCCGGCTGGGTGCCCGCCACGCTGGGCGCTTACGGCTCAATCGGCCAGATTGACCTGATCTTTGAGCGGGAAGTATGAAAACAGGGCCGCAGGCGTTCCGCCTGCGGCCCTGTCCATATTCCCTTACTTTTTCTTCTTTTTGAAGAAGTCCTTCACCGGCGTGGGGGCGGGACTGCCCTCCCCCATGGCCTCGGCATAGGCCAGCAGGGCGTCCTTCTGCTGTCCGGTGAGGTTGGTGGGCACCTGCACCTGGATGGTGACGTACAGATCCCCCCGGCCTCGGCCATTGACGTTGGGCGCGCCCTTGCCCCGGAGGGTGATCTGGCTCCCGGGCTGGGTGCCGGCGGGCAGGTTGTGCTTAATGGCGCCGTCGATGCCCTCGATCTGGATCTCGCCGCCCAGCACCGCCTGGGTGAAGCTCACCGTATGGACGGTGTACAGATCCGACCCGTCCCGCTCGAACCTGGGATCCGGCGTGACCGCCACCACCACCAGCAGATCCCCGGCGGGGCCGCCGTTGAGGCCGCCGTTGCCCTGGCCCCGCATGGAGATGGTCTGGCCGTGGTCGATGCCCGCGGGCACCCGCACCTTGATCTTGCGCTGGCGGCGCATCTGGCCCGCCCCCCGGCAATCGGCGCAGGGCTGGTGGATGATCTTACCCGTCCCCCGGCACTTGGAGCAGGGCGCGGAGGTGCTAAAGGCAAAGCCCCCCGCTCCCCGCTGTATCCGCACCTGTCCCGTGCCCCGGCAGGTGGAGCACACCTCGGCGGTGGTGCCCGGGGCGCAGCCGGTGCCGTGGCAGGTGTCGCAGCTCTCCGTCCGGGTGAGGGACAGCTCTTTCGCGCAGCCCGCCATGGCCTCCGCAAAGGAGATGGTGATGCTGGCCCGGAGAGAGGAGCCCCGCTGGGGCGCGTTGGGATCCGCCCGGCGTTGTCCGCCGAAGCCCCCGAAGCCGCCGCCGAAGAAGGAGCCGAAGATATCCCCCAGGTCGATGTCCCCCATGTCGAAGCCGCCGAAGCCGCCGCCCCCGAAGTTGGGATCCACTCCGGCGTGGCCGAACTGGTCATACTTGGCCCGCTTGTCCTTGTCGGACAGGATTTCATAGGCCTCGTTGATCTCCTTGAACTTGGCCTCCGCCTCGACATTTCCCGGGTTCATGTCCGGGTGGTACTGCTTGGCCAGCCTGCGGTAGGCCTTTTTCAATTCGTCGTCGGACGCCGTTTTGGCCACGCCCAGCACTTCATAATAATCTCGTTTCTGATCTGCCATATATGGAATCACCTCTTTACGCGGGAAAGGCGGGGCGCGCGGCCCCGCTGGTTCCCGTCAGGCTTATTACTTACCCTGGTCGTCGTCCATGACCTCGAAGTCGGCGTCCACCACGTTGTCGCCGCCGCCCTGAGTCGGCCCGCCGCCAAAGCCCGCGCCGCCCATGTCGGGGCCAGGGCCGGCCTGGCCCGCCTGGCCGTACAGCTTCTCGCTGGCGGCGTAGAAGGCCTTCTTCAGCTCCTCGGTGGCGTTCTTGATGGTCTGGGAGTCGGTGCCCTTCAGGGCGTCCTTCACCCGGTTCAGGGCGCTGTCGATGGCGCCCTTGTCCCCGGCGTCCAGCTTGTCACCCATCTCCTCCAGGATCTTCTCGGTCTGGTACACCATCTGGTCGGCCTCGTTCCGGGTGTCCACCTCCTCCTTGCGCTTGGCGTCCTCGGCGGCGAACTGCTCCGCCTCCCGGACGGCCTTGTCCACGTCCTCCTTGGACATATTGGTGGAGGAGGTGATGGTAATGTGCTGCTCGGTGCCGGTGCCCAGGTCCTTGGCGGACACGTTGACAATGCCGTTGGCGTCGATGTCAAAGGTGACCTCGATCTGGGGCACACCCCGGCGGGCGGGGGCGATGCCGTCCAGGTGGAACTTGCCCAGGGTCTTGTTATACTGGGCCATCTCCCGCTCGCCCTGGAGCACGTGGACCTCCACGGAGGTCTGGTTGTCGGCGGCGGTGGTGAAGGTCTGGGACTTCTTGGCGGGGATGGTGGTGTTGCGGTCAATGAGTTTGGTCATCACGCCGCCCATGGTCTCGATGCCCAGGGACAGGGGGGTGACGTCCAGCAGCAGCAGGCCCTTGGTGTCGCCGGTGAACACGCCGCCCTGGAGGGCCGCGCCCATGGCCACGCACTCGTCGGGGTTGATGCCCTTAAAGCCCTCCTTGCCGGTGAGCCGCTTCACCATGTCCTGGACGGCGGGGATCCGGCTGGAGCCGCCCACCATCAGCACCTTCTCAATCTCATTTCCGGACAGGCCCGCGTCGCTCATGGCCTGGCGCACGGGGCCGGCGGTGGCCTCCACCAGGTGGCCGGTGAGCTGGTCGAACTTGGCCCGGGTGAGGGTCAGATCCAGGTGCTTGGGGCCGGAGGCGTCGGCGGTGATATAGGGCAGGTTGATGGTGGTTGAGGTGACGCCGGACAGTTCGATCTTGGCCTTCTCGGCAGCCTCCTTCAGCCGCTGCATGGCCACCTTGTCGCCGGTGAGGTCGATGCCCTCGGTCTTCTTGAACTCGGCGGCCATCCAGTCCATGACGCACTTGTCGAAGTCGTCGCCGCCCAGGCGGTTGTTGCCGGCGGTGGCCAGCACCTCGATGACGCCGTCGCCCACCTCCAGCACAGACACATCGAAGGTGCCGCCGCCCAGGTCGTACACCATGATCTTCTGGTCGGACTCCTTGTCCACGCCATAGGCCAGGGCCGCGGCGGTGGGCTCGTTGATGATGCGCTTCACGTCCAGGCCGGCGATCTTGCCCGCGTCCTTGGTGGCCTGCCGCTGGGCGTCGGTGAAGTAGGCGGGGACGGTGATCACCGCCTCAGTAACGGTCTGGCCCAGATAGCTCTCGGCGTCCGCCTTCAGCTTCTGGAGGATCATGGCGGAGATCTCCTGGGGGGTGAGCTTCTTGCCGTCGATGTTCACCCGGTAATCCGACCCCATCTCCCGCTTGATGGAGGCGATGGTGCGGTCGGGGTTGGTGATGGCCTGGCGCTTAGCCACCTGGCCCACCATGCGCTCGCCGTCCTTGGAGAAGGCGACGACGGAGGGGGTGGTGCGGTTGCCCTCGGCGTTGGGGATAACGACGGCCTCGCCGCCCTCCATCACGGACACACAGCTATTGGTGGTGCCCAGGTCGATACCGATAATTTTGCTCATAATAGATTCCTCCAAATAAAATTAACGAAAATAATTTCACATTGATTATTATCCTGCTCTGCATTTACTGCATTGGCTTTGATCCCGCTTTCCAGCGGTATTCCGGCCCGTGAGATCGAATTTTTTCAGTGATTTTGTCTTTTTGCATTTGGGGCACCACTTGCGCAGCTTACCTTTTTTACAGCCCACAATGTTCGTAACCCGGATTTGCTCCCCCTTCTTGTTTATAAAATAACCAAAAGCCGGCTTACCGTTGATTTTGAAATCTCCACACTGTAAATCCGACTTGTTCAAAATCCGGGTTGTTTTGATCGTGCCATCTTTATACTTTAGCGTGGTGTCCTTCGGTGATTTTCTCCAGCCCTTCCCTTTTTTCGTAAAATATAGGGGAAATACGATTTTCATAAGGAATCCTCCTTCCGGCGTTTTCTTGTTTAATTCGCCACCTTCACCATGGAGAACCGGATAACCTTCTCCCCGCAGATAAACCCCTGCTGGAACACCTCCACAATGGTGTTCTCCCCGGCCTCCCCGTCGTCCACGTGCATGACGGCGTTGTGGCGGTTGGGGTCGAAGGTCTCGCCCAGGGCGGGTATGAGCTCCACGCCCAGCCCTGTCAGGGCGTCCTGAAGGCCCTTCATGGTCATCTCCACGCCCTTCTTGTAGGCCTCATCCGACGTCTCCTGCTTCAGCGCCCGCTCCAGGTTGTCGAACACTGGGAGGAAGGCCGCCACCGTCTGGGCCTTGGCCTCGCTCCAGATGGACTCCTTCTCCTTGGCGGTGCGCTTGCGGTAATTGTCGTATTCCGCAGCCAGCCGGAGATACTTGTCCGCCGCCTCCGCCAGCAGCTGCTCCGCGCCGGGGACCTCGGCCCCCTCCTGCTCCGGGACGGTCTCCCCGCCGGGGGTTTCGGCGGCCTGCTCCTGCTCGGGAGCCGCCTGGGCCTCCTGCTCGGGGGCGGGCTCCGTCTCAGGCTGGGCCTTCTCTGGGATGGGATTCTGCTTTTTCTTCTTGTCAGCCATGGACTATTCTTCCTCCTTTTCCGGCGCGCTGGGGGGCAGCTCCGGCTGTCCGAACAGCTTGGACAGCCCGTCCGCCACATAGGACAGCTTGGCGGCCACCTTGGCGTAGTCCATCCGGGTGGGGCCCACCACGCCGATGACCCCCTTCATGCCGTCCCCGATATCGTAGCTTGCCAGCACCACGCTGGTGTCCTTCAGCTCGTCGGCCACGTTCTCCGGGCCGATGAGGATCTTGGTGTCGTCCCCCTCCAGGGCGGGCAGAGCCAGCGCCTGGGCCAGGGCGTGATCCTCCGTCAGGTAGCTCATCAGCTTCTGAGCCTTGCCCACGTCCTGATACTCCGGGTGATCCAGCAGGTGGCTGGCTCCGGCGGTGTACACCGGGCTGTTTTCCAGCGCATCCAGCACCTCCATGGCGAAGGACACCACCAGCGAGATCAGCCCGTAGGACCCCCCCGCCGCGTGCTCCGCCACCCGCATTAGCTCCGGGGTGAGCTGGTCCAGCGTCTTGCCCACGAAGGCGGTGTTCAGCAGGGTGGTGAGCAGCTGGAGCTGAGGCTCGCTGAGATCGGCGGGCAGGCGGAATAGCTTGTTCTTCACCACGCTGGAGTCCGTCATCACCACGGCGATGAAGGACGCGGAATCCACTAAAATCAGGTCAAACCGCTTGATGGTCAGCCGCCGGGAGCCCTCCGCCAGGGCGAAGGCCGGGTAATTGGTGAGCTGGGACACCATGCGGCCCGCCTGGCCGATGACCTTGTCCAGCTCCTGCATTTTGAGGTGCAGGGCCTCGTTGATCTGCTTCGTCTCCTCCAGGCTGAGCCGCTGCTCCTCCATCAGCTCGTTCACGTAGAGCCGGTAGCCCTTGGGGGAGGGGATCCGTCCAGCGGAGGTGTGGGGCTGCTCCAGGTAGCCCTGCTCCGTCAGGTCGGCCAGGTCGTTGCGGATGGTGGCGGAGGATACCTTCAATCCCGCCAGCTCCGCCAGCGTCTTGGAGCCCACCGGCTCCGCGGTCTGGATGTAGCTCTCCACCACGGCGCGCAGGATTTTCTTCTTGCGTTCGCTCAGCTCCAAGGCCAGTCCCCCTTCCACGGGTTTAGCACTCATACTCCCTGAGTGCTAAAGATACTCTACCACCGCCCCCCCAAATTGTCAATAGGCCAGTTGTAAATTAAATGTGAATGGTTTTCCCCGCTAAAAAGCCCGACTGATTTCGCACACCATCCCCGGGATTGCTTGCCGTCCCCGGTTGCCTCTCTGTGTGCAAGGGTTGGAAAAAGGGGCTTCCTTTTCCGCGCCAATCGTAGTATGATATACAAATGTATGCGAAGTCCGCGGGCGTTCCTTCCCCGCGTTATTGGAGGTTCCCCATGATCAAGCTACTGTCCCTGACCGCCTCGCCCTCCCCCGGCCCGGAGCCCCTCACCTGGGAGAAGGTGCGCGAGGGCGTGTCCTGGTTTTTCACCAACCTGTCCCCTGCCTTTGTGTGGGCGCTGTTGGGACTTTTGATCTGCATCGCCTTTTTCGTCTATTACTGGTGGTGCCTGCGCCCCCGGCCCCACAGCCTGGAGTGGATCGCCATGGCGGAGGCAAAAGCCGGCCGCCGGCTCACCCTCACCCTGAAGCGCCACCCCATGGAAAAGCGGGATATTCTGCCCGTGCTGGCGCTGACGGTTGTGTACGCCTGCACCGCCTTCTTCCAGCTGGGAGATCCCCATGTCCCCCAAAGCGTAGTGAAGTTCCAGCAGGGGGACAGCTATGAGTTCTCCTACGACGAGCCCATCTGGGTGGACGAGCTCTCCTTCTACACCTCCCTGGGCACCGGGTACTATACCCTGGAGTGGGAGGGGGAGGACGGGGCGTGGCACAGCATCCGGCTGGAGCAGCCCTACAACTCCCTGCTGAAGTGGAAGGTGCTGGATCTCAGCTCCCAAGTGGATCGGAACGGCCTGGAGATGACAAAGGACAACAAAAATCTGGACAGCGAGCCCCTGGGCCCCATCACCGCCTCCCACTTCCGCATCACCGCCGCCAGCGTCCACCGGGAGGAGGGCCTGTGGCTGGCGGAGCTGGCCCTGCGGGCCGGGACGTACACCGAGATCCAGGGCGGCAAAGAGGAGACAAGGCCCACGTTCCACTCCGCCCCGGATCACGTGGACGAGGGCGCGGCCGCCCTGTTTGACGAGCACGAGCTGTGGACGGACAAGTACACCTACCTGAACTCGTCCTATTTCGACGAGATCTACCACCCCCGCACCGCCCTGGAGCACCTGAACAACGTCTACCCCTATGAGGTGTCCCACCCGCCCCTGGGCAAGCTGATCCTTTCCATCGGCATCGCCATCTTTGGCATGGTTCCCTTCGGCTGGCGGTTTATGGGCACCCTGTTCGGCGTGCTCATGGTGCCCCTACTCTATATTTTCCTCAAGAACCTGTTCGGCAAAACCCCGGTGGCCCTGTGCGGCACCGCCCTGTTCACCTTCGATTTCATGCACCTGGTGCAGACCCGCATCGCCACCATCGACACCTACGGCGTGTTCTTCATCCTGGTGTCCTACTACTTTATGTACCGCTGGCTGGCGGTGCCGGCGGGAAAGAAGCTGCGGCACTACATCCTCCCCCTGTTCCTCAGCGGCCTGTTCTGGGGCGTCGGCTGCGCCTCCAAGTGGACAGTGGTATACGCCGGGGCGGGGCTGGCCCTGCTGTGGCTGCTGGGCCTGATCCTCAAGGCCGGGGACTGGCGGGAGGCGGAGCGTCAGGCCCGGGAGCAACCCGTCCCCCCGGAGATCCGCCAGGAGGTGGCGGAGGCTATGTTCCGGGAGGAACCCCCTGTCTGGACGCCTCCCCACATCCCCTCCTTCGCCGCCCATGTCTGGGGCACGATTGGCCTTTCTGTTCTATTTTTTGTGTTGATTCCAATTTGTATCTACACCATATCCTACTTCCCCTACGCCGCGGCCAAGGGCAACGAGGGCGGCTTCCCTGGCATGGCGGCGGAGTCGGTGAGCTGGTTCTGGGAGCGCCTGCCGGAGCAGCTGGACAAGTATCCGGAGCAGCTCAAGCGGGTGGCGGAAGCCCTGGCGGCGGAGGGCAAGACCCCCGGCCTGGGGGACAAGCTGGGGGCTTTCTTCCAGGCCATCCCGGACAAGAGCGACAACCCGGTGGACATCATGCTCCGCAACCAGTATTTCATGCTCACCTACCACCAGGGCGTCCACACCCCCCACCCCTACCAGTCCAACTGGTACCAGTGGATCCTGGACGCCCGCCCCATCCTCTACTATCGGGATCTGGAGACAACCGGGATGCGGAGCCTGTTCGCCTCCTTCAACAATCCGCTGGTGTCCTGGGCGGGGCTGCTGGCCCTTGTGGGCGTGGCGATCCAGATGGTGCGCCGCCGGTGCGGAAAGGCGCTGTTCATCCTCATCGCCATCCTGTCTCAACTGGTGCCCTGGCTACCCATCGGGCGCACCCTGTTCGCTTACCACTATTTCCCCACGGTGCTGTTCCTGTGCTTTGCCATCGCCTACCTGATGGACGATATGCTCACCCGAAAGCGGGAGGGCGGCCGGCTGACAGTCTACGGCTTCACGGGCTGCGTCGTCTCGCTGTACGCGGTGTTCTATCCGGAGCTCACCGGCCTGTACGTGCCCAACTGGTACGCCACCTATTTCCTGCGGTGGTTCCCCAGCTGGCCGCTGTAGACGCAAGCTCCATATCCCTCCCTTCCGGCTTCGCCGAAAGCTCGCTCATTCCGCTGCGTCTACAGCTCCAAATCGAACCCGCTTCGCTGGGCTTCGATTTGGTTCAAAGGGCACTTTTAATGACGCAAGCTCCATATTGAGGTGATCTAACGTGTATCTCTGCGATATTCACAGCCACACCAAGCTGTCCCCAGACAGTAAAGCTGAACTCCTTGACATGGCCCAGGCCGCCAGGGTCACCGGCCTTCAGGAGTTCTGCGTCACCGACCACTGCGATCTCCTGGATTTGGACGGCAACCCCCAAACCTCCTTTGACTGGCCCGCCGCCAAAGCCCAGTTTCGGGCCGTCCAAAAGGAGCTTGGGGACGGCCTCACCCTCCGCCTTGGGCTGGAGCTGGGCTCCGCCCCCTATGACCCGGCCGTGGCCCGGGACATCCTGGCCCAGGGCGGCGGTGAGCTGGACTTTGTGCTGGGCTCCCTCCACAGCTGGATCGGCATGGAGGGCAATCTGGATCTGTCCTTTACCGACTTTCACGGCAACCCGGCGCTGGCCCGGAAAGCGATAGAGCTCACCCTAACGCACACCTGGACGCTGGTGAACCGCTGTCCCGACTGCTACGACAGCCTGGCCCACATCGTCTACCCCCTGCGGTACATCCACCGGGACGGAATCTCCCTCACCCTGGCAGACTACGAGGGGGAGGTGCGGCGGATCTTCACCGAGGTGGCCAAAACGGATCACGCCCTGGAGGTAAACGTGTGCCGGGGCCGGGATCTGGACTGCTGGCCCCCCCCGCTGCGCTGGTTCAAGGAGTGCGGCGGCGAGCTTGTCACCGTGGGGGCGGACGCCCACCGGCCCCAGGACGTGGGCAAGGGCATCCCCCAGGCTCTGGAGCTGATCCAGGCGGCGGGGTTCGGCTGCGTCACCACCTTCGCGGGGCGGAAGCCCGTACTCCACAAATTGTAAAGGGAAAGGACTTGACAAAATGAAAATTTCTATTGCCTGCGATCATGGGGCTTTTGACCTGAAGGAGCGGCTGAAGGCCCACCTGCTGGAGCAGGGCCACGAGGTCACCGACTGCGGCACTCACAGCGCCGAGAGCTGCGACTACCCCGACTTCGGCGTGGCCGCCGCCAAGCTGGTGGCGGACAGGATATGTGAAAGGGGCGTGGTGCTGTGTACCACCGGCATCGGCATGAGCATGACGGCCAACAAGGTGAAAGGGGTGCGGTGCGCCCTGTGCCACGAGCCCCTGTCCGCCGAGATGACCCGCCGCCACAACGACGCCAACGTGCTGGCCATGGGGGCGGGGGTCACCGGGGCCAATCTGGCGGAGCGGATTTTGGACGTGTTCCTGTCCACCGAGTTCGAGGGCGGCCGCCACCAGCGCCGGATCGACAAGCTGATGGAGGCGGAGCGGTGAGCACCCCTGTCAACCGTGAAAGCATCCAGGAGCGGTTCGCGTACTGGTGCGGCAAGCTGCGCCTCACCCCCGGCTGGGACGTGCGGCTGGAGTGGGTGGACGATCCCCACTGGCCCAAGACCGGGGATTTCAAAATTGACTGCGACGACCGCAAGGCAATTTTGCTGCTCAATGCCGTCAACCCCAAGCAGGAGAACCTGGAGGAGGTCATCGTCCACGAGTTGATGCACCTGAAGCTATACCCCCTGGATCAGGTGACGGAAGCCCTCATAGTCAGCCAGTTCGAGGAGGGCACCCCTGCCCAATCCTTCGCCTACCGGCAGTTTTTTGAATCGCTGGAGATCACGGTGGAGGAGCTGACCAAATGCTTCCTGCTGGAGTTTGGGGAGAACAGGGAGCTGTCCTTCGGGCGGTGCGCCGGGGAGAAATCCTTTAACGAGCTGTACGAAGGCTTAAACAACCTGGAATAACATAAAAGCAAGCCAAAACACACCGTTTTGGCTTGCTTTTTATTCTGTCAGCAGCTCCTCCAGCTCTGACGGCGTATACAGCGCGTTCAGCGCCGCCAGCAGCGCCTTGGCGCTCATGTGCTCGGGCAGCTCCAGCTTCCGCAGGAGTTCCGCTCTGCGCTCCGCCGCGTCCGGTGCCCCGGACAGCCCCAG
>CAJTYK010000021.1 GCA_910584285.1 uncultured Oscillospiraceae bacterium
AATGAGATTTCCGATTTTTGCCGTCAGACCCGTGAACCCGTTTACATTACACGCAACGGAACCGGAGACATGGTGGTTGTCTGCATTGAGGAGTACGAGCGCCAGCAAGCGCTGATCGACCTGTACGGTAAATTGGCTATTGCCGAACAGGAGATTGCCTCCGGCGCTGAGGGCGAAGATTTTCTAACTGTCGCCCGTCAACTGCGGGAGCGTGTGCATGGAAAAGTATAAGGTAAAAATATATCCTGCTGCAAAGCAGGACTTGCTGGATATTGTGGATTATCTGAATACGCTCTCCCCAGACGCCGCGCTGCGGTACTATGACCTGCTGATAGAAGAGATTGCCGGTCTATCTTCTATGCCGGAGCGCTGCCCGCGCCCGAAAGATTTGGCTCTGGCCGCGAAAGGCTACCGCTGTCTGCTTGTCAAAAATTATCTTGTCTTTTATGTGGTGGACAGAGATACGGTGCAGATCCGGCGCATCTTGTACGGACGGAGAGATTATAGTTCCCTATTGTAAACGTGATGGCGGAGACGATCGTGACTCCGCCATCATGCTGTTTATGCCCTTTTATGTACCGCTCCACCCCATCCTTTTTTCCAGTCCCATCATCCCGAAGCAGAACCTTTCCCACCCTTCCAACGTTATCTGTGACGGGTCGCCCTCCCGAATACGCATGGTGCGGCGGATCTCCTTGGGAATCACCACCCGGCCCAGATCGTCGATGCGGCGCACGATCCCGGTTGCTTTCATGGTTTTCCTCCTGCTTCCTGCCGCGGCTGCCCGCGGCTTTGTTTGTATCGTTCCACTTGTATTATCCGCAGGATTTGGAAGGGTATTCAAGTTCTCTCCCTGGTTTTCTTTGGAAACAAAACGGCGGACGGCGCGAACGTCGTCAAATTTTTTCAGCCGTCCAGCTCCCACACGAAGGTCGCCGAGTCCCGCAGATCGATATCGTCCGGCTCGATCTCCGGCGCCCGCCGCTTCCCCGCCGCCAGCATAGGCATGGCGCAGTCCGCCAGCTCATAGCGGGTGGGGGACACGATGTTCAGCTCGTCCCAGTTGTAGCTGATGCTGATCAGCTTGCCCAGCTCCACCCCGGCGGCCCGGCACAGCCCCTCTGCCTTTTCCCGGGCGTTGGCCGCCGCGCTGGCCAGCAGCTCCTGGCTGACCTTTTCCGGATCCTTAACTGTAAAGGAGATGTTCAGCTCCGGCTCCGCGCCGCTGGCCGCGATGGCGGACAACACGTCCGCCAGCCGCCCGCTGTCCAGATCAAAGGCCAGCTTGAGCCGGTAGAAGCAGGCATACCCGGCGAACACGTTCTGATAGTTTCCCTGGTCGTCCCGCACCCCCTCATACTGGGTATTCACGTTGAAGCTGAGGGTTTTCAGCGCCCCCTTCTCAAAGCCCGTCTCCGCCGCGGCGCCCTCCAGCCGGGCGATCCGCCCGGCCGCGCCGTCCATGGCCGCTCCGTAGTCCATATTTTTCTCCGTAATGGACAGCGTCAGGGTGATGTAGTCCGGTCTGGCGGACACGCTGCCCACGCCCTTCACAGTGATGGTTCGTTTCATGTTTTATACCTCCGAGATGAATGAGTTTCATGGCGCCGCCCTCTTGCCCTTGCGCCCTATTATACAGGAAAGCGACGGAATCCACAAGGACCCGCCGCCGGAAAAAGGGTTTGTTCTCGCCCGCCGGATTTCCCCAGGAAAAAAGCCCGCCGGAGGCAGGCTTTTCAACGAACGGCGGCGGCCTTGAAGGGCAAGGCCGCCGCCGTTCTCCTGTTTCAGCCGCCGGGGTTTCCGCCCTCCCCCGTCAGGAGAACACGGTATGCCGCCGCCTGTACCCGTCGTTGTCCTTTTGGCGCAGTTCCTGCTCCACCTGGGCAAGCTGCTGTTCCAAATTCTCCCGCTTGGCCTCGTCCCGCTCGGTGTTAAGGCGCTGCTCCAGCTCTGCCCGCTTCCGCTTCAGCTTCTCGATCTCTCGATCCACCTTGCCGGTGTCGCCGGTGCAACGCTCCGCCTTTTTGTCCCTGTCCTTCTTCTCCGGACCCTTCGCTCCCCTGTCCTGTTCTGGCCCGTCGGCGGGCTGCTCCGGGGCGTCCGCCGCCCGCTGGGGATCGTCAAAATAGATCCTGGGCTGTCCGTCCCCGTCCCGGCCCAGCCAGTAGCGGCCCGAGGGCTCCCGCTTTTCCTCCGGGACGTATTCGTCCCTCCTGGGCTCCGCCGGACGGGCTGGATCCTCCTCCCCGGGCCGCCGGACGGCGGGGGGTTCGGCGGTTCTGTCCACCGCCCTCAGAGGCTGAGCAGCGGCGTTGAGGCTGGAAATAGGCATCATGGCGCATTCCTCCAATCCAAAAGTGTGGCGCTTCTATGCCTTTAGTTTAGCGCCCGGAATTCGGATTGCAAGACTTTTGCCTTGAACCGCGCCCTGTGTGTCACGAAATGTCCAGCAGCACGCTCAGGGTGAACCGGCTCCCCTCCCGCTCCGCCAGCACCGCGCCGCGGTACTTCTCCGCCACCGCCCGGATGTTGGGCAACCCCGTCCCCTCCGGAGGCAGGGCGGCATCGGCGCAGGCGTTCTCAAAGATCAGCAGGTAGAACGCCCCCTGCCGCCGCCCGGACACCCGCAGGAACCTGTCCCCCGGGGCCTGCCGGCAGGCGGCGAGGGCGTTGTCCAGGGCGTTGGCGAAGATCACGCACAGGTCGAACTCGTCCACCCCGCAGGGGGAGGGCAGCGTCAGGGATACCTCCCAGGGGATATCCTCCGCCAGCCCCAGCTTCTCCCCCAGCAGGATGTCCACCACCGGGCTGCCCGTTTGGCAGGGGAGGGACAGCCCCTCCGACGCCGCCTTTAGCTTCTTCAGATAGGCCCGGCCCTCCTCCGCCCGGCCCGCCGCCAGCAGGCCGTCCAGCACGGACAGGTGGTTTTTCACGTCGTGGCGGAAGGCCCGCGTCCGCTCATAGCGGAGCCGGGCCTCGGCCAGATAGATCTTCTGGGCCTGGGCCGCCTGGGTGACGGCTCGCAGCTCCCCCTGGGCCGCAACCCCCCGGCAGAGCTGCCGGTAGGCATATAGGGTGCACAGCAGGGCTCCCAGCCCCATGGCTTGCAGTGCCAGCAGCGCCGCCTGCCGCACCGCCTCCCCCGGCGGAAGGACGGCGGGGATGGAGCTGTAGGCGGTGCGCAGGATATACAGCTCGGCGGCAAAGAAAAACAGGCCGGGGAACAGCAGCAGGCCGACTTGGGGGGTGGGGCTGTCCTCCGTCCATGCCAGCAGCTTTCGGATGCCCCGGTAGCACAGGGCGCACAGAGCGAAATAGGCCACCAGCGCCACTGCCAGCACCCCGTACAGCAGGGGACTTCCCACGAGCCGGGGGAACACCGCCACCTCCACTGAGTTCAGCAGGCCGAAGGAGAGCTGGGAGACGTAAAAGGCCAGCACCGCCCCCAGCCAGGAGATGGGCCCCTGGTTCCCCAGCCAAAACCGGCTCACGGCGTACAGCGCCAGCACCCCCGCCGCGATGGGCGGCGCCTCGTCCAGCCCCAGCCGGACAGAGAGGGCGTCCACAAGGCACAGCGCCAGCTCATATACTGTAAAGTGCCGGAGCTTCACCCGTTTCCCCGTGAGACGGCTCATAAAGATCAGGTGGGCCGCCCCCTGGCCCAGCAGGGCGGTGCCGTTGTAGAGCAGGCCGAACCAGTCCATCAGAGAGTCCCCCCCTTCATATGGCGCAGCAGGGCCTGGGTCAGCTCCCGCTCCCGCAGCCGGGAGACGGGGATGGCCTCCCCCTGGGGCAGCAGCACTTGGCCCTCCCGACAGCCCCGCACATAATCCAGGTTCACCAGATAGCTGCGGTGGCACTTGAAGAAGCGCCCGTCCACCCGGCGCTCCAGCTCCTCCAGCCTGCCGTAGCAGTCCACCACACCGCCCCCCGTCCGGTGGAGGTAGAGCTTCCGGCCCTGCACCTCACAGTATACCAGCTCCTCCGGCGGCACCACCTGGCAGCCCGTCCCCTGCCGAACCACGATGGGCGGCCCCCGCCGCCCCTCCAGCAGCTTCAGCGCCCGATCCATGGCCCGCCGGAACCGCGCCCCATCCAGCGGCTTCACCAGGTAGTCCAGCGCCTCCACCTCGAAGGCGTCAAACACCGGTTCCCGCAGCACCGTCACGAAGATCAGCGGGCCGGCAAAGCCCCGCCGGCGCAGGAGGCGGGCGGTCTCCAATCCGTCGGGCGGCCCCATCTGGATGTCCAGCAGGATCACGTCGAAGGGGCCTCCCTCCAGCAGGGCACTGCCGCTGGAAAAGCGATCTACCGTACAGGCCCCCCGGCCCGTCTCCTTCAGATAGGCCGCCAGCCGTTCCGTCAGCTCCCGGGCCATGTGGGGCTCGTCATCGCAGATGGCAAATTTGATCATGTCTCACCCTCCCCCTGCCAGCATACCAGACCAGAGCCGGATGGGCAATCCCTTTGCTGTGAAATGGGCCGCCGATGTCTTGAACGGATCCGGGCGGGCAGGGAAAACTTTTCCGCGCCCCCTTGACAAATCCCGCCGGCGGTCGTATAATCCATATAGTTCAAAATAGAACAATAAAGGAGGGGCCCCATGCTCAACCTCTTTCTGGAAAACCTGAGCGCCTTTAAAAAACGGTACGATCAGGCCCTGGATCCGGTGGCCCAGCACTGCGACCTCACCCGGATGGAGCTGGATCTCCTGCTGTTCCTCCACAACAACCCCGACCGGAACACGGCGGCGGAGGCGGTGCGGCTGCGGCGGTGGACAAAGTCCCACGTATCCGCGGCGGCCCGGGCCCTTCAGGACAGGGGCCTGCTGTCCGCCGGACACCCCCCCGGCAACCGGAAGGTGATCCGCCTCACCCCCCTGCCCGCCGCCGGAGAGATCCTACGGCAAGGGCTGGAGGCCCAGGCTCGGTTCATCGCCGCCTTCAGCCGGGGCGTCACTCCGGAGGAGCGGCAGACCATGGAGCAGCTCCTGGAAAAAATCGCCCGGAACCTCCGGGACTATGAGGAGACGTGAGAATACCTTATGTTTACTTTTATCATCTGTTTCCTGGCTGGAATTGGCGCGGGGCTGGGCACCGGCTTCGCCGGCATGAGCGCCGCCGCCGTCATCAGCCCCATGCTGATCACCTTCCTCCACATGGAGCCCTATGCCGCCGTGGGCATCGCCCTGGCCAGCGACGTGCTGGCCAGCGCCGTGTCCGCCTGGACATACCGCAAAAACGGCAACCTGGACGTGAGAAACGGCCTGGTGATGATGGGATCGGTACTGGTGTTCACCCTGGTGGGCAGCTGGGTGTCCAGCCTGGTGCCCTCGTCCACTATGGGCGGCTTCTCCACCGTCATGACCCTGTTTTTAGGCATCAAGTTCCTGGTGAAGCCCGTCATGACCACCAAGGAGTCCATGGAGGCGGTGGATCCCAAAAAACGGATTGTCCAATCCCTGCTCTGCGGCGCCCTGGTGGGCTTCATCTGCGGCTTCGTGGGGGCCGGGGGCGGCATGATGATGCTGCTCATCCTCACCAGCGTGCTGGGATACGAGCTGAAAACCGCCGTGGGCACCAGCGTGTTCATCATGACCTTCACCGCACTTACCGGCGCGGCCAGCCATTTCGTCATCGGCGGGGCACCGGATCTGTGGGTGCTGGCGCTGTGCGTGCTGTCCACTCTGCTGTGGGCCCGGATCGCCGCCCGCTTTGCCAACAAGGCCAGCCCCGTCGTCCTCAACCGGGCCACCGGCGCGGTGTTGACGGTACTGGGCGGGGCCATTCTGGTTTTCAATTTCCTACAATAATTACTTTTTGCAATCTGTTTTTAATCTCCTGCAACGATTCCTTTTTGCAATAAGAGCGCAAAAAATGCCCCGGCGTATCAAACGCCGGGGCATTTTTCGGATCCGCAGGCGGACAATGTCCGCCCCTACAGACATCAATGGCCAGCCTCAGTCCAGGGCCAGGGAGGCCGCCAGCAGCTTCTTCGTATACTCATGCCGGGGGTGATCGTAGATCTCGTCCACGTCCCCCTCCTCCACGATCTCGCCAACCGTCATCACCGCCACCCGGTCGCACAGCTGGTACACCACCGCCAGGTCGTGGGAGATGAACAGATAGGACAGACCCAGCTCCTCCTTCAGATCCGCCAGCAAGCGGAGGATCTGGGCCTGCAACGTCACATCCAGGGCGGACACCGGCTCGTCCAGCACGATGAGCCTACTGCCCTGTACGAGCGCCGCGGCGATGGCCACCCGCTGACGCTGCCCGCCGGACAGCTGGGCGGGCCTTCTGGCCAGGTGCTCCTCCTCCAGCCCCACCAGGGGGAGGAAATCCCGCACCCGCTGACGGCGCTCCTCCTTGTCCTTCACCCCGGTGGCCCGGAGGGGCTCCTCCAAAATCCAGCCCACGGTTTTCGCCGGGTTCAGCGAGCCGTAGGGATCCTGGAACACCATCTGGGGTCGGGGGCTGTTCACTTCCAGCGTGCCGGTGATATCCCTCACCATGCCCAGCACGCACTTGGCCAGGGTGGATTTGCCCGAGCCCGATTCCCCCACCACGCCCAGCACCTCACCGGGGGCCAGCTCCAGGGATACGTCCCGCAGCACCTGCTTGCGCCCCTTGCCCCGGCCGTACCAGCTGTTGAGGTGGGCGATGCGCACAATGGGTTCACTCACGTTCCCCACCCCCTCTCAGCTTTTTCCGGGACGGCCGGGAGGCGATGAGCAGCCTGGTGTAGTCCTCCCTGGGATGGTGGAACACCTGCTCCGCCGGGCCGGTCTCCACAATCTGCCCCTGTTTCATCACCACCACCCGGCTGCACAGCGCCTTCACCACCCCCAGATCGTGGGAGATAAACAGGATGGCAGTGCCCTCCTGCCGATTGATATCCTTCAGCGTGTCCAGGATCTGGGCCTGTATGGTCACATCCAGGGCGGTGGTAGGCTCGTCGGCGATCAGCAGACGTGGCCGCAGCACCAGGGCCGCGGCGATCATCACCCGCTGCCGCATCCCGCCGGACAGCTGGTGGGGGTACTGCCGGTACAGCGCCTCTGGATCGGGCAGGCCCGCCAGCTTCATGGCGGCAAGGGCTTTCGCTTTACGCTCCCCGGGGGACAGCTTTCCGTGGATGAACAGGGCCTCCTCCACCTGCTTGCCAATGCGCATGGTGGGGTTCAGGCTGGTCATGGGCTCCTGGAAGATGATGGACAGATCCCGGCCCTGGTACTGCCGCAGCGCCTCTCGGGGCAGGGGGAGCAGATCCACCCCCTCAAACAGGGCTCGGCCCGTCACCAACCCCCGGGAGCGGGGGATGAGCCCCATGAGGGCGTGGGCCGTCATGGACTTGCCCGAGCCCGACTCCCCCACGATGCCCACGATCTCCCCCCGATCCATCTGGAGCGAGAACTTGTCAACCGCTGTAAAGGGTTCCTGCCTGTCGCTAAAGGTCACCGACAGCTCCTGTACGTCCAGCATCATGCCGCCGTCCCCCCCATCCGTTCCCGAATCCCCTCGCCCAGCAGGCCCACGCCTAAGATCAGCAGAATGGCCGCCAGCGCCGGGAAAATGGTGCACCAAGGCAGGGTGAACAGCACGCCCTGGGCGTCCTTCAGCATATAGCCCAGGCTGGGCTCGGTGGCGTTGACGCCGATGCCCAGATAGCTCATGGATGCCTCTGCCAACACGGCGTTATTAAAGCCTATAGTCAATCCGGACAGTAATACCGGCCAGAGATTGGGCAGGATGTGTACAAAGATGACGCGCAGATCGGGCACCCCCATGAGCCGGGCGGACTGCACAAAGTCCCGATCCCGGTACTTCAGGAACTCCCCCCGCACCAGCCGGGCGAAGCTGGGGATAAACAGCACCCCCAGGGCTCCGATGACGTTATACTTCCCCGGCCCGGTGAGGGCCAGCACCACCAGCGCCAGCAGCACGCTGGGAAAGGCGGCCACCGCGTCGCACAACCGCATGATCAGCGCGTCCGCCACACCGCCGTAGTAGCCGCACAGCGCCCCGATGACAAGGCCGCACACCGCCCCCACCGCCAGCACTGCCAGGGCGATGGTGAGGGTGGAGCCCGCCCCCTCCAGGGTGCGGGAGAGCACGTCCCGCCCCAGCTGGTCGCAGCCGAAGGGGTGGGCGGCGGAGGGCGGGGCGCTCCGATCCGGGGCGCTCACGGCGGTGGGACTATAGGGCGTCCAGAGCAGGCCGGTGGCGGTAAACACCAGCATACAGGCCGTGAGTATGCCGCCGATGGTAAGATACCAACTTTTTTTCTTGACCTTCATACTTGTTTCCCCATAACAGCCCACGCCTCGTGGTCGTCGCAAAATGATACGGCAAGCTCCACGATGGAAGCGGGCTTCAAGTTCGCGAGTCTAAGACTCTTTTGCTTACTTTTTCTTTCAAGAAAAAGTAAGTTATGTCCTTTCGATGCGGGGATCCATCACCCGGTAGAGCAGATCCGCCAGGAAATTGCAGCCCACCACCACCGCCGCCAGCAGCACCACGATGGCCTGTACCACCGGGTAGTCCCGGTTGCCGATGGAGCTGATGAGCATACGGCCCAGGCCCGGTATGCCGAACACCTGCTCCACCACGATGGAGCCCGCCATGATGTCCCCGATGGCCATGGCCAGAAAGGTCACCACCGGGATCATGGCGTTGCGCAGCACGTGTCGCCGCAGGGCGGAGCCCCGGCTGTTGCCCTTGCTGTAGGCGGTGCGGATGTAGTCCTGATCCAGCTCGCCCAGAATGGAGCCCCGGAGGAGCTTCACCGTCATGGCGCTCTTGGGCAGGGCGATGGCCAGGGCGGGGTACACCAGAAAGGCCAGGTGGGCCCCCAGCTGGAGGGCCCCCGACTCGTTCCACAGGGGGACATACTCCGGCCGGAACCACTTGAGCACCAGGGCAAAGACGAACATCAGCCCGATACCCATGATGAAATTGGGCACCGACATGGTGATCTGGGTCAGCACCGTCACCGCCCGATCCACAATCCCCCCCGGCCGTCGGGCGGCGATAAGGCCCAGGGGCAACGAGATGGCCAAGATCAGCGCGAAGGACACCGCCGCCAGCATCAGCGTCACCTGCACCCGGCTGAGCACCAGCTCCGACACCGGCTTGTCAAATTTGAAGGACTGGCCGAAATCCCCCTGGGCAAAGGCGGACAGCCAGTGCCCGTACCGCTCCCATACCGGCCGATCCAGGCCGTGCTTGGCCCGGAAGGCAGCCACCTGCTGGTCGGTGGCTTCGATGCCCAGCACCGAGGCGGTGGGGTCGCCGGGGATGACGGAGAACGCGGTAAAGGCCAGCACGCTCACCAGCAGCAGGGTGCCGATCAGCAGGGCCAGCCGCTTCAGCAAGGCTTTTCCCATGGGAGAAGCCCCCTTTCTGCGCGTTTCCCCCGCCGGAGGCGGGGGAAACGGGTTGGTTATTTGTATCCGATGGTGGACATATCCAGCACGTAGGTGCAGTAGAAGGTGAAGCCCTCCAGATCGGGGTTCATCACCGCCAGCTCGCACATATCCTGGATCCACAGGCTGGCCGCCTTTTCGTTGAGGATCTCCTCCGCCCGCTTGTACAGGGCGGTCTGCTCCTCCTCGTCCAGGGAGGCCAGGGCCTGGGTCAGCACCTGATCGAACTCCTCGTCCTGGAAGGCAATGAAGTTCTTCCGGTTGTCGCTCATGTAACGCACCAGCATCTCCCGGGCGGTCATGTCGTCCGCCGCGATGGCGCACACCGTGGACTGATAGTTCCGGCCCCGGTACACGTCGTCCACCCAGGTCTGCCACTCCACAGGGATCAGCTCGGCGGTGATGCCCACCGCCTTGAGCTGCTCGATGATCACCTGGGCGGCGTCCATATGCTGGGTGTAGTTGGAGGGCGCGGTGATGGTCATGGAGAACCCGTCGGGATAGCCCGCCTGGGCCAGCAGCTCCTTGGCCTTTTCCACATCGTGGGGGTACTTTTCCGCCAGCTCAGGCAGGAAGTACCTGCTCTGGGCGGGGTACATACTGGTGCCGGTGGCCACACCCGCCCCGTCGCACACAAAGTCGATGATGGCGGGCACGTCGATGGCGTAGTACATGGCCTGACGCACCAGCTCGTTGTTGAAGGGCTCCACCGCGTTGTTCAGATAGAGGGCCTGCACCAGCTTCATGGTGTCCTGGAGGACGGTGAAGTCGTCCTTCACCTCGTTCTCCAGGGTGTTGGGCAGGTGGAGCACCAGATCCAGGGTGCCTCCCTTCAACCCGACCACAAGGGCGTTGGTGTCGGTGATGATCTTGAAAGTCACCTTGTCCAGCTTGGCGGCCTTCTCCTGGTTCCAGTAGCCGTCATACTTCTCCATCACCAGGCTGTCCTGGGGGGCGTAGGAGACGAACCGGAAGGGCCCGGTGCCGATCATGGTGTCGGTGATGGCGGGGCCGGAGTCCTTGGGGATGATGGCGGCGGTGAGGGAGTAGAGGAACTCCAGGCTGGGCTGGGCCAGCTCGATCACCACATGGGTCTCGTCCGGGGCTTCGATCTTGGAGACATTAGAAAACGCCGAGATCAGAGGCGTTCCTTCGTTCTCCGATCCGGCGCAGCGTTCCAGGGAATAGATCACATCTTCCGCCGTGACCGGCTTCCCGTCGTGGAACGTCACGCCCTCCCGCAGGGTGAAGGTGTACGTTTTGCCATCCGCAGAGAGCTCATAGTCACTGGCGACGGCCGGGATCACCGAGCCGTCGGGGCTGGCCTTCACCAGTCCCTCGAAGATGTTGAACAGAACCTCACGGATCCCTGCCGTAGCGGCCAGCTGGGGATCGAGGTTGCTCAAATCCTGTGCGATACCTACCGTGACTGAGTTCCCGTTGGGTAACTCGCCCGATTGTGCAGCGGACGGCTGGCTCCCGCTGTTGCTCTCCCCCGGGGGGGTGGGCTCCGTGCCTCCTGTACATCCGTACAGTGAGGCCGGCAGCATGGCCAGCACGACCAGCAGCAAAAGGGCCCGTTTGACAAACTTGGGCATTTTGCTTCTTCCTTTCTACTGCATTTCTCGCAACTGTCAGTATTCAGTTGTCAGGGACATTGTAACACACCGGGCCGAAATTGCAAGAGTTAATTTCTTATGAAGACCGTCGGGCCTTCGGCGACCTACTTTCTGCTCGTGCAGAAAGTAGGCAAAGACACGCTTAGGGGGTGGCCACCGGTTCGGCTCCGGGCCAAAGGGCGGCCCTGCGCTCACAGGTTGGCCACCCCCTAAGAACCCCCTTTTACGGGGGTGTCAGAGCGGGGATTGGTGATTGTCCTTCCGGCGCGGAGGGGATACGGACGCAGATCCCCCTGTCGCCGCTGCCGCTGAGTGGTGTGGGTACTGAGAAATGGGTGGGATCCATTGACAGTGCGCCTGAAGGTCGTGTGGTGCCTGCCGCGGTTGGTATCGGGCGCGTTCCTGGAACATGGCGGTTAGCCTGAGAAATTCAGGCGCTCAAAAGAGAACCCCGCGCCATCAGTACCTGAGAAAGGCAGGCCCGGTGTGGGCCGGAAATCGAAGGGAAATCCGTTCGTAAACAGCGCAAGCCGGTCACTCCCCCACCGCGCTAAAATCGGCGTGCCCTTGACCTTCCCGGGGGTTCTTAGGGGGAAAGCCGACTGTGGAGATGGCCCGCCCTTTGGGCCGTCTCCACTCGGAGGCGTCCCCCTAAGCGCGCTCTTTGGTTACTTTCTCTCGCGAGAGAGAAAGTAACGCCCCCGGCAGGGGCGCTGAGCGCCGGTGGCGCTCGTCCAGCGCCGACCGAGCCGAAGGCGAGACCCGCCCCTGCCACCCCCAGCGGGTTAAGGGGGCGCAACCCCACCCCTGCAAGGGGGGCTGCAAGGGGTTCTACCCCGCCTGCCGCTGGGCAGCGGCCTCCCCCTGCCCGCACTGGGCGCAACTGTGCCCGCAGCTCCACAGCCGCTGGGCGGTGGGATCCCACGCCTGGGCGTAGCCGTCGCACTTGGCGCACAGGTGCTCCGCCGTCTCCGGGGATTGCAGGTCGGTAGACTTGGCGCCGGTCTTTTCCACCATCTCCCGCAGCTTCTCCGGGTTCTCCAGCATGGGGCAGGGCTTCAGGTGGTTCTCGTTGAAGGGCTGGCCGTCGTGGTAGGCCATGAACATGGGGGAGCGCAGGCAGTCCAACAGGGATTTCTCCCGGATGTTGGAGTCGGAGTAATGGACGAACACGCAGGGATCCACGTCCCCATTGGCGTTGATGTGGAGATACCGCCGGCCGCCGGCGATGCAGCCCCCCACGTACTCCCCATCGTTCTGGAAGTCGATGACAAACAGGGGCTTGGTTTTGCGGTAGGCCCGGATGCGGTCATACATCTGCTCCCGCTGCTCCGGAGAGGGCATCAGCTCCGGGGCGGCGTCGTTGCCCACGGGCATATAGTGGAAGTACCAGGCAAATTTGGCCCCCCAGTCCACCAGGTTGTCCACAAACTCCTCCGAGCTGATGGAGTCCAGATTGGCGCTGGTGTAGCAGCAGGAGGTGCCGAAGGGCAGCTTCCGGGCCTTCAGTATGTCCATAGCCCTCCGCACCTTCCGGAACACGCCCTCCCCCCGGCGTCCGTCGGTGGCCTCCTCAAAGCCCTCCACGCTGATGGCGGGGACAAAATTTTTCACCCGCAGCATCTGGTCGGCGAAGTCCTCGTCAATCAGGGTGGCGTTGGTGAAGCACAGGAACTCGCAGTCGCTGTGCTTGTTGCACAGGGCGATGAGGTCGTCCTTCCGCACCATGGGCTCGCCACCGGTGTAGATGTAGATGTAAACGCCCAGCTGTTTGCCCTGGGTGATGATGTCGTCGATCTCGTCGAAGGTCAGGTTCAGCTTGTTGCCGTACTCCGCCGCCCAGCAGCCGGTGCAGTGCAGGTTGCAGGCGGAGGTGGGATCCAGCAGAATGGCCCAGGGGATGTTGCAGCCGTACCGCTCCCGGGCCTCCTCCTGGATGGTCCAGCCGATGAGGTTACCGTTGAGCATAAAGTTCTCGAAGAAGGTCTTGCGCACCTCGTCGTCCACGTCCGTCCACATGGATCGGATCAGCCGATACCAGTTGTTGTCCGGGTTCTGGATCACCCTGCGGAAGGCGGCCCGCTGGTCGGGGAAGCTGTTGGGGCCGTTGCCGGCAAAGCGATCCACCCAGTCCATCAGCCTGGGAATATTGGCGTCAGGGTCCTTGTCCAGGTAGCCGTACATCGCCCGGAAGCCCGCCCGTTTTACGCTGTGCATCATACTCATTTGTCTCGCGTCCTTTCCGCGGGGGTCTTCCCCGCTGCTCAGGCCCATCTTACCTCCCCCGCCCCCGGGTTTCCATAGACAGAAAACGCGGCCCTGTCAAAAGTCTGACAAGGCCGCGCCGATGTAAAATTTTGTCGAATTGTCCCGCTATTTCCCGTTTTTCTGGGCCAGCCGCTCCATGGTATAGTCCAGGCAGCCCCCCACCAGAATGTCGAAATCATCCAGCCGCTCGATGACGCTGGAGGGCATCCCCCGCTCCACCCAGCTCAACACAATGCTGGCCAACGCCTGGGTCAGCAGCTCGGTCATGAAGCTGATCTGATCCTCTGTCACGGCGTACCTCTGGGCGGCCAACCGGGTGCGGGCCTCCACCAGCGGGGCGGCCCAGCGGCGCAGATCATGCTCCACATAGCTGCGCTCATAGGCCCGGTATACGTTGAGCACCAGCGTCCGGTTCTCCCGCAGCAGGGTCAGCGCCTGCTCCAGCGGCTCCCGCCACTGCTCCGGATCCGTGACACCCAACCCGTCCAGCAGCTGCTGGATGCCGTAGTCCACCACGCCGTACAGATCGGAAAAGTGATAGTAGAACGCCTGCCGGGAGATGCCGCACCGCTCTACCAACTCCGTGACGGTGATGTCGTCCAGGCGCTTGGTCTGGAGTAGCTCCGCCAAGGCGCTCATGATCTGGTTTTTGGTAGACTTTGGCATTTTTTGTCGAACCTCCCCCGGCTGTTGGAAAGCATTATACCGGGTTTTTCCCCAGGACGCAAGAGACGGGCTTTTGACATTTTCCCTTAGCTGTCAAAGAACGGAGACGCGGCTCACTCCGTCAGGCTGCCCTGCCGCTTCAGTCTGGCCAGGGCGAGCTGATACCGGAGCAGCATCGCCAGTGCCAGCGCGGCGAAGACCCCCGCCGGCCAAGAGCGCAGCACCGCCGCCAGAGGTGCCATCACCGCCAGCAGGAACAGGGCGGGCCTCCGCTGGGCCCGGTAATAGCGCGCCTTGTCCTCGTTGGAGGTGTGGAGCTGGAAGGGCTTCCCGTCGTTCTTTTTCTCCACAATCAGCAGCTCCCGGTTGTAGGTAGTGGCGTTGGAGGCCAGGCGACCCCCCGGCTCTGCCCAGGGGCGGGCCTCCACCTTGCCCACGTTCCAGTCCAGGTTCACGTTCTTGAACCACACCCGATAGCCGCAGTCCTCCAGGAAGCGGGCGTAGTCCTCCGCCTTGTCTCGGGACAGGTGGGCCACAAACTCCACGCAGTAGCGGTATTCCCCCGGATCGCAGGTCTCGAACTCGTACAGCAGCTTTTCCGTCCGTACCAGCCGCAGGCCTCGATCCGACATCTTATCCAGCCACCGGGCCTGGACCCCCAGCAGGCTCCAGAAGTAACGGTATCGCTTCTCCATTACGCTCCTCCTCTAAAATCTTCTCCGCCGTGCTTGCCAGCTCCTTCAGCCGCGCCAGTTCCCGGGCCGCCACCTCCCGGCCCAGGGGGGTGACGGCAAACTCTTTTTTCCGTCCGGCGTCCGACCCCACGGGGGCGATCCACCCCTTCTCCTGGAGGGCGTTCAAGGCACCGTACAGCGTCCCCGCCCCCAGGGTCAGCCGCCCGGCCGTCCGCTCCTCCACAAACTGCATGACGGCATAGCCGTGCCGGGGCCTATACAGGGCCAGCAGGATATAAAAGGTCACCTCGGTGAGCGCGCCGCCCTTGGCGTTATCTCGCAAGGCGCGTCCCCCCTTTCTTACGGTTACTGTAATAAATATATCACTATCCGTAATAGCTGTCAAGGGGTTGGCGGAAAATTTTGAATAGCCCGCCCCCGGCGGCGGCATACTGGAAACAGGTGATGCGCATTGAAGGAACAGAACTCCAAAGCCCTGTGGTTCGCCCTGGCCGGGGCCGCCGCAGGGGTGGTAAACGGCTTTTTCGGTGGAGGCGGCGGCATGGTGCTGGTGCCGCTGCTGGCGGGAAAGTGCGGGCTGGATCAGCGGAAGGCCTTCGCCACGTCGGTGGCAATTATCGCGCCGCTGTGCGCCCTGTCCGCCGGGATCTACTGGTTCCGGGGGGATCTGGACTTGGCCGCCGCTCTGCCTTATCTGGCCGGCGGGCTGGTAGGCGGACTGGTGGGCGGCAAAGTGTTCCGGAAGCTGTCCATGGTGTGGCTGCGCCGGGGCTTTGCCCTGCTGATTCTGTACGGCGGGGTGAAAGCCCTGCTGTGATGGCACATTGGGAAAGGGGGAACCGGAATGCTTGACTGGCTCGTTGCCGCCCTGGTGGGGGCGGCAACTGGGGTGCTGTCCGGCCTGGGCGTGGGGGGCGGCTCCCTGCTGCTGATCTATATGACCAGCTTCACCGGGCTGGCCCAGCCCCAGGCCCAGGGGATCAACTTACTCTATTTTCTCCCCGCCGCCGCCACCGCCCTCCCCGCCCACATCAAAAACGGCTATGTGGAGCGGCGGGCCCTGATCCCGGCCATCTGCGCGGGGCTGACGTGCTCCGCCCTGGCGGCCTGGGCCGCCACCGGTATGGACGTGGAGGCACTGCGGAAATGCTTTGGGGTCTTTTTGCTGATCATTGGCCTGCGGGAGCTGTTTCGAGAGGAACAGTAAGAGCCTATATTCGCATCGGCTCTCATATTTTTCCTTGCCTTTCCCGCCCTGTCGTGATATGATAGTCCCTGCCGGACGGGCCCCGCGGCCTGTCCGGCCTATTTTTATCATAGGAGCGCGAATCTATGAACCCTGTCTTATTCGTCGTGCTGCTCACCGCCGCCACCGGCGTAGGCGGGCTGGCGCTGGGGGGTGGGCTGGCCGCCCTGATCAAGCGGGAGTCCCCCCGGGGGACAAGCCTGCTGCTCAGCTTTACCGCGGGGCTGATGCTGTCCATCGTGGCGCTGGACATGGTGCCCGAGGCGGTGGAGGCCCTGGAGGGGAACGCCGCCCCCCTGCTGCTGGTGCCCGGGGTGCTGGTGGTGGGCTTTGTGGTCACCTATTTGCTGAACTGCTGGATCGATAAGAGCGCCCACCACGAGGACGCTGAACACCCCCACGCTTGCGCCTGTGGCCACCACGACCTGCACACCGCTGGCATCGTGCTGGCGGCGGCGGTGGCCCTGCACAATGTGCCGGTGGGCATGGCGGTGGGGGCCACGGTGGCGGTACAGGGAATCTGCCTGGCCAGCACCCTGGCCGCCGTCACCATCGGCCTGCACAACCTGCCCGAGGGCATGAGCATCGCCGTCCCCCTCCTCCACGACGGGTCCAAGACCTTCAGCGCCATCGCCGTGGCCGCCCTGTCCGGCCTGCCCACGGTGGCGGGGGCGCTGCTGGGCTACTTTATCGGCAACCAGGCCCCCACCGCCCTGGCCGCCGCCCTGGCCCTGGCGGGAGGCGCCATGCTGTACGTGGTGTTCTTTGAGCTGCTGCCCGAGGCGGCGCTCCAGTGGAAATCCAAGTGGTCGATTTTGGCCACGGTGGTGGGGTTTGCCCTGGGAGTGCTGCTGATCTTCGGACACGGGCACGCCCATTGACATCTGAGCAAAACAGGGCAAGGCAAACCATCCAGTTCGCCTTGCCCTGAACACTGTTTGCGGCGGGCCGCCCGAGGGCGGCTCGCCGCTTTTTTGTTTTTACATCAGCTTCACTGTGAAGAACACCGCCTGGATAAACACCCAGCCCACCAGGGCAAACAGCAGGTACAGCCCCGCCGAAACGCCCAGGATCAAGGTCAGCGCCATGGTCAGCGCGGTCACCCCGCAGGTGATCCAGGTGATGACATAGTTGGTGCCCGCGGGCATCACCCGCACGCCGCCCAGCTTGCCGTCCCCGGCCCGCAGCACAAAGGTCAGCACCAGGGCGGCGGCCAGGGCCACAAAGCCCGCCACAAACAGGACTGTGATCAGTCTGTCATGGGTGGCGTAGTACTGCCGGTGCAGCCACAGGGCCATCAGCCCCCCCGCCGACACCAGGGCGTTGAGGAAAAACACCCGCTGGTACAGGAAGAAGATCACGATCAGCACCGCCCCCACGGCGGGCAGGATCATCACGATGTTCAGCCCCACGTCGGACAGCACGTAGGTGAACAGGGCCAAAACCCACAGGCCCGCTGCCGCCGCCGTCAACGCGCAGGGAAGAACGATGCCCTTCCCCTTTCTGTGCCAGACTACCGCCCAGACGATCCCGGCCACAGTGAGCACCACGCCCAGCACGGAGAACACCTGGAAGAAGTACATCAGTGCCATCGCCAGCCCAACACCCAGGCGCATATTGACATAGGCCTGCTTCACCAGCAGGATGATCAGCTCCACCACCACGGCTCCCACCAGCCAGAGGAGCATTTTGTTAAATGTGGCGTTCTCCTTCTCGTAACGTTCTTCCCGTTTCCCCTTATCGAACATTCTCATCCGTCCTTTATCTTCAGTCGCGCCGAACCCTTTGATCTGTCCGGCCGCATCGGTATTATTCTGTGCAGACGCCCCAGAGAAAATCCGCCCCACGGCGTTAAGCAGATAACAGTATAGCAGAAACCGACACGAATTGCAACAGAAAAAATATGAACAACTCTCGAACAACTTCCGGCGCTGGCCTGGACCCCTTCCCCCGGACGAAAAAATCTGATATAATGGGGCCGGGGGGGCAGGATGGACAGGCCCGCGCCGCCATCCCGCCCCTTTTCCCGACTACATTATATAATAGGCAAGGAAGGAGTTTTTCTTATGACCGATCAGGCTCTGGTGGACTTGGCCTTCACCATGCTGGACCGCTCCTATGTCCCCTACTCCCATTTTCCGGTGGGGGCCGCCCTGCTGTGCGCCGACGGGACGGTGTTCACTGGCTGCAACGTGGAAAACGCCGCCTACGGCTCCACCATTTGCGCCGAGCGCACCGCCCTGGTGAAGGCGGTGAGCGAGGGGCATCGGGATGACTTCGTCCGGCTGGCTGTGGTGGGTCGGGGGGAGGACTACTGCTGGCCCTGCGGAGCCTGCCGGCAGATGCTCTATGAGTTCGCCCCAAGCCTCACCGTGCTGGTGGCCCGGGGGGACGGGCAGTTCGTCACCCTGCCCCTGAAGGAGCTGCTGCCCCACGGGTTCGGGCCGGCCTCCTTAAACTGACCACTCAAACACCAGCGGGGCGCCCTTCACGCTGACCATGCCCCCAAACACCTCCACCGAGCCGCCGTGCTCGTCCAGCAGGTTGCGGTAGAGGCCGTCCGGCGCGTCCACCGGCGCCAGCGAGGGCTCCCCGCCCACGCTGAACAGACCGGTGAGCCGCTGGGTGCCCTTCCGATGCTCCGCCCGCAGAACGTCCCGGGGCAGGGCCGTCACCTCATACCGGCTGTCCGCCAGCAGCGGGTGGCGCTTCAGCTTTGCCAGCTGCTGGAACAGCCTTGTCACGCCCTCGTTCAGGTTCCAGGCCACGTCGTCCTTGTCGAACAGGCTGGGGCGGTGGGTGCACTCCGCCTCCTGCCCGGCGTAGATCAGGGTCATCCCCTTCTGGAAATAGGTGAAGGCCGTCCAGTTGAGGCGGGCCAGCCCGCTGGGGATGACAAAGGCCGCCCGGGCCTGATCGTGGTTCTCCAGGAAGCGCAGCTTCACGTAGTTGTCGGGATAGGTGATCTCCTGGCGGTTGATCCGATCCGCGTAGAACGCCAGTGGAACCTCTCCCCGCAGGTACTTGTGGAAGTCGTGGAAAATGTCGTAGTCATAGCAGACGTCAAACGCCTGGAAGCACTCCGCGTCGGACAGCACCGCCAGGCCGCCCGCCCGGCCCTCCCGGACAAACTCAGGCTCCACCGACTCCGCCAGCCAGAGGCAGCCGGGGCGCACCGCCTCCACCTCCGCCCGGGCCCGCAGCCAGAAGTCCAGCGGCACCAGGGGGGCCACGTCGCAGCGGAAGCCGTCCACCATCCCCGCCCAGTATTTTAACGTCTCAATCTGATAGTCCCACAGACCGGGGTTGCCATAGTCCAGGTCGATCACGTCCCACCAGTCCCCCACCCGATTGCCGAAGCTGCCGTCCGGCTTGTGGTAAAACCACTCCGGGTGGTGCTCCGCCAGCCAGGAGTCGGGGGACGTGTGATTATATACCACGTCGATGATGCATTTCATGCCCAAGGCGTGGATCTCGTCCACCAGATGCTGGAAGTCCTTTAGAGTGCCATACTCCGGATTGACGGCCCGGTAATCCCGGATGGCGTATGGGCTGCCCAGCGTCCCCTTGCGGTGCTTTTCCCCGATGGGGTGGATGGGCATGAGCCAGACAATATCCGTCCCCAGGGCCTTGATCCGCTTCAGATCCCGGCCCACCCCCTCAAAAGTGCCCTCGGGCGTATGGTTCCTGACAAAAACAGAGTACATGATCTGGTTTCGACAGGCTTTTTCGGTGCTCTGTGCCATTGCGATACCCCCTTCAATTTTGCGAAAAATGCGCGGTCGCGGCCGCGCCCCGTTAAAGTATACCATAAACATTCTGAATGTCCACTCTTTTTCCCGCTTGTTTCCCTCGCTTTTAACGCGCAAACGTGAGGATGGGTCATCCTCTTTTTCTCGAAAAAGTTGTGAAGAACGCCAGTCTATGCCCCAATAATCCCACCCCACAATTTGTAAAAGCAATTGCCCCGGCGTGGACGGTGAAACGCTGCTGCCGTCCGCCCTCGAACGCGGGCTTTACCGTGCGTCTCCTCAAATCGTAAGAAAATCGCAAGAAATTTGTGGGGAAACCGTCAGTCATTTCTCTGTGCCCCCTGCTATAATGGGAATCGACACAGAGAAGGGAGAAGCCGCCATGCACAGCTTCATCGACACCATTTTGACGTACTGTTCCAAGGCCGTTGGCCCCGCGCTACTGGCCGCCCTGCTTGGCGGCGTGCCGCTGTTCCGATACTGTGAACGGCAGCGGAAACAGGGACGTCCCGTTCCCAAAAGGCAGGCCACCGCCCTGCTCCTGCTGATGTGCTATCTGGGCGGGCTGGTCACCGTCACCCTGCTGCTACGCATGGGGGGCGGCGGGCGTATGCCTGTGCAGACCTGCTTCCTGCTGGCCTTCTGGGAGGCATGGAACGCCTTTACCCTCCAGGTCTGGCTCAACCCGCTGTTAAATATCACCATGTTTATCCCCTTTGGCATCCTCCTGCCCCTGGCCTTTCCCCGGTTTCAGCGGTGGTATCAGATGCTGGCGGCGGGGGTGGGCACATCCCTCCTGGTGGAACTCCTCCAGTTCGTCACCGGCAGGGGGCAGGCCGACGTGGACGACCTGTTCTGCAACACCCTGGGGGCCATGCTGGGCTATTGCCTGTGCCTTATTGTCCTGAACTTCTCCCGGCGGGAGTGGAAGGCGTTGGGGCTTTACACCGCCCTGCCCGTCCTGTCCGCCGCCGTGCTGGCGGGGATCTTCCTGATCTACCACCTTCAGCCCTACGGCAACCTGGCGAACGGCCCCATCCCCGTGGCCCCCGCCGACACCAGCCGGACGAGTTGGGTGCTGGACTGTGCGCTGTCCGACCAGCCCGGCCCCGCCGGGGTGTACTGGGCGGAGCCCTTCACCAAGGAGAGCTGCGATGAGTTCGCCCTGGACTTCGCCCGCCGCCGGGGGGTGGACATCAACGGCCAGTGGTTTGACATCGAATACTACGACAACACCGCCTACTACTCCGATCACAGCACCTTCTGTATCATTGTGAACTACAATGACCGCTCCTACGAATACAGCGACTACCGGGTGGACAGCTGGGGTGAGGACAACTGGGACACCATCACCGAACCGGAGCTCCGCGCCGCTCTGGAAGGGCTGGGCATCCCCGTCCCCACCGACGCCCAGTTCTTTGACGAGGGCAAGGGCAAATACACGCTCCGCGCCGCCAACGCGGAGGAGGACGGTGTATTCTACGACGGTGCGCTGGAGTGCCGGATCGCCAAGGGCGGCGCGCTCTACGAGGTAAACAGCACCATGACCGCCATCACCCTCCACGGGGACGCCCCGGTGATCTCGGAACGGGAGGCCTACGACCGCCTGCGGGCAGGCCGTTTCGACAGCAGAAACACCTACAGCTTTAGCCAGCTGGCTCCGGCAGAGGTACATGTTGTGGCGTGTGACCTGGAATACCTCGCCGACAGCAAGGGCTACCGCCAGCCCGTGTACTACTTCACCCTCTCAGACGATCAAGACGACGAGCTCCGGGGCGGACGGCCCTGGCAGGTCTTTGTCCCCGCCCTGGCATAGCGGAACGCGGCCCGCCCCCTCCTGGGGACAGGCCGCGTTTTCCGGTTATCCGGCGGGCTGTTCCGCGCCCCGGAAATACTCGTCCAGCACCGTCCACTCCGAAAAAGGCCGGCGCACGCCGTTTTCCTCAATGTACCCCTCGTGGCCCTTGCCCGCCAGCGCCACTACGTCTCCCGGCTCCGCCAGCTCCAGGGCCCGGACAATGGCGGCGGCACGGTTGGGGATGATCTCCGTGGGGATGGCCCCCGCGATGGCGCGCTCGATGTCCGCACAGATGTCCTCTGTTCGCTCGGAACGGGGGTTATCCTCTGTCAAAATGGCGTAGTCCGCCCCCTGGGCGGCGGCCCGGCCCATGTCCGTCCGGCGGAGCCTGGGGCGGTCGCCTCCCGCGCCAAACACCAGCAGGATCCGCCGGGGGCGGCACTCCGCCAGCGCGGACAGCAGGGAGCGCAGGCTGTCGCCGTTGTGGGCGTAGTCGATGAACACGGAGAAAGGGGCGGGGGCGGGATACCGCTGGGCCCGCCCGGGCACAGAGGTGTGGGCCAGACCCGCCCGGATGGCGCCGTCGTCCAGGCCCAGAGTCCGCCCCAGAGCCACGGCGGCCAGGGCGTTTTCGGCATTGAACCGCCCGGGCAGGGGGATGTGGTAGGGGGCGGCGCCCTCCGTCTCCAGGCGGACGGCAAAGGGACGGTCGGGATCTGGCCCCGCCGCCAGCCCCCGCGTATCCGCCCCAAAGCTGAAACCGAAGGTGAGGACAGGGGCAGAAGCGGGGGCCTGCTGCGCCATCACGGGCCAGCTGGGGTCGTCAGCGTTGCCCAGGGCCAGGCGGCACTGGCGGAACAGGGCGGCCTTGCAGGCGCGGTACTCGTTGAAATTGGCGTGCTCAGCTCCGCCGATGTGGTCGGGGGTGAGGTTGAGGAACAAGGCGGCGTCAAAGACAATGCCCTCCACCCGCCGCAGCTTCATGGCCTGGGAGGACACCTCCATCACCACATGGCTGCACCCGGCGTCCACCATCTGCCGCAGGGTGCGGTGGAGGGCGGCGGGCTCCGGGGTGGTGTTGGAAGTCACCTGTGACACGTCCGCCAGCGGCGCACGGCCAATGTAAGAGCCCAATGTGCCGATCATACCGGTCTTGTACCCGGCGGCGGAAAAGATCTCCCGGAGCATATGGGCAGTGGTGGTTTTGCCCTTGGTTCCGGTAATGGCGATCAGGGTAAGGTTCCGGGCGGGGCGGCCGTAAAATTCGGCGGCCATTCGGGCAAAGGCTGCCCGGGGGTCGTCAAAGGCTGCGCCGTTCACCCCCTCCGGCAGGGGCGGGGCGCAGATCACGGCGGCCGCCCCCCCAGCCAGGGCCTGGGGGATAAAGTCGCGGCCGTCGGCCCGAGCCCCGGGCAGGGCGGCGAACAGCGCTCCGGGGATCACCTCCCGGGCGTCGCAGGTGAGGGCGGAGATGTCCGCTTCCCGGGGGCAGTCCGCCCCGGCGGCGGCCAAAAGCTGGGACAGCTTCATGGAGAGAGCCTCCTTACAATTTGCTGTCCCAGTCTATGGTTTTGCGCAAAAAAGCGTCCCTTCCCGCATGGGAAAGGACGCTTTTACCCAATTCAAAATTTTCTCAGTGTTTCGTCACCGTCGCAAAAAGGATTGTTTCAGGAGACGGAACGAAGCGAGCTTCAAGCTCTTTTTGCCTACTTTTTCTCTCGAGAAAAAGTAGGTTAGTAGCCGGGGTTTTCCACCTTGGTATAGGTTTTGGCCTTCTCCTCGCCCCGCAGCACCCGCAGGCCGCCCAGGGCCAGGGAGAGCATCTCGTCCTCCCCGGCGTACACCACCACGGGGGCGATGAACTCCACCCGCTCCCGGATGTATTCGGTGACGTACTTGGAGTAGGCGATGCCGCCGGTGAGTAGGATGGCGTCCACCTTGCCGCACACGTTGGGGGCGCACTTGGCGATATTCTTGGCGATGTTCAGCGCCATGGCGTCGTAGATGAGCCTGGCGTGCTCGTCGCCATTCTGGATCATCTTCTCCACCTCGCGGCTGTCGGTGGTGCCCAGGTGGGACATGAGGCCGCCCTGGCGCTTCACCAGCTTCATCATGGAGTTGTAGTCATGCTCTCCGTCGTAGCACATTTTGATCACGTCAAACATGGGCAGGCCGCCGGAGCGCTCCGGGGAGAAGGGGCCCTCCTCGTCGTTGATGAAGTCCTCAATCCGCCCGTTGTGGTGGAGGTTGACGGAGATGCCGCCCCCCAGGTGGGCCACGATAACGGTGATGTCCTCGTACTTCTTGCCGCTCTCCCGGGCGTAGCGCATGGCGGCGGCCCGGGTGTTGAGGTTGTGGCCCATGCCCTTGCGCCGGAACTGGGTGATGCCGGTGATCTTGTTGATGGGCAGCAGCTCGTCCACGGTGATGCCGTCGTAGATGAAGGCGGGTATGCCGTACTCGACGCTGATGGCACGGGCGATCATGGCCCCCACATTGGAGGCGTGCTCGTTCTGGGGTTTATTCTTGAGCTGCCACACCATGTCGTCGTTGACCTCGTAGGCCCCGGCCTCGATGGGGGTGAGCAGCCCGCCCCGGGACACGATACCCGTGAGGCTGTCCAGAGCCACGCCGTGGGCCTGGAGGGTCTTGACCACCAGCTCCTTGCGGAACTCATACTGCTCGGCCACGTGCTCAAAGGGGGCCAGCTCCTCGGGGGAGTGGACGATGGACTCGGTGAACAGCGGCGTCTCATCCTCAAAGACGGCGATCTTGGTGGAGGTGGAGCCGGGATTCAAAATCAGCAGCTTTTCCATGGGTGCCTCCTTACTGTCTGGCCGCGGCGGCGGAAATCACGATGGACAGGTACTTCTCCAGCGGCGTGGAGCCCCGGCTGGTCATGACAATGGGGCACTTAGCGCCCACAATGAAGCCGGCCATCTTGGCCCCGCAGGTGACGGTGAGCATCTTGCCCATCAGGTTGCCGGCGTGGATGTTGGGGGCCACCAGCACGTCGCAGTCCCCGGCGCAGGGGCTCTCAAAGCCCTTGAAGTCGGCGATCTCCTTGCTGACGGCGCAGTCGTAGGAGATGGGGCCCTCCACGATGCAGCCGGTGATCTCGCCCCGCAGGTTCATCTGCTTCAGGGCGTCGCCCTCCACCGTCTCGGGCATCTTGGGGTTGAGCTTCTCCACGCAGGCCACCACGCCCACCTTGGGGCACTCGTAGCCCATGGCCCGCAGGGCCCCCACGGTATTCTCGATGATGCACTTTTTCTGCTCCAGGGTGGGGTAGGTCACCATGCCACCGTCCACGGGCACCAGCAGCTTGTGGTAGGAGGGCACCTCAAAGGCGGTGAAGTGGCTCATGACGCCGCCCTTGCCCAGGCCGTGCTCCTTGTCCACCACCGCCTTGAGCAACACGGAGGTGTCCAGCTTGCCCTTCATGAGGAAGTCGGCCTTCCCCTCCCGCACCAGGCCCACGGCGAACCGGGCGGATTCGGCCAGGTCGGGCACGTCATAGATGTCCTCGGGGGCGACGGTCTCGCCCAGATGGGTCAGGGCCTCGTCGATCAGCTTCTTGTCACCCACCAGGACGGGGTGGGCGATACCCTCTTTCCGGGCGTGGAGGGCGGCTTCAATGGTGTGCTCGTCCCCGGCGGCGGCGATGGCCATGCGGGACATGGTGGGGTGGCCCTTCTGATGCTCAATGAGCTGATCAAAGGTTTTGAATACCATGGCGGAGCTTCCTTTCTGTGTTGTGATAGGGGACAGGCGGGGAAATTTCCCCTTGCAATTTTTGGGGATCCCGGTATAATGTACTTTGCAAGATATAAAATCATGTGGCGGATGGGAGCGTTGAATGAAATGGCACGAATCAAGAAGGCGTCTCTGGTGGATCAGATCTACTCCAGACTGCGGGAGGACATCATCACCCTGAAGATCCCCATGGGCGCCCGGCTCAACGTGAACGAGCTCCAGTCCGAGCTGGGGGTGAGCTGCACCCCCATCCGGGAGGCGGTGAACCGGCTCCAGCAGGAGGAGCTGGTGATCTACGAGAACAACGTGGGCGCCCGGGTGCTGACCCTGGACGAACACGACGTCCGGGAGATCCACGAGCTGGCCCTCACCCTCCAGCAGGCGGCGGTGCGGCTGGCCATGAAGAACGGCGACGCGGACGAGATGCTGGCGGCCATTGAGGAGCAGCTTGACCGCTATGAGAACGCCCGCTCCCCCCGGGAGGGGGTGAAGGCGGTGCACAACCTCATCGGGGTGTTCTACCACCAGTGCGGCAACCGCCGCCTGGATCGAAGTATGGTAGCCATCCAGGGGCAGATGCTCCTGCTGCGGCACATCTACGCCGAGTGCCCCGGCTGGAGCGGCCACCTTCCCGACCTGACGGCGGTGCGGGACGGGGTGAGGAACCAGGATCCGGAGGCGGTGTGCGCCGCCCTTCAGTCCTATATGGAGGGATCCGCTCCTGCCATCCTGGAATGGCTGAAAAATCACGAATAGCTTCTGCCCGGAAGGGCCGGTTCGCGCCGCGAACCGGCCCTTTTGCTGTACCTCGGGCCGGAACTGCCTGGGTTTTGTTTTATTTCTGCGCC
Source organism: uncultured Oscillospiraceae bacterium (assembly GCA_910584285.1). Taxonomy (GTDB): domain Bacteria; phylum Bacillota; class Clostridia; order Oscillospirales; family Oscillospiraceae; genus Enterenecus. The sequence continues at coordinate 26,079 of CAJTYK010000021.1, forward strand.
CTGCCCAGCTCCAGGCCCTTCTCAAAGGCGGCCTTGTTCAGGGGCAGCAGCTTGGGCTTCTTGCCCAGCTTGTGCTCGATGGTGTCCCACACTACCTCGGGGGGCACCACCTCGGTATAGCCCACGTACACGCCCAGCATGATAACGTTCAGCACCTTGGCGTTGCCCATTTCCAGGGCCAGCTCGGTGACCGGGGCCTTCACCAGCTTCACGTCGTCCCGGTCCACGTCCTTCTCGTCCACGATGGAGCTGTTGATAAACAGCGTCCCGCCGGGCTTCAACGTTTTCAGAAACTTGGCCAGGGAAGGCCCGTTCATGACGATCAGATCGTCCATCACATCCCCCAGGGGGGCGCCGATCATGCCGTCGGAGATGACCACGAAGCAGTTGGCGGTGCCGCCCCGCTGCTCCGCACCGTAGGAGGGGAAGAAGGTGACATTCTTCTCGGTGGCGTCACAGGCGGCGCTGGCCAGGAACTTGCCCAGCGTCATGACGCCCTGCCCGCCGAAGCCGGCTACACACAGATTGGTTTCCATATCCGTACCCCCTTATCTGTCGCGGATGACGCCCAGCGGGAACTCGGGCAGCATCTTCTGCTCGATGAAGTCCAGGGCGTCCAGCGGATCCAGGCCCCAGTTGGTGGGGCAGCTGGTGACGATCTCCACCATGGAGAACCCCTTGCCCTCGATCTGGTTCTTGAACGCCTTTTTGATGGCGTTCTTGGTTTTGATCACGTTCTGGGGCGTGTTGCAGCTGGTGCGCTCCAGGTAGCAGGGAGCGGTGAGCTGGTTCAAAATCTCGCACATATGCATGGGGTAGCCGTGCTCCTCGGCGATGCGGCCTTTGGGGGCGGTGGACGCCTTCATGCCCAGCAGGGTGGTGGGGGCCATCTGGCCGCCGGTCATGCCGTAGATGCCGTTGTTGATGAAGATGACGGTGATGTTCTCCCCCCGGTTGGCGGCGGAGATGGACTCACCCAGGCCGATGGAGGCGAAGTCGCCGTCCCCCTGGTAGGTGAAGATCAGGCTGTCGGGGCTGGTGCGCTTCATGCCGGTGGCCACGGCAGTGGCCCGGCCGTGGGGAGCGGTGATGGTGTCGTAGGCGATGTAGTCCATGTGGAGGCCGCAGCAGCCAATGCCGGTGACCATGACGGCCTTGTCCACCAGCTTCAGCTCGTCCAGCACCTCGCCGATGAGCTTCACCACGGTGGAGTGCATACAGCCGGGGCAGAAGCCGGACACCTTATCCTCCTGGATGGTGGTGGTGCGGGAATAAATCTTTTCCATGTCTGTCTCCCCCTTACTTGTCCAGAATGGCGTCCACGGTCTTGAGGACGGCCTCCCGGCTCATAATGTTGCCGCCGGAGCACAGGCAGGTCTCGATGGGGCAGCGGCCCTTCACGCCCATGCGCACATCCTGCACCAGCTGGGCGGGGATGGACATCTCCACGTCCAGCACGGCCTTGCAGACGCTGTAGTTGATGTGATCGAAGGCGGCGTAGGGGAAGGGGTGGACGGTGATGGGCCGGATGAGGCCCACCTTCTTCCCCGCGGCCCGGCAGAGATCCACCACGGACTTGCCGATCCGGGCGGACACGCCGTAGGCGGCGATGACCACCTCCGCGTCCTCCACCAGGTACTCCTCCACCTGCACGTCCTTCTCCCAGGAGGCGTACAGGGCGGCGGCCTTCTCGTTCTCCTGCTGCATTTTCACGGTGTCCCACTGGCCGGGCTGGATCCAGGAGCGGTTGGCGTAGTCCAGCTGGTGGCCGGTGCAGGCCCAGGCGGCCTTGGAGGCTTTGATGGCGGCGATCTCCCCGTCGGACTTCATGGGGGGCAGCTCCACCGGCTCCATCATGGTGCCGATGACGCCGTCGGCCAGAATGAGGACGGGGTTGCGGTCCCGGTCGGCGTAGTCGAAGGCGGCGTAGGTGAGATCCACCGCCTCCTGCACGGTGGAGGGGGCCAGCACCAGCATCTCAAAGCCGCCGTTGCCGCTGGCCTTGGTGGCCTGGAAGTAGTCCTGCTGGGCGGGCTGGATGGCGCCCACGCCGGGGCCGCCCCGGGAGATGTTGGCATACACAATGGGGATGCGGGCGGCGGCGCAATAGCTGATGCCCTCGCTCTTGAGGGCGATGCCGGGGGAGGAGGAGGAGGTCATGCTCCGGGTGCCGGCGGCGGCGGCGCCGTACACCATGTTGACGGAGGCCACCTCCGACTCGCCCTGGACAAAGGTGCCGCCCACCTCGGGCATACGGCGGGCAAAATACTCGGGGATCTCGTTCTGCGGGGTGATGGGGTAGCCGGCGAAGAAACGACAGCCGGCCCGGACGGCCGCTTCCGCAATCGCTTCGCAGCCCTTCATCAATACTCTTGCCATAATCGTTCCTCTCCTTTTACTTGTAGACTTCGATGGCGCCGTCGGGACAAATCCGGGCGCACATACAGCAGGCGATGCACGCGTCCTGGTTCACCGGCTCGACGTACTCATAGCCCTTGGAATTGACGTGCTTGCCCACTGCCAGCACCTGCTTGGGGCAGTACTTGACGCAGTACCCGCAGCTCTTGCAGCGCTCGGCGATTACCTTGATCATTGCCATGGAAAGCCCTCCTTTCTCCTCGTTTTGGGAAGCATATCAACTACGGGGCCCGATTACCCCCGTGAGTTTCCTCAACGATCCAGCCAGGGATAGGTCAGTGTCAGCTCCAGGGGGAACACGGGGAGGGAAAGCGTCTTGGCCGCTTCCCCGGCCAGCTCCTCCCGGACGCAGGCAAAGGACAGGGGGAGGTATTCCCCCACCAGCGCGTCCGTCCGGCGGCAACCCTCCACCACCTCGTCCAGGGTGGTGGACACGCCGTTGTTGGGGTTGGCCACCAGGAACAGCTGGGTGAGCTTTACGTGGGATACGCCCAGGATTTTGCCCAGCGTTCCGTCGATGTGCTCGATGGTGTCCGACCAGGGACGGTAGGCGTTGATCACATAGAATACGGAGGCGGAGGGCTGGTTCAGCTGGGGCGCGAAGCCGCCGATGGAGCGGGCGCCGATGTAGTCGCCCCCCACGTCCAGCACCGTCAGGCAGGTCTCATCCCGGAGCAGCGGGGCCACGCCGCCCACCAGGGTGGGGGCGTCCATGAACTGCTCCTGGTAGTGGACGGTGACCCCGGCCCGCTCCAGCTCCGCCCCGGCGTCCCGGGAGCGGAACAGGGGCTTTGTCATGTCCAGATCGAAAAAATGGACGGGGCGGGGATCCGTCCGGGCCAGGGCCCGGGCAAAGCTGATGGCGATCTCGCTTTTGCCGCTGCCCGTTTCTCCCAGAAAGAGGAAATTATGCCGTGTGCCGTCCAGCCAGGGGCCTTCCGGCAGGCCGGTGGGTTTACCCATGGGTTCGCACCTCCTTACCACTGATCAGAGTATACTTCATCGCGCGGCAAAACGCAAGAGCAAATTATATATTCTACAAAAAATATTTTATATTTTGCAAGATAATTGGCGGCGAGAGCCGTCCCGTTCCTCCGCCGCAAAAAATTCAGCGGGTTTGGCCGTTTGAGGGTAGACAAATCCAAGCATTTTTAGTAAGATATATGTTGCAAAATTCAAGGGGGCGCCCCTTCCAGGGCGTTTCCTCCATTCTATGTGAGAGGTGTGGGATATCATGAATCAAAAAAGCCTGTCCGTCCGCTGGCTGTACCTGGCGGCAGGGGTCGTCGCCCTGCTGTTCGCGGGCATTATCTACGGTTGGTCTATCCTCAAGGCCCCCCTGGCGGCGGACTTTGGCTGGACCGCCGATCAGCTGGCCCTGAACTTCACCCTGACGATGTGCTTCTTCTGCCTGGGCGGTATCGCCGGAGGCGTGCTGACCAAAAAGGCGGGCGTCCGCCTGACCTTGATCCTGGCTGCGGTACTGTCCTGCCTGGGCTTTTTCCTCACCGCCCGGCTGGACGGCGGCAGCGTGGTGATGCTGTACGTCAGCTACGGACTGCTGGCGGGCCTGGGCATCGGCATCGCCTACAATGTGATCATCTCCACCGTCAACGCCTGGTTTCCCGACAAAAAGGGCACCTGCTCCGGGGCGCTGATGATGGGCTTCGGGGCCTCCGCCCTGGTGGTGGGCAACACGGTCAGCGTCCTGATGGAAAACCCCGCTGTGGGCTGGCGGGCCGCCTTCACCGGGCTGGGCGTGGTGCTGGGGATCATCCTGCTGGCCGCCGGGTTTCTCCTCCGACTCCCCCCTGCCGATCTGGAGCTGCCCAAGCCGGAGCGCAAGGCGGGCGCCGCTGCCGAGGACTTTGAGGTTCGGGACTACACCCCCGGGGAGATGGTGCGCCGCTTCACCTTCTGGCGGGCCTTCGTGTGCATCATTTTCCTGGCGGCGGTGGGCAACACGGTGATCTCTTTCGCCCGGGATCTGGCCATCTCCGTGGGGGCGCAGGCCACGCTGGCCACCACCCTGGTGGGCGTGCTGTCCGTCTGCAACGGTTTGGGCCGCATCGCCACCGGTGCCGTCTTTGACAAGATCGGCCGCCGCAAAACCATGCTGCTGGCCAACGTGGTGGCCATCGCCGCCGCCGGGGTGACGCTACTGTCCGTGCTCATCGGCTCCGTCCCCCTGTGTGTGGCGGGCTTGTGCGTCACCGGGTTCTCCTACGGCTCCTGCCCCACCATCTCCTCCGCCTTTGTGTCCGCGTTCTACGGCACCAAGCATTTCCCCATGAACTTCTCCATCATGAACTTCAACCTGATGGGGGCCTCCCTGCTGGCCACGGTGTCCAGTATGCTGCTCACCAGCGCGGGTACTTATGTGGCCCCCTTCGCGCTGCTGCTGGCGCTGTCCGCCGTGGCGCTGGTACTGAACTTCAGTGTGAAGAAGCCCTGATTGCGGGCCCGTCCATGACAAAGCCCCCTGGCCATTGGCCAGGGGGCTTCTTGACGATAGTGATGGGTGCGTGCTCAAATTTGTCGGGGCTCCTCTGGATTGCCGCCAAAGGCCCGGATTGCCGCATCGTCCGCCGCTCTCCGCTCCTCCAGCGCCTCAGCCAGAAGCATATCCTTCACCTTCATCAGCCGGGTGGTGGTAGACCGGTCGTTCTCGTCCAGCTTCATGGTGATATACCGGATATTCTCCTGGGTATTGGGTATGACCACATACTCCAGGGCGTTGACACGCCGGCGGGTCTTTTCGATCTCCTCCGCCATGAGCTGGGCAGCCTTTTCCGTCTGGGCCAGCTTCAGCATATTCTGGAACACCTCGCCCAAGGCGGACACCGCCGCGTCCAGCTCGCCGCTGGTGGCGGCAAAGCCGTAGGGGAAGATGTCGCCGGTATCGTCGGTGCGGGTCTGGTAGTGGTACACCGGAACGTTCACCGACATGATGTTCTGGAACGTCATGGTCAGCTCCACGCTCTGCTTGGGGTACATCAGCGCCTGCTCCATGGCCTGGGCGCTCATCAGGGCGGAGGCCACAGTGAAGGAGCTGTGGGCCCGCATGAGATCCTGCTCCACCTGGGCCCGCAACGCCCGCAGCTCCCGCACGGTGTCCAGGAACTGCTTCATCAGCTCGTCCCGCTTGTCCTTGAGCAGCTTATGGCCCCGTTGGGCGGTTTTCAGCTTGCCCTTCAGCCGGGTGAGCTCCATTCGGGTGGGGTTTACCACGGTGTTTGCCATGACCTACCCCTCCTTTACTGGTCTTTCTTGGGCAGATACTTGTCGATATATTCCTGCTTGATCCGCTTCAGCTCTGCGGTGGGCAGGATGGACAGCAACTCCCAGCCCAGATTCAGCGTCTCCTCGATGGAGCGGTTCTCCTCATAGCCCTGGTTGACGTACCGCCGCTCGAACTCGTCGGCGAACTTGGCGTACAGCAGATCGGTGGGAGTCAGCGCCGCCTCGCCCAGAATGGACATCAGCTCCTTGTTGTCCTTGCCGGTGGAATAGGCGGCAAAGAGCTGGTTCATGGTGTTGGCGTGATCCTCCCGGGTCTTGCCGGGGCCAATGCCCTTGTCCTTCAAACGGGACAGGGAGGGCAGCACGTCCACCGGGGGATTGATGCCCTGGCGGTACAGGGCCCGGGACAGGATGATCTGGCCCTCGGTGATATAGCCGGTCAGGTCGGGGATGGGGTGGGTCTTGTCGTCCTCGGGCATGGTGAGGATGGGGATCATGGTGATGGAGCCGGACTTGCCCAGCTGGCGGCCGGCCCGCTCGTAGATGGTGGCCAGGTTGGTGTACAGGTAGCCGGGGAAGCCGCGGCGGCCCGGCACCTCTTTTTTAGCGGCGGACACCTCACGCAGGGCCTCGGCGTAGTTGGTGATGTCGGTCAAAATGACCAGCACGTGCATATCCTTCTCAAAGGCCAAGTACTCCGCGGCGGTCAGCGCCATCCGCGGGGTGGCGATACGCTCCACGGCGGGGTCGTCGGCCAAGTTGGTGAACAGCACCGTTCGGTCGATGGCGCCGGTACGCTTGAACTCCTGGACGAAGAACTCGGACTCCTCGAAGGTGATGCCGATGGCGGCGAACACCACGGCAAAGTTGGCGCTCTCGTCTCCCAGCACCTTGGCCTGACGGGCGATCTGGGCGGCCAGGTTGGCGTGGGGCAGGCCGGAGCCGGAGAAGATGGGCAGCTTCTGGCCGCGGACCAGGGTGTTCAGGCCGTCGATGGTGGAGATGCCCGTCTGGATGAACTCGTTGGGGTAGTCCCGGGCGGCGGGGTTCATGGGCAGGCCGTTGATGTCCCGGTACTCCTCGGCCAGGATGGCGGGGCCGCCGTCGATGGGCACGCCCATGCCGTTGAACACCCGGCCCAGCATATCGCCGGACACGCCCAGCTGGAGGGGATGGCCCAGGAAACGCACCTTGGACTGGGCCAGATTGATGCCGGCGGCGGACTCAAAGAGCTGCACCACGGCGGTGTCGCCGTTGACCTCCAGCACCTGACCACGGCGGATGGTGCCGTCGGGCAGCTCCACCTCAGCCAGCTCGTCATAGGTGACGTGATCCACCATCTTGACCATCATCAGCGGGGACGCGATCTCCTGGATGGTTTTATATTCCTTGATCACAGCTCCTCACCTGCCTTTCTGACGACCTCGTCGATCTCCTTTTCCATGGCGTCGGCAATGTCGGCGTACACCTTGGGGTACTCGTCGGCGGGCACGCTCTTGGCGCGGCCGATGCGCTCACGGGCGGGGATCACGAACAGGTCGGCCACCGGTGCGCCCTTGGTGATGGCGTCCCGGCACAGCTTGTCGTAGTCCAGAATCATGGCCAGCAGCTTCTCCTGCCGGTCGTAGGTGGAGAAGGAGTCGATGTCCACAAAGGAGTTCTGCTGGAGGAAGTCCTCCCGCACCATACGGGCGGTCTCCAGGGTGAGCTGATCGTTGGGGGACAGGGAATCCTTACCAACCAGCTGCACGATCTCGTTCAGGCTGGCCTCCTGCTGAAGGACGCTCATGGCCTTCTCCCGGTTCTGGAGGAACTCCTT
>CAJTYK010000022.1 GCA_910584285.1 uncultured Oscillospiraceae bacterium
AGAGCAAGCGGTTTACCAGCAGCTGGGGCTTTGTGCTGGCGGCGGTGGGCTCCGCTGTGGGCATGGCCAATGTGTGGGGCTTCCCGGCCAAGATGGGCAGCTATGGTGGTAGCGCCTTCCTCATCGCGTACCTGGTGTTTATCGCGCTGTTTGGATCGGTGGGGCTGGCGGCGGAGTACGCCGTGGGCCGCCGGGCCCGCACGGGCACGCTGGGGGCCTACCGGATGGCCTGGGCCGCCCGGAAGCCCGCCCTGGGCAAGGCGGGGGGTGCGCTGGGCTGGCTGCCCCTGGCGGGCTCCATGTGTATCGCCATCGGCTATGCGGTGATCGTGGCCTATGTGCTGAAGGCCCTGGTGAACTCCCTGGACGGCACGTTGATGACGGCGGACACCGCCGTGTGGTTCGATTCCTTCGCCCTGTCCGGCTACTCCGTGATTCCCCTCCACGTGATTGTGGTGGCGGGGACGCTGCTCACCCTGCTGCTGGGCGCTCACAGTATCGAGCGCACCAACAAGATCATGATGCCCCTGTTTTTCCTGATCTTTGTGGTGCTGGCGGTGCGGGTGGCCTTTCTGCCCGGCGCGGCGGAGGGCTACCGCTATATGTTCTCTCCCCGGTGGGAGGAGCTGCTGGATCCCATGGTGTGGGTATGGGCCATGGGCCAGGCGTTTTTTTCCCTGTCCATCACGGGCAGCGGCATGATCGTCTACGGCGCCTATCTGGACAGCGGGGAGGACGTGGCCGCCCTGGCCCGGCGCACGGCGCTGTTCGACACCATCGCCGCCTTGGTGGCCGCCCTGGTGATCATCCCCGCCTGCTTTGCCTACGGGCTGGACGTGGGGGCAGGGCCGTCCCTGCTGTTCGTCACCTTGCCCCGGATTTTGCAGGATATTCCCCTGGGACGGCTGTTCGCGGTGATCCTGTACGCCGCCATGATCTTTGCCGGGGTGAGCTCCTTGCAAAATATGTTCGAGGCGGTGGGCGAGTCCCTCCTTCACCGCTTTCCCAAGCTGGGGCGGAAGGCGGTGCTGGCCCTGCTGTGTGTGGTGTGCCTGGGGGTGGGGCTGAACATGGAGCAGCTCCCCCAGTGGGGGCCGTGGATGGACGTGGTGTCCATCTATATCATCCCCATCGGGGCCACGCTGGGGGCGGTGTCCTGGTTCTGGATCCTCCCCCGGGAGGCCCTGCTGGACGAGGCGGGCCGGGGGGCGAAAAAGGCCCCGGGCTCCCTGTGGTACGCCTTGGGGCGGTACGTGTACGTGCCCTGCGCCATCGTGCTGTGCTGTGTGGCGCTGTTCCTGAAGGTGGCGTTCTAAAAAACGAAAAGCTCCCCCGTCCGGCCGGACGGAGGAGCTTTTTTCACGGCAGCAGGCCCTGAATCAGAATCACCAGCACCAGGACGGGCAGCACGAACTGGAACACGGGCTTCAGCCCCCGGGGCATCTTGATCCCCTTCCCGGCGTTGGCCTCGGCCAGGTACTTGTCCCAGCCCCAGCCCCATTTGGTGACGCAGAACAGCAGGTACACCAGGGAGCCCAGGGGCAGCAGCAGGTTGGATACCAGGAAGTCCTCAAAATCCAGCACGTCCCGGCCCAGGATGCGCACCCCGCTCCACAGGTTGTTGCCCAGCACGCAGGGCATACTGGCCAGGAGGATGAACACACAGTTGATGACAGCAGCCTTTTTCCGGCTCCAGCCGAAATTGTCGATGGCGTTGGCCTGGAGGTTCTCAAATACGGCAATCACCGTGGAGAAGCTGGCAAAGCTCATGAACAGGAAGAACAGCGCCCCCCACAGCCGCCCCCCGGCCATACCCAAGAATACCTTGGGCAGGGTGTAGAAGATGAGGGACGGCCCCGCGTCCGGTTCCACCCCGAAGGAGAAGCAGGCGGGGAAGATGATGAGGCCCGCCGTCAGCGCCACAAAGGTGTCCAGCGAGCAGATGCGCACCGCCTCGCTGGTGAGGGTATGATCCCGCTTCATGTAGCTGCCGAACACCTCCATGGCGGCGATGCCCAGGCTGAGGGTGAAGAACGCCTGGTTCATGGCGGCGGTGATCACGTTGCCTATCCCGGCGTCCATGGATCGGCCCAGGTCGGGCAGGAGGTAGAATTTCACGCCCTCCAGCCCCCCGGGCAAGGTGAGAGAGTGGACGGCCAGCACCGCGATGAGGGCCAGCAGGCCCAGCATCATCCACTTGGTGATCCGCTCCAGCCCGCTTTGGAGCTTGAAGCTGCACACCAGGAAGCCCGCCAGCACCGTAATGGCCATCCAGGCGGTCATCTCGCCGGGGCTGGCCCGCATGGCGTCAAACACGCCGTTTACCGCCGCGCCCTCCAGAGTGTCGAACACTCCGCCGGCGAATTTGAAGAAGTAGCCCAGCATCCAGCCGGACACGGTGGTGTAGTACATCATCAGCAGACAGCAGCCCGCCACGCAGAACCAGCCGTGGAGGTGCCAGCGGCTCCCGGCGGGCTCCAGAGCCCGGTAGCCCGCCACGGCGCTTTTGCGGCTGGCCCGGCCCACCGCCAGCTCCATAGTGAGCACCGGCACCCCCATGAGCACCAGGAACAGCAGGTAGAACAGCACGAACACCCCGCCGCCGTTCTGCCCGGTGACGTAGGGAAATTTCCATACGTTGCCGATGCCCACCGCGCACCCGGCGCTCACCAGCAGGAAGCCCAGCCGGGACTGAAAATGCTCCCGATCCATAAAAACAGTCCTCTCTCTTTGGAATGTGGTTCCCATCATACCCAAACACAGGCAAAATGTCAAGGTTTTGGGACGGCCTTTTCCCCGGGCGTCACTATCCGTACCAGGGGGTCAGCCCATCCTTAGTGAACTCCAGCACCCGGGTGCACACCTGCTCCAGATACAGCCGGTCGTGGGACACGCTGACGATGGCCCCTGGGAACTGGGCCAGTACCCCCCGGATCACCGGGGCGGACAGAGGGGAGAAGTTGCGGGTGGGCTCGTCCAGCACCAGCACGTTGGCCCCGTTCAGCACCATGGACAGGAACAGCAGCTTGGCCCGCTGCCCGCCGGACAGAGCCGCCGCAGGGTGCTCCATCTCCTCCGCCTTGTATTTCATGCTGCCCAGCAGGGTGCGGGCCCGGGTGATGTCGTCCTTATGCCCGGAGGGGGCCAGCAGCTCTACCGGCGTCCTGTCCCCCAGCAGCAGCTCGTTGTAGTTCTGAGGCATATAGGCTGCCCGAATATCGGCGCGGGGCAACAGCTCCTCCGCCGCCAGCTTCAGCAGGGTGGACTTGCCCGCGCCGTTGGCCCCCACGATGCCGATGTGCTCGGGGCCATCCACCCACAGCCGCACGTTTTGGGCCAGCAGCCGATCCCCGGCCCGTAACTCGGGCAGATCCAGCCGCAGCACTGTCTTGCCTGCCGGCAGGGCGGCTCTGTCCGCGTCAAAGGCGGTGAGGATGGCCTCCTCCCACTCGGGCAGGGCGGTCATGTCCTCCCGCTCACGCTCAAACCGGCGGCCCATGGACAGCACCGTGTGCATTTTCTTTTTCAGCAGCCGCCCCTTGCCCGGGTTCTGCCGGGACACGGTGTTGAGCTGGTGATCCACCGAGTCCCGGATCTGCCGGTATTTTTCCATTTTTGCGGCGTATTCCGCCCGTTCCTTGCGGGCGGTCTGCTCCTGGTGGGCGAAGCCCGCCGCCCGTTGCTCCACATACTGGGCATATCCCATCCGAGCCACTGTGCACCGGGGGGCGGTGCGCCGCCGCAGCCGCTCCAGGTGGATAATCAGATTAGCAGTGCGCTCCAACAACGGCTCGTCGTGGGAAATGTACAGTACTGGAACTTTACAGTTTAAAAGGAACTGCTCCAGCCACTTTAGGGTAGCCACGTCCAGATCGTTGGACGGTTCGTCCAGCAGCAGCACGTCCGGATCATCCAGCGTCAGCAGGGCCAGCCGCAGCTTTACCCGCTCGCCGCCGGACAGGGTGGACATGGGGCGGTCGTCCCAGAACAGGGAGGTGTCCAGTCCCACCTGGCGGGCAGCCCGATCCAGCGCCCCGGGATCCGCCGGATCAAAGGTGGGGGCCCTCTGGCAGAATTCCCACACAGGGAGGGCCAGCTCGTCGGGGGACAGCTCCTGGGCCAAATAACCCTTGCGGAGGCCCTGATCCACGATCTCACCTGTCCACTCGGCATAGGGCTCCAGGTCGGCGGGATCGTACAGCAGCCGCAGCAGGGTGGACTTGCCGTTGCCCTCCTCGCCGATGACGGCGGCCCGGTCGCCGGGGGAGAGGGTGAAGGACAGCCCCTCGATCAGGGTGGTGAGATCCTTTTTATGGGTGACGGTGAGGTGTTTCACCTGGTACATATGCATCTTCCTTTCCGCGCAAAAAATCCGCCTTCCACAGCGGGAAGGCGGATCACATGACAAAAAGGCAGGGACATCGTGTGTCTTGGACACAAAGCCCCCGGTCAAGCAAGCCGCCCTTCTCGCCATGAAAAATTCGATCCATGAGACATGGATCCAACTTACCAAATCACAGCTTGAAGTTCAACTCACTTGTTGCGCATCTTTTCACCCTTTTCTGGTTGATGAGGACAGTATACCACAGGGAAGGAGGTCTGTCAACCGTCCCCCTCCCGCTCCCGCCCGCAGTTCTCCTCCAGCCGCTCCAGGAGGGCGGCCAACTGGCCCCAGTCCTCCGGGGAGACACCCCGGGAGAGCTGCCGCTGGAATTCCAGGTGGGCTTGCTCAATGATCCGAAGCATCTCCTCGCCCCCCTGGGTGAGAAAGAGCCGGTACTGCCGGCGGTCAACGGGATCCTGCTCCCGGCGGAGGTGACCCAGCTCCTCCAGCCGCCGGGCCCCCCGGGCCACGCTGGCCTTGTCCAGGGCGAAGAAGGCCACCACGTCCTCTTGGCTTGCCCCGGGGTGGCGGCCCGTGTACAGAACGATGAGGTGCATGACCCCCACATACCCATGGGGGATGAGAACGGTACGGCGCAGGGCTTTGATCCGCTGACGGTTGATCCGCAGCAAGCTGGACAGTACGGGATCCGTCATGCCGCCTCACCTCCGGAGGGGGTGGAGGACTCCAGAGCCTGGGCGTCGGCGGCGGCCTGGATTCGGGCCTTTACCCGGCGGATCAGGGGCACTGCCAGAAACAGGGTGAGCACGTCCGCTACCGCCTGGACGGCGGCCACGCCGTTGGCCCCCCACAGCCAGGCCATAGGGTAGACGATGGGCAGGAAACAGGTGCCCTGCCGGGAGGTGGACAGCAGCAGCGCCCCCCGGGCGTTGCCCAGCCCCGCGCAGAACATATTGACCACCGCCACCCAGCCATGTATGGGCAGCACCAGGCACTGTAGCCGGATGCACAGCGCCCCCACGGCCAGCATCTCGGCGGACTGATCGGACTTGGCAAACAGGCCGATGAGGGGATCCGCCAGCGCCGCCAGGGTCAGCCCCATGGCCAGCGCCCCCAGGATGGCGGCCCGGGAGGCAAAGCGATAGCTCTCCTTCACCCGGTCGTACCGTTTGGCCCCCCAGTTGAATCCGGCCACCGGCTGGAATCCGGTGCCGAAGCCCAGGATCACCCCAAAGGGGAACATCATCACCTTGGTGGACACCCCCACCCCCGCCAGCACCGCGTCGGAGATCTGCCCCGCGATGTTGTTGAGCACGATGGCGGACACCACCGCCAGCCCCGAGCGGAACATAGAGGAGGAGCCCACGGTGAATACCTGGGTCACAATGTCCCGGGCGGGCCGGAAGTGCCGGATGGACAGGCGGAGGACGCTGCGCCGGGTGAGATAGGGGAACACCAGGATGGCAAAACTCACCAGCTTGGAGAGAGCAGTGGCCAGGGAGGCGCCTGCCACACCCATATTCAGGTTGAAGATGAAGATGGGATCCAGAAAGCAGTTCAAAATGCCGCCGAAGCCCATGCCCACCATGGATAGCATGGCGCTGCCCTCCGCCCGGAGGCACTGGTTCATCACAAAGTTGGCAGCCATGAAGGGGGCCACCAGCACCACGTAGGTGGCATACTCCACGGCGAACTGCTCGCAGGTGTCGGTGGCCCCCAGCAGCCGCACCATGGGGTGCATAAAGCTCACCCCCAGGAGGGTGACCACCCCGCCGAAGATCATGGCGGTGAAGAAGGCGGTGGACTGCACCTGGTTGGCCTTGTCCTTATCCCGGGCCCCCAGCAGCCGGGAGATATAGCTGGCCGCCCCCACCGCCAGCATGGAGCCGGCCATCATGATGATCTGATCCAGGGATGCGTTGACGCTGATGGCGGCCTGGGCGCTCTCGCCCAGATCGCTGACAAAATAGGTGTCTGCCAGATTGTAGATGGACGTGATCAGAAAGGAGATGATGGAGGGCAAGGCCATCCTGGTGATCACCCGGGGGAGGGAGCCCCGGAGCATCATGTCCTCCCGCTGCTGCTGTCGTTCGTTGTCTGTGTCTGCCATGGAAAGGAAGCCTCCGTTTTCGTTTCATCTGTAACTGTTTCATCTGACACCATATGATACCCTCAAATTCTGCCCTTGTCAAGGGACGAAACAAGTGGGCCGGATCCACAGATCCGGCCCCAGCATAACAAGGTTATTCGGTCAAACGGGACACCATCCCGCCGATGTAGCTGCTGTCGATGACCTTGAAGCGATCCTCCGGCGGGTAGAGGCAGCCGCCGTAGAAGATGGCCCGGTTGTTGCGCACCGAGGGGTCGGTCAGCTCCCGGTGGGCGGCCAGGTGGATCTGATTACAGCCGGTCTCGGCGATAATCCGATCCATGTTCCGGGCGGTGATTCCCGCCCCGGGGAGGATCTCAATGTGCCCCGCGGCGTAGGTAATCATGTCCCGCACGGTGTCCGTACCCAGGGACACGTCCGGCTCCTGTCCACTGGTGAGCACCCGGGTGATACCCAGGGCGATGAGCTGATCCAGCGCCGAGCGCCAGTCGGGCACCACGTCGATGGCCCGGTGGAACACCGACTCCTTCCCGGCGCCCCAAGTCAGCTCCGCCAGTACTTTGGTGCGCTCCACATCCAATGTGCCGTCCTCGTGGAGGAAGCCGAACACCAGCCCGTCTGCCCCGTGGGCCAGCAGCAGCTTGGCGTCCTCCACCGCCGTGGCGAACTCCGCGTCCGTGTAGCAGAAGCCCCCCTCCCGGGGGCGCACCATGGCCATAATTTTCATCCCCGTCTCCCGCTTGGCCACAATCAGCTCCCCCAGGGTGGGGGTGAGCCCCCCGTGGAACAGATCGCTGTTCAGCTCCGCCCGATCCGCCCCCGCCTTGTGGGCCTCGATCACATCGTCCGCGCTTCCGCAGCAGACCTCCAGCAATACCCGGCTCATATGCCGCACCTCCTGATGTTGTTGCGCCCATTATACCGGCTGCCCGCCGGGTCTGTCAAGGCTTGCCAGGGGGCGGCTTCCCCGGTATAATAGGGGAAAAGGAGGTGGGATCATGTCTGAGCGGTTTGAGCAGCCGGACTGGAGTGGGGCGCTGTCCACCCTGTCAGGGGAGGAGCTGCGGGCCATGGAGTTCCTGCGAGAACACCTGCCCCCCAGCGATCTGTGGGGCTATCCGGCGGAGCTGTTCCTGCAATTTGTCCGCCATGGGGTCTTTCTCCGGAAAACAGCTCCCTGGTGCGGGGCGCTGGACTGGCCGGTGTTTGCCCACTATGTATTGTTTCCCCGAGTAAACGACGAGGATCTCTCCTTCCACCGGGAGATCTTCTATGACGCCCTCTGGCCCCGGGTGAAGGAGCTACCCGACGGGGAGGCCCGGGTACAGGAGGTAAACCGCTGGTGCCGGGAACGGGCCATCTATCAGGCCCAGGACGAGCGCACCGCCTCTCCGCTGACGGTATACCGCTGCGGTAGCGGGCGGTGCGGGGAGGAGTCCGCCTTCCTGGTGTCCGCCCTGCGCAGTGTGGGCGTCCCGGCCCGGCAGGTATACGCCCCCCGGTGGTCGCACTGTGACGACAACCACGCCTGGGTGGAGACGTTGTGCCATGAGCGCTGGCGGTTTTTGGGGGCCTGCGAGCCGGAGCCGGAGCTGGATCGGGGCTGGTTCACCACCGCCGCCTCCCGGGCGGTGCTGGTGCACAGCCGGGTGTTCGGCGGGGCGGAGGGCCTGTGGGGCGAGGAGCCGCTGGGGACGGTGGACGGCGTGACCTGGCTGAACCAGACCGCCCGGTATGCTGACACGCAAACACGGGTGTTCCAGGTGAAAGCGGATGGAAAGCCTGCGGTGGGAGCAGAGCTTCACCTGCAAATCCTCAACGAGGCGGCGTACCGTACCATCGCCGTGCTCACGGCGGACGGGCAGGGGACGGCCCGGGCTACGCTGGGAAGGGGCAGCGTCCACGTGCTGGCCCGCCTGGGGGATCGGTGGGGGGAAGGGGACTGCGGCCCGGAGGGGCTTGCCCTGGAGCTGAACCCCGCGGCGGTAGGGGACAGTCCCTGGACGGACTTCGACTTCCGCGCCCCGGCGGGTAGCCGGCCCGCCCCCGCCGTCCTCAGCGCGGAGGACAAGGCGCGGCGGGCGCAGGTGCGGGAGCAGGCAGACGGGATCCGGCAGGCCCACTTGACCGAGATCTCCACCCCCAGGCGGCCAGAGTGGGAGGATCTGCGGCAAAGGGCTCTGGGGAACTGGGGGGAGCTGGAGCGGTTTCTCAGCGGAGAAGGGGCCCAGGCCCGAGAGCGGCTGGTACGAACCCTATCCGACAAGGATTTCCGGGATGTGACGTTTGCTGTACTGGAGGATCACTTTACACATATCCAACCCAGCAGGGTGGACGTGCCGGAGGAAATCTACTGGGCCTACACCGCCTGTCCCCGGGTGGCGCTGGAGCGGCTCACCCCCTGGCGGGGCTTTTTAAAGGACTGGCTGCGGGGCCGGACAGACGATCCCGTCCAGCTCTGGCGGGAGCTGGGGATGCTGCTGGGGGAGAAGGCGGGCAATTACCACCGGCTGTGGCAGACGCCCCAGGCCGTGTTGGAGGCAGGGGCGTGCGATGAAAAGGGCAAACGCTTGCTATGGGTGGCGGCCCTGCGGACGCTGGGCATACCAGCCCGCCTGCGGCCTCTGGACGGCGCGCCAGAGTATTGGGCGGAGGGGGGCTTCCGCCCCGTGGTTCCGGAACAGGCGGGGACGCTGCGCCTGAGCCGATCCGGGGGAGAGCTTCCAGCGACGGGCCGGGACTGGGGCCTGTCCCGGTGGACAGCGGTGGGCTGGCGACGGCTGTCCCCAGAGGAGAGCTGGACGGAAGGTGATCTGACGCTGGCTCCGGGGCGCTACAGGCTGATCACCACGGTGCGCCTGCCTGGCGGCAATCAGCTGGCCTCCCGGCGTGAGGTGGAGCTGCGGGCGGGAGAGGAGCGGGCGCTTTCTCTGCATTTCCGGCCCTGGACGGCGGCGGATCTGCTCACCTGCCAGACCCTGCCCGCCCTGTCCGCTCGGACGCTGGAGGGGAAGCGGGTGCCTGATCTGTTTCGGATGGGGACGGGGCCGGTGCTCGTCCTGTGGCTGGAGGAGGGGGCGGAGCCCACCGAGCACGTACTGAACGAGCTGCTGGCCCGCCGGGAGGCTCTGCCCCTGTCGGTGCTGTTCCTGCTCCGGGGGAGGGAAAGCCTGACCCAACCCACCCTGGCCCGGGCGCTGGCGGAGCTGGACGGGAGGGCCCTGCTGGACGACTGGGCATATGATATAGAGACGGTAGCCCGGCGACTGGGCCGGGAGCCAGATGATCCGCCCCTGATGGTGCTGTGCGACGGAGCGGGGACGGCCTTGTACAGCGCCAGCGGCTACCGGGTGGGGGCGGTGGATCTGCTGCTGCGGGCAGCGGGGGTTTCCCTTGACAAATCGTGGGAGAACCCGGTAAAATAACCCTGTAAAGGATCGCTGGATCCAGCGCCGTCGGTGCGGACGCTTTTGCCCGCGCCGGGAAAGGAAGGATCAGGTATGAAAATCATCACTATCAGTCGGGAATTTGGCAGCGGTGGCCGGGAGCTGGGAAAGCGTCTGGCCGACCTGCTGGGGTTCGATTACTATGACCGGGAGATCATCACCGCCATCGCCCAGGCCCAGGGCATGGACGAGGGATATGTGGAAAAGGCTCTGGAGGATCACGCCTGGCAGCATATCCCCCTGACCTATGGGCGCTCCTTCAGCAGCAGCGCCATCATGCAGTCCACCCAGACCAATCTGCTCATCGAGCAGAAGCGGGTGCTGGACGGCATCGCCAAGGCGGGGAAGGACTGCGTGATTGTGGGCCGGGACGCCGACGTGCTGTTGGCAGATCAGAAGCCGTTCAGCATTTTTGTGTGCGCCAGCATGGACGCCAAGGTGCACCGCTGCATGGAGCGTGCGGCAGAGGGGGAGAATCTCACCCGCAGGGCCCTGGAGCAGAACATCCGCCGAGTGGACAAGGCCCGGGCCCGGAGCCGGGAGATGATCTCGGACACCCGCTGGGGCCAGGGTAGCAGCTACTGCATGACGGTGAACACCACCGGCTGGGACTTGGGGGAGCTGACGGTGGCGGTGGCGGACTTCCTGCGTCGCTGGTACAGCCGGGGCCAAGGAGAGGCAGAAGGGTGAGAGATGGCATGAAGCTGACGAGGAGAAGCAAGGTCTTTGTGATACCGACGCTCCTGGTTGCCATCGCCGTATTGCTGGGGATCCTATCCGCGATCCAGATGAATCAAAACAAAAAGCAGGTCAGCCAGACAACGGTCATCCTGCTTGACCAGATCTGCCAGTTGATTGACAGCAATCAGACGAAGGAAACCGTGCTTGTGGAATCGCTCAAGGAGGATTATATCACAAGAGCCATGGCTGTCTCCTATACCATCGACTGCAAGCCTGAGATTGAGGACAACATTGAGGAGCTGCTGAAAATTGCCGCCATGATCAAGGTGGACGAGATCCATCTTTTTAATGAAAACGGAGTGATCTATAGAGGGACGGAGCCGCGGTATTATGGCTATTCGTTTGACTCCGGGGAGCAGATGAGCTACTTCAAGCCCATGCTTTCCGACAAGAGCATGTCCATGTGCCAGGATCTAACGGCCAACACCGCCGAAGGAAAAATGATGATGTACGCCATCTGTTGGAATGAGACGGGGACGCGGATGCTACAGGTGGGCATTGAGCCCAAGCGGCTGATGGAGGAGCTCCGGGTGAGCAGCATTCAGGAGACCATGCAGGAGATGCCCACCTACCTGGGGGTTACCATGGTGGTGGCGGACGAGAACTCCGGTGAGATCCAGGGGGCCACCTCCCCGCAGCTGGTGGGGAAGACCCTGGAGGAGATCGGGATCGATCTGACCCGGGGAAAGCTGGAAAAAATGCTGGAGGGGAGCGTTGACGGGAAGCAGTCCTATTTCAAGGCCCTCAGCCACAGAGGGTATGTTGTGGCCGTCATACAGGAAAAAAGCGTTGTTCATAAGGATGTGCCGCTGATTTTGGGCATTGTGGCCATCTATTTTGCCATAGCGGTGGGGGCGTCTCTGTTTTTCATTTTGAAGATAGCGGCCAATCGGGACAGCGCTTTGAAAAACGCGAAAACGGACGCCTTGACTGGATTGCTGAACCGCAGAGGATATGATGACAGTATGCTGGCCCACGGCAATACCCCGCTGAAGGACGATTTTGTCTATGTGTCCATGGATTTGAACGGCTTGAAGCAGACCAACGACGCGTTGGGACACGAGGCGGGGGACAAGCTGATCAAAGGCGCGGCCGCCTGTATCAAAAAGTGCTTTGCGGACTATGGGGAGCTGTTCAGAGTCGGCGGCGATGAGTTTGTGGCCATGATAGAGGCCGACGACCAGCAGCTAAAGGCAATCAAGGGCAAATTTGAGGAAATGATAGCATACTGGAACCTCCATCTTGTCAAGGGGCTGTCGGTGTCCTGCGGCTACGCGCAGCACAGGGAGTTCCCGGAGAAAAAGCTGGAGGAGCTGGTAAAAATTGCGGATATGAGAATGTATCAGGCAAAGCAGCAGCACTACAAAGCCACAGGGGTGGATCGGAGAAGGGGATGACCGCCCCGCCGTTACGCCTCAACCAGACGGGCCATGCTCCGGATAGGCGATCAGCGCCGGCCGGGGCGGGGCCTGTTTTGCGTTTTGGTGGGCGGGGCCGGGCGCTCCTGCCTTTTGCGCCGCAAGGAAATGCCGGGTAGACAGGGCGGGTGGAACGTGCTATAATCGATCTGACAAAATAGTGCACAATTCGGCAAACTGCCGCATTTGGAGGTGCGTTCCATGAGGATCAAACGATACTGCGCTCTGTTTCTGACCGCGCTGCTGGCCTTGGCTCTTGGCGGTTGCAGGGCCGCGCCCACCGGGGGCGGCTCCAAAACCATCGCCCCCGTGGAGCTGACCCAGGAGGAGACGGCGCTGGCCCAGCTGCTGAATGTGAATATGGACGGCTACCGGATCTTCGACTACCAGGTGGGCAAGGCCGGGGACGGCGGGGTGAAAAGCGTCCAGATCACCCTCTACGAGCTGAAGGAGGGGGAGTGGGCCCCGGTGAGCCAGAACCGCCGCGCCCTGTCCGATCCGGATGGCCGGCTCGCCTTGGGGTTCAGCAAGATCCCGGAGGGGGTGGAGTTGACCCTCCAAAGCGAGAGCCAGACGTCCACTCTGACCCTGGACGCGCCGACGGGTGTCAGCGCCTCCTCCTTGACCTACGCCACGTCGGTGTTGACGGGCAGCGCCCCCATTGAGCTGGACAAGGAGACCCCGCTGGTGGTGCAAATCGCCACCACCAAGAGCGAGATCAGTTCCTACGACGTGAAATATTTTGAGATGCCCCGGGAGTATGACAAGCACGGCTATGAGCACGTATACGCCATCACCGCGCTGTTCAGCGAAAAGACGGTCTACGAGCTGGCGGACAGCGCCGCCCCCGAGGGGGAGCAGAAGTAAACAGATCCGGAAAACCGGGGCCCGCCGCTTGGCAGGCCCCGGTTTTTGCGCTCCGGTCACTTCGTCTTGATCCGGCGCACCTCCAGATAGTAGTGCTCCACCGCCGGATCCAGGGTGACAGTATCCACCCCGTTTTCCCAGTCGAAGCCAAAGTTCTGACGGACGATCTCCACGCCGTCGGTGTTGACGGCCTTGACGGTCTGGGCGGTGAACTCCAGATTGGTGCCCAGTTTCGTCACCAGGTCGTAGCCGTAGACGCCCTTGTTTTTGGAGCTGGAGCAGTCATAGTCAAAGCTGGCCTCCTTCATCATCCGGGCCTCCACCGTGACGCTGGCCCCGGCGGGAATGGTGACCTCCGCCTTTAGGTAGAACACCCGCTGGATCACCTCGGGATACAGATCCTCCAGCCAGATGAAGTCATAACGGGCCTCCGGATCGTCCAGTAGGATGCCGGTGTCCAGCAGGCAGTCCTTCATCATGCCGAAATACAGCTCAAAGTCCGGAGCGTCTGCCATACTGCCGTAGTGATTCCAGTCTGTCGTCCCGTAGCCCTGCTCCGCCACCGTGCGCAGGACGCTGTCCAGATCCGTCTCGTACTGCCGCAGGTCGGCCCCGATGTCCACACCCCATTCCAGATAGTCGGTGCTCTCCGGCGCACCGGTGGACACGCCCACCAGCCGGAAGCTGTCCAGCGGCTCCCCAATGACAAGGAGATAGCGGCGTTCGGCCCGCTCCCGTTCGTAGATGGAGGGATCCTTGGAGGATCCCTCCGCCGGGGGCTGAGGGGCATTGAAGCCGAGCCGGGCTGTGCCTCCGTCCGGATCACGGCAATAGCTGTTGAAGCCATAGGAAAGCACTGTGGTTTTGTCATAGTTCAGCTCCATCTCCGCGTGGATGTTGGGGTTATAGCTGCCGTCCCCCTTGTTTCCAACCCCCGGCTCCGCCCAGGGGTTGGTGATCTCATACACCGTCACCGGGACGCCGGACAGGTCGGGCCATTCCTCCAGCGCCCCGGCCTGATAGCGCCCGTCGGACAGCAGCTCCCGGTATTCCTCCCAGCTGTCCGGGCTGTGCAAGCTGGGCAGGCCGCCGGGCCTTCCAACGGTAAGATCCGAATACTGCCCGGCCAACAGGGCAGTTTGGAGTTCCATCCCGTCTGCCGTCAGGGTGGGCCGCCGCTTGCCCAGCCCCAGCTCAAACAGGTCGGCGGCAAAGGGATAGAGCAGGGTGACGGTCTTATCCTCCCCGGTGGGGTTGGTGAGGGTGTAGGAATCGGTCACTGGGAGGCCGTAGTAGCGCCGATTGAAGTCCCCGGCCATCCACCCCTCAAAGTCGTAGGTGATGGCCCGCTCCACCGTCAAGCCGTCTCCGCCCTCCACGGTGGTGAGGGGGAACACCGGCCCGGCGTAGGAGTCGAACACCATGCTGCCGTCGGCGCCGCCCCCGGCGGTATTGCCTCCGATGCGCAGCCAAGGGATTTTCCCGCTGAGCACCCCGGCCCCCAGTCCCACCACTACGGCGAAAGACGCTGCGATGGAGCCGAATTTCAGCCAGCGCAACTTGCTTTTGGCGGGGGTTGTCTCTATGGCCTCCACAATCAGCTCGTCCCTGACCTCCGTGATGGCGTCATACAGCATTTCCCTGGTCATACCGAAAATCCCTCCTGTTCCAAGTCCCGCTTTAGACTTTTCCGCAGCCGCTGGAGCCGCTTGGCCATCTGGTTGGGGCTGACACCCCAGGCCCTGGCCAGTGCCTGTACCTCCTGCCCGTACCAGTACCGCCGGAGGAACACCACCCGGTCGTCCCGAGGCAGACCCTCCAGCCAGCCCTCCACCCGGCGGGTGAGCTCCCGGCCCTCCACCGCGCGCTCCACGTCCTGGGGGGCGGGCAGACATTCTTCCAGCCCGGACAGCAGGCTTTCCAGCCCTGTATACCGTTTTTGTGCCCGCTCCCGCCGCCAGCGGCTGATGGACAGGTTGCGGACGATCCGCCCCAAAAAGGGCGACAGGCGGTCGGGCCGCTGGGGCGGCATGGCGTGCCAGGCGTGGTGGTAGCTGTCGCTGACGCACTCCTCCGCGTCCTCCCGGACGGTGAGGATATTCTGGGCGATGGCCCGGCAGTAGGGGCCATATTTTTTGTCGGTCTCCATGATGGCGGCCTCGTCCCGGCTCCAATAGAGCGCGATAATGGCGGCGTCGTCCATGTGCTCAACCTCCTCTCACCTATAAAAACGCAGACGGGAAGGGGATATGCCCCGTGACGCAAGGTTTTTTCTCATTTTATCACAGGCTGGGTCTGGGCACAACCTCTTGCGCCTGTCGGCAGAATATAGTACAATATAGCTGATTTATTCTCCATAGGAAGGAGTGAGCCTCATGGATTTGACCGAACAATTTATCCTCCTCCAGGCGCCCAACCCCGCGGCGGCGGAAAACGGACGAAAGCTATCGAAAAAGGGCAGCTTTTCCGCCCATCATAGGACAGAAGATGACACGCTGTACTGGGCGGAGTGCGCGGGCAGCGGCAAGAACCCCTACCGGGTGTCTATCGACTTCACCAATCGGGACGCGCCCACCTGCCGTTGCTCCTGCCCCAGTCGGCAGTTCCCCTGCAAACACGCCCTGGGGCTGATGTTCGAGATCCTGGGGTCGAAGCCCTTCGAGACGGCGGACATACCCCGGGACATCGCCGACAAGCGGGTTAAACAAGCCGCCCGGGCGGCGAAAAAGGAGGGGGCCGCAGACGAGCCCCCCAAGCCCAAAAAACCCAACGCCACCGCCCGAAAGAAAAAGCTGGCCCGCCAACTGGAGGGGTTGGACATGGCGGAGAAGATGGTGGACGAGCTGTTGACCTCCGGCCTGGGCACGCTGGCGGGCAGCTCCGCCCAGACCTTTGACAAGTTGGCCAGGGAGCTGGGCAGCTGCTACCTCACCGGGCCCCAGACGGCCTTTACCCGGGTGGCCCTGGCGGTGCGGACGGTGCAGAAGGATCCCAGCCGGGCGGACGGGGCCTATACCGAGGCCCTGCGGATCCTGGTGGCGCTGCGCTCCACCATCAAGAAGGGCCGGACGTTTTTAGAGGGCAAGCTAAAGGCGGGAAATTTCTCCGCTGAGGACTCCGCCCTCTTTGAGGCGCTGGGCGGTGTGTGGACACTGGAGGAGCTGGGGGCCATCGGTTCCGTCAGAGAGAACGCGAAGCTGGCGCAGCTCTCCTTTGACGTGTCGCTGGACGAGGCCAGGAAGGAGTATGTGGAGCGGGGCTGGTGGCTGGACGTGGACAGCGGCGAGATCTGGCAGACGCTGAACCTGCGCCCCCTGAAGGCGCTGAAGTACGTGAAGGGGGAGGACAGCCGCTTCGGGCTGCTGGAAATCCCCGCCCTGTACATCTACCCTGGGGAGGGGGATCGGCGGGTGCGCTGGGAGAGCGCGTCCACCCGGCCCCTGACGGCTCAGGAGCAGGCAGCCCTGCCCAGGCTGGCCCAGCCCGGCGTGGCGGGGGCAGCCAAGCTGGTGAAGGGGACGATCAAGAACACCCTGGCCCCCAAGTTTCTGGCGGTGCTGCTGCCCGTGGGGAGCATTGGCAGGATTGGGGAGGACTACGTGCTGGAGGATCCGGCAGGGGCCCGGATTGTCCTGCGGGACAGGGCGGAGGACGGGGCAGATCACGCCTGTACGCAGCGGCTGGGGATGCTTCCCCGGGAAATCCCGGCGGGCAGCGCCCTGTTCGGGCTGATGTTCTACGACGGGCGGGATAGGGCCCTCTGCCTCCATCCCTACAGCGTGGTGACGCCGGACGAGATCCTCCGGCTGCAATATTGAGGAGGTGCGGGGATGAACTTACAGCCTCTTTACGATGTGAAGGAGCGGCTGGAATATGCCGCCATTGCGGGGGTGTCCCTGTTGGGGGAGGACTTCCGGCTCCAGCGGGGGTTGGAGGGGTTGAAGCCCCTGGCCGCAGCCAGTCCGGTGTTCGGGAAGATTGACGGGGGCCTTTCCAAGCTGCTGACCGCGCCGCCGGAGCAGCGGGCGGGCCTGCTGTTGGACGTGCTGGCCCTGGTGGACGCGGTGGCCTACACCCAGGCAAAAACCGGCGTGGAGGGGGAGCTGAAGCCCTTGCCTGCCGGAGGCGGGACATACCATCAGATCTCCTACGGGCAGCTCTGCCCGCTGCTCACGGCCCTGACCACCACTGGCGGCGGGCGGATGGAGATCATCCAATCCGCCTGGGAGAACCACCCAGAATTTTTTGAGGACTACCGTGTGCTGCCCGGGGTGGCGGCAGGGCTGGGGGACAGCTACGGCGAGATCGCGGAGCTGAACGCCAGAATTTTGAAGCAAGTGGGGCCATCTGCTGTCCCGGTGCTGAAGCAGGGCTTTGACCCGGCGGGGAAGAAGGAGATGGCCCGCCGGGTGGAGGTCATCGCCGCTCTGGAAGGGGAAAAGGCTACGCCCTGGCTAAAAGAAGTGCTGCCCAACGCGAAAAAGGATGTGCGCGCCACCGTCGTTACTGCCTTGGGCGGGGACAAGAGCAATGCCGCGCTTCTGCTGGATTTGGCAGAATCTGAGCGGGGAAAGAGCCGGGAGGCTGCGCTGGCCGCGCTGGCCCTTCAGGACGGGAACGAGGTCAGCACCTTCTGGGAAAAGGAGCTGTCCCAAAACAGCGGCAGCCTCCGCTTTCTGGGGGCTTCCCAGGCGGACTGGGCCTCCGATTTGGTGGCCCGGAGGCTGTGGGACAGGATGGAGGAGATACTGGCACGGAAGGAGTCCCTAACCAATCCGGAGGTGATAGAGCTTCGCCAGTGGTTTTCCGCGGCCCTGGGCAAATTCTCCCCCTCTATGCTGGATTTCTGGCGTTGGGTAGACGCCAAACTGGCGGACATCGACCATCTACGGGGGGAAAAGGAGCAGCGTCTGGGCTTTGGGCGGGAGGTGACGGCCCTGCTGCTGGAAAGCCTGTGTCTGGCGGGGCCAGGGCCGCTGTGCGGCCTTTGCCTGGAGCTGTGGGAAAGGCACCCAAAAGAAACCCGTTACCTGTCCCATGCGGTGGTGGCGGCGCTGATGACCCGGTCGGCTGCGGAGGTGTACGATATCTTCTCCCCCTATGTGCCCACCATCAAACCCCTGCTGGGTGGGGAACAGAAGAAAGCACTCCACAGCGCCGTCCTGAAAGGGCTGGGGCGGCTGTCGCGGGACGAAACCACCGGAGCTTATCAGATTAACAACGCCTGGCCCGCCGCTCAACCCCTGGACAGACGATGGGTGAAGCGGCTTACCAACGCCGTTTGGAAAACCACAGGAGAAAAGACACGCACCGGCTACGGCGGGGACATTGAGGAATACGACAAGATTTTGATGGGCCTGTTGGATCCCGGTGACCAGGAGAACCGCCAGCTTGTGATCGCCCACCTGCGGGAGCAGGTGGCAGCGGGCTGCTGTATGTATCATTACTGCCGTGATATTTTTCGGCTGGGTGGAGATCCTGTCGGCGTACTGGGCCCCGCGATGCAAAAGCACAGCAACACAATTTATCTCTCTCACGTACTGGACCTGCTGGCCCTGGCGCAGGAACGTCTGCCGACCGCACAGGTGGTCCAGATGGCGAAAGAGCTTTTCGTAGTCAAGGCGTACCAGCCGGGGAACCAGGGGCTGGTCAAGAAGTCATACCCCTATGTCATCGCGGCCTTGGAGGCGGGGGAGCCAGTGCCCTCCTTTGAGAGGCTCCGAAACATGGGTTGAATATGGAGGAGTGTAACATGGCAGGCAAAAACGTACAGCGCCTCCCAGCGGAGGAGCTCTATCAGACCGAGCTGGACGCGCTGATTTCGGCGGAGACGGAGAGCGTTCCCACCGGCTGGCGGATGTCCCCCCGGTCGGTGCTGACCTACCTGACGGGGAACACCAAGGTCAAGGGGGTGGAGATCACCCCCAAGTACATGGGCAACAAGCGGCTGGTGGAGATCGCCATCGCCACCCTGGTGACAGATCGGGCCCTGCTGCTCATCGGTGAGCCGGGCACGGCCAAGTCCTGGCTCAGTGAGCACCTGGCCGCCGCCGTCAACGGGGACTCCACCAAGGTCGTCCAGGGCACGGCGGGCACCACAGAGGAGCACATCCGCTACTCCTGGAACTATGCCATGCTTATCGCCAAGGGGCCTTGCCTGGAGGCCATGGTGAAAAGCCCGGTCTACCGGGCCATGGAGACCGGATCCATCGCCCGGGTGGAGGAGATCTCCCGCTGCGCCAGCGAGGTACAGGACGCGCTGATCTCCATCCTGTCGGAAAAGCGACTCAGCGTACCCGAGCTGGGGCTGGAGGTGCCCGCCGCCAAGGGCTTCTCCGTTATCGCCACCGCCAACACCCGGGACAAGGGCGTCAACGATATGTCGGCGGCGTTGAAGCGGCGGTTTAACATCGTCGTCCTGCCCACACCGTCGGATATGGAGACGGAGCTGGACATTGTGCGCACTCGGGTGGCCCAGCTGTCCGCGGGGCTGGATCTCAACGCCCGCCAGCCGGGGGAGGATACAGTGGAGAAGGTGGTCACCATCTTCCGGGAGCTGCGAGCCGGGGCGACCCTGGACGGCAAGCAGAAGCTGAAAACCACCTCCGGCGTGCTGTCCACCGCTGAGGCCATCTCCCTATTGGCCAACTCCATGGCTCTGGCCGGGAGCTTTGGGGACGGGCGGATCTCAGACGGGGATCTGGCCGCCGCTCTCCAGGGGGCTGTGGTCAAGGACGAAGAACATGACAAGGTGACCTGGAAGGAATACCTGGAGAACGTGATGAAGAAGCGGGGGCACGAGTGGCTGCCGCTGTACCGCGCCTGCCGGGAGCTGAACGGGTGATGAGCGGGCCGACGTTATTCGGTGTCCGCCACCTGTCCCCGGCGGCGGCGTTTCGGCTGCGAAAGGCGCTGGACGAGGCAAAGCCGGAGCTGGTGCTGGTGGAGGGGCCCAGCGATCTCAACGATCAGATGAGGTGGCTATGTCATCCGGATACCCGGTTCCCGGCGGCTATTCTGGCCTACACCAAGGAGCCGCCAGTGCGGACGGTTTTGTGGCCCTTTGCCGTCTACTCCCCGGAGACCCAGGCGATATTGTGGGCCCACGAGCACGGGGTGGAGTGCCGGTTTATGGATCTTCCGTCGTCGGTGTTCCTGGCGTTCGCGGAGGCGGCGGCAAAGCGGGCTGCCCTGCGGTCGGGGGAGGACAGTGGCGAGGAGAATTCAGGAGAGCCAGACGCCCCCGTCACCACCGAGAGTGTCTACAAGCGCCTGGAGACCCTGACAGGGGAGGATCACGACACCTTTTGGGAGCGGAGCTTTGAGCAGCTGGGGGACGGGGAGGACTTCCAGGCCGTCAACAACACCTTCGGGCGGCAGCTCCGGGCGGCGTCCCTGGAGAGCGGGCGGGATCTGGCGGAAACCGTGGTGCGCGAGGCGTACATGAAGCGGGTTATCGCCCAGGCCATTGGCTCCGGTGTGTCCGTGGAGAAGATCTTCTGCGTGTGCGGCTCCTTCCACGTGGCGGGGCTGGAGGAAAACCAGCCCATGACCGACGAAGAAGAAAAAGCTCTGCCCAAAGCGGACTGTTGCGCCACGCTGATGCCCTATTCCTACTATCGGCTGTCCTCCCGTTCCGGCTACGGGGCGGGGAACAAGGCCCCAGCCTACTTCGAGCTGCTGTGGGATGCGCTGAACCGGGGCGGTGTGGGGGAGGGGGCCTACCTCTACCTGACGCAGCTGGCCGCCGCCCACCGGCAGGCGGGCAATGTGGTGTCCTCTGCCGAGGTGATTGAGGCGGTGCGACTGGCCAATACCCTGGCAGCCATGCGGGGGAGCAAGTATCCCACCTTGTCAGACTTGCGGGACGCCTCCGTCACCACCATGGGCCACGGCAGCTTCTCCGAGCTGGCCGTCGCGGCGGCGGACACCGAGATCGGCAGGAAGATTGGCTTCCTCCCGGAGGGGGTGGCCCGCACCTCGGTGCAGGAGGACTTCTACCGGCAGCTCAAGGTCCTGCGCCTGGAGAAGTACCGCACCGCCGAGCTGCAACGGGTGGATCTGGACTTGCGGGAGAAGCTGAATGTGAAGTCAGAGGCGGCGGCGCTGGGTGATCTGCGGCGGTCGTTTTTCCTCCACCGGCTACGGGTTTTAGGGGTGCACTTTGCCAATCTGCTCCCCTCCCGGCAGGAGGGAGCCAACTGGGGGGAGTATTGGGAGCTGCGTTGGACGCCAGAGGCGGAGATCGAGATCGTGGAGTCCGCCCTCATGGGGGACACCATTGAGGGGGCAGCGGCCTTCGCCCTGAAGGAGCGGGCGGACAACAGTAGCTCCATCGCTCAGGCAGCGGCCATCTTCCAGGACGCCTTTTTATGCGGGATGCCCGCCGCCGCGGCCCACGCACTGGCGATGTTACAGGGGCTGAGTGTGGACTCCGCCGCCATCTCGGAGGTGGCGGAGACGGCCTCCCGGCTGTCGCTGGTGGTACGGTACGGTGACCTGCGGTGGTTTGACCCGGCCCCGGTGGTGCCGTTGCTCAGGCAGCTCTATTTGAGGGCGTGCCTAACGCTGGAAAGCGCCTGTGTGGGCGATAGCAAAGCCGCATCTGCTGTTAACCAAGCGATGGATAGGATAAATGCTTTACAGCTAAACCACGAGTTTCTGGAGGAGGAGCGGTGGCTCGATCTGCTGACCAGCATCTCGGATCGGGACGATCTCAACACCCGCTGCTCCGGTTTTGCCATGGCCATTCTGCTGGAACGGGGCAAAGTGGACGAGGAACTGCTGTCCCGGGAGGTGGCCCGGCGGCTGTCCCCAGGCGTGCCCGCCGACCTGGGGGCGGGGTGGTTCGAGGGGCTGGCGGGCAAAAACCGCTATGCCCTCATCGCCAGGCTATCCCTGTGGCGGCAGCTGGATCAGTACCTGAGTGGGCTGGACGACAAGACCTTTCGGCGGGCGCTGGTGTTCCTGCGGCGTGCCTTTGCCGACTTTTCTCCCTCAGAAAAGAACGACATCGCGGAGAACTTGGGGGAGATCTGGGGCGTCAACGCCCGGCAGGCGGCGGAGATTCTGATGAACGACGTGACCGAGGCAGAACAGACAGTGCTGGACAGCCTGGATGAGTTCGATTTTGACGACATTTAGGAGGTGCGAGCCATGGCGCAGACCGAGCAACTCTCTCGCTGGCGGCTGATCCTGGGCGCGGAGACGGAGGACTCTTTCATCGGCATGGGGGCCGGAGGCCTGTCCCAGGAGGAGCTGCTCATGGATGGGGCGCTGGGGGCCATCTACGGCGGGCCAGGTGAGAGCTTCGGGAGCGGCGGCGGAGCATCCGGCGGGGCGGGGAAGGGCCCGTCCTCCCCGGTGATCTCCAAGTGGCTGGGGGATCTGCGCTCCCTGTTCGACCCGGAGATGGTGGCGGTGGTGCAGAACGACGCCATCGAGCGCAAGGGGCTGAAGCAACTGCTGCTGGAGCCTGAGCTGCTGGAGGGACTGGAGCCGGATCTGAATCTGGCGTCTACGTTGCTGATGCTCAAGGATCAGATCCCCAAGAAGTCCAAGGAGTCCGCCCGGAAGTTTATCCACAAAATTGTAGAGGAGATCAACCGTCTGCTGGAAAATGACATGCGTCGGGCGGTGACGGCGGCGCTGAACCGCCGGGCCCATGCCCCTCTGCCGTCGGCGGCGGCCATCGACTTTCCCTATACCATCCGGCGGAACCTGCAAAACTACAGCCCGGAGCTGAAGGCCGTAATCCCGGAGCGGGTGTGGTTTTTTGACCGCTCCAGCAAGATCAATCGCTGGCACATCATTTTAGATATCGACCAGAGCGGCTCCATGGGGCAGTCCATCCTCTATTCGTCGGTGATGGCCTGTGTTCTGGCCTCCATGTCGGCGGTCAAGACCAGTGTGGTGGCCTTCGATACCCAGATCATGGACTTGACGCCCTTGTGCGCCGACCCGGTGGATCTGCTGTTCGGCTTCCAGATGGGGGGCGGCACCGACATCGCCAAATCCATTGCCTACTGTCAGGGGCTCATTGAGGCCCCGGCGAAAACCCTGTTTTTCCTCATCTCCGACCTGTGCGAGGGGGGCAACCGGGCGGCCCTGCTGCGCCGAGTGGAGGAGCTGAAAGGCTCCGGAGTGACGGTGGTGGTGCTGCTGGCCATCGCCGACGGGGGCAAGCCCTTCTACGACCCGGAGACCGCCCGGCGGATTGCCAGCCTGGGCGTCCCCTGTTTCGCCTGCGCCCCGGAGCGGCTGCCCGAGCTACTGGAGCGGTGCCTCAAGGGCCAGAGCCTGGAGGGGCTGGCGGCGAAGGGGAAAGCATAGGCGATAAGCGGGCAAAAAAATTTGTCCTTGACAAGCTGGTTTACTTGCTGTAGACTAAAGACGGGCTACAGGATGTAGACCAAACTGGAGGGATGAATATGACGCAGTACAGGCTGGGCGAGGTGGAGGCCGCCTTTGCCGCGCTGATCTGGGACAATGAGCCGGTGGCGTCCAACCGGCTGGTGGAGCTGTGCGCCCAAAGGCTGGACTGGAAGAAGTCCACCACCTATACGGTGCTGCGGCGGCTGTGCCAAAAGGGAATCTTTCAGAATGAGGGCGGGGTGGTGACTTCCCGGATTGGTCGGGAGGAGTTCGCCGCCCGGCAGAGCGAGGAGTTTGTAGACCAGGCCTTTGACGGCTCCCTGCCCAAGTTCCTGACGGCCTTTGCCAGCCGGAAGAAGCTGAGCGCCGCTGAGATCGAGCAGCTCCAGCGGCTCATCGACGAGAGCAGGGGGTGAGGGTGATGGAAAACCTGTTCTTCATCGTGGTGGGCATGAGCCTTACCGGATCCTTTGTCATCCTGTTCGTACTGCTGGCCCGGCTGGTTCTGCGAAAAGCCCCGAAAATATTCTCCTATGCCCTGTGGGCGGTGGTGCTGTTCCGGCTGTTGTGCCCCTTTACCCGGGACAGTGAATTCAGCCTTTTACCCTCCAAGCAAATGGTGTACGCCGACGGGCGGGGAGGAGGTACGGATCAGGTGATCCAGATCCAGACTGGCATCCCTGCAGTGGATCGGCCGGTGAACGACTTTTTGGTGGATCACCCCTATCAGGCGGGGCAGCCCGTGGTGATCGGAGGGGATCCGGAGGAGAATCTGGCCCCCATTATCAACCAACTGGGCCCCGTGCCGGACTGGCGCACTGTGCCCGCCGTGATCTGGCTGGCGGGGTTTGCCGTCCTGATGAGTTACAGCCTGATTTCCCTGTTGAGGCTGCGGTGGAAGCTGGTGGGAGCCGTGCCGCTGGAGGGGGAGAAAAACGTCCGGCTGGCGGATCACATCCCATCCCCCTTTGTGCTGGGGGTGTTCCGGCCCAGGATCTACCTGCCCTCCGGATTGCCGGAAGGGGAGAGGGACTATATCCTGCTCCACGAGCGCACCCACATCCGCCGGGGGGATCACATCCTCCGGGCGCTGGCGTGGTTGGCGCTGGCCGTCCACTGGTTCAACCCGCTGGTGTGGCTGGCGTTCCATCTGGCGGGGAAGGACATGGAGATGTCCTGTGACGAGGCGGTGCTGGAGCGGATGGGTCGGGATATCCGGGCGGACTACTCCACCTCCCTGCTGCGGCTGTCCCAGGGCGGGAGGCTGCCGGCGGGGCCTCTGGCGTTCGGCGGCAGCGGCTTCCAGAGCCGCATCAAGAACGTCTTGAAGTACAAAAAACCTGCCTTCTGGGTGGCGCCGCTGGCCCTCGTTGGGGTGCTGGGCCTGTGGGTGGCCCTGGCCACCAATCCCGGCTACTCCTCGGGGCCGGGGAGACCGATAGACTTTGTATACCACGAGCCCGGCCCGGCGGAGATCTGGGTGGACTCCACTGATGGGATGGCGTGGGATGAGTACCGGGAGATCCAGCTGGGCGAATACCCCGGCGTCATCTTCCGGCTGTGCCCGAGGAAGCTCATCGCCGTTCGAGACGGGGAGGAACTGACGCTGTTCGACGGTATGCCCATCTGTAACGCCTATCTGTGCGACTTGGACGGGGACGGCAGACGGGAGATCTGCTCTCAGGTGAGTATAGGCTCAGGCATTGGGGACGAGCGTATCCGGGTGATCCGGTGGTTACACGAATCCGGATCCTTCTCCCTGCTGGAGCTAAAGGATCGCATGGTGCATGACTATTACCTGGGACAGATGGGGGATCAGCTCACGGTGGGGGAGCGGGACTATGCAGGCGGGGAGCGCACCCGCTACGGCCGGTTGATTCTGACGGAGAACGGACTGGACATCCAGGACACGTCCGGCGGGGCCCGCCTGCCTAACGCCGGCAGTGACCTGACCTGAGGAAAATTTCAGTTGCCTGGGCGCCTCGTTTGTGATATGATGCAAAAGGCCGCTCAAACCGGGGCGGCAGGATGGGAAAGGATGAGGATACTATGGCAATTGAGGCAGTAAAAGAATATTTTGCCCAATTTGGAATAGCGGATCGGGTACAGGAGTTCGACGTGTCCAGCGCCACGGTGGAGCTGGCGGCCCAGGCGCTGGGGTGCCAGCCCTGCCGGATCGCAAAAACGCTGTCCTTCCTGGTGGACGGGCGGGCGATTTTGATTGTGGCCGCAGGGGACGCCAAGATCGACAACCCCAAGTATAAGGCCCAGTTCGGCACCAAGGCGAAGATGCTCACCCCCGACGAAGTGGTGGAGCTGGTGGGCCACGCGGTGGGCGGCGTGTGCCCCTTCGGGATCAAGGAGGGGGTGACGGTCTACCTGGATCGCTCCCTGAAGCGGTTTGAGACGGTATTCCCCGCCTGCGGCAGCAGCAACAGTGCCATCGAGCTGTCCATAGAGGAACTGGAGCGGTACTCCGGCTATACGGCCTGGGTGGACGTGTGCAAGGGCTGGGAGGGCTGACAGAACACAACGAACCGGGGCAGACGGTTTTCCGTCGGCCCCGGTTTTTGTACGGGTTGGTCAGCGGCTGGCCTTCCGCTCCGCCTTTTTGCGGAGCAGTTCCTCCCGGGCCAGCTGGGCGGCAGCCACGATGTCCTCGTGGTGAACCGTATAGTGGCGGTTGACGGTCATCTTGCTGTACCGGCTGCGGAAGCGGCGGCTGTACCGTTCCAGCTGGGCGATCTGGTCGCCGTACCGCTGGCGCAGGGCGGAGGATTTGTCCTCCAGCATATCGGACAGCTCCGCCTTGCCCAGGGAGAGCTGGAGCTGGAGCTCCTCCCCCAGGGAGGTGACACCCACCACCAGCCGGGATACCAAGGCCAGATGGCGGATGGTGAACACCGCGTCTACGATGAGCACCGTGAGCAGTACGCCGCCCAGCGTGTATTTCAGCACCGGGGGGATATCGGCAAACAGATCCTCCACCGGCGGGTGGATGTAGAAGATCACCACATAGGACAGCACGCCCCACACCAGCGCCACCCACAGGCAGATCCGGCCCTTCAGGTTAAAGCGAAAGTGGGAGTAGTCCCAATATTTCACGTGGGTGGTGGTCTCCAGCAGCCAGGCCACGAAATACTCCCAGGAGCTCATCACCACCACGGCCACCACATAGAACAGCACAAGGTTTGATTTCAACGGGGTGAAAAACAGGATCATCAGCAGCACGCCCGTGCCGTAGATGGGGCAGATGGGGCCATATAGAAAGCCCCGGGGAACCAGCCGCCGCTCGCAGATGGAGCAGTAGCAGGTCTCCATCACCCACCCCAGGAAGGAGTAGAAGATAAAGTAGAGGAACAGATC
The DNA here is from genome assembly GCA_910584285.1 of uncultured Oscillospiraceae bacterium. GTDB lineage: Bacteria > Bacillota > Clostridia > Oscillospirales > Oscillospiraceae > Enterenecus. The sequence continues at coordinate 26,668 of CAJTYK010000022.1, forward strand.
CACAATGGAATAGCCCAGGATGGTCAAAAGGGTTCCCTCCTAATCTTGTTCGGCGAGCAGGACGCCGAGGATCCCGTTGTATATCCGGTCGGGGTGCTGGAGAAACTGCTGTGCGATGCGCTGCCCGTCCTCCTCAGAGGGGGCCAGCAGGGTCAGGGAGAACAGGCTGCCCTGATCGTCGTCCATGGCGAGGCACACGTCGAAACCCTGGGGCTGGGGCCGCACCTCCGAGCGCACCTGGGCCCTGCGCTTTAGCGCCTGGTTCAGAGGGGCCATGCGTTGATCGCACCGGCGACGTACCACGGGGGACAGGCTGCTCTCCCCGGCGGCGCAGGTACGGCGGCCCTTGTCAGTGATGGAGTAGAACTCCCCATCCTGAGCGATGTGGCCGCTGTCCAGCAGCTCGGACGCCGCCTCGGCGAACTGGAAATAGTCCACGCCGCCGTCGCACATGGACAGGTCGGTGAGGGTGGCAAAGTCGATAGGGGCGGCGGCGCGATCCAAAATGTAGAGCACCAGCAGCTTGATGTCCAGCTTGTCATGGATAAACCCGGCCATATGCACCAGCTCCTCTCCCGGGCAGGGCGCGGCAGGCGCCGCGCAAGGGACAAGGAACATTATAGCCGATCCGGGCGGTAAAGACAAGCAGAATTTGTCTGTCGCTCAGGCCCGGGTGACAAGGGCCTGGTAGAGCTGCACCAGATAGGCCCAGGTGGGGCGATCCAGCACGCCGGTGGCGGGCAGGCCCGCCAACTTTTGAAGGACGCGGAGGTTGGCGGGGGTTTCGCCGTCGTTGCAGCTGCTCATTTTGCAGGGGGTGAAGTTGTTCATCACCTTGCTGAGGGAGACGATCATGGCCTGGACAATGAGTATGGGCGGGCACTCCTGACCCTCGACCGCGGTGTAGGTGCCGCAGGGCATGACGTTCAGCGGGGGAGGGAAGCCGTACTGCTGTTCAGATTGGTAGTAGGCCTCCCGGATGGCGTCCCAGGTGCCCAGATCCACCACCCCGGTCACCGGGGGATGGTACTCCCGCTGAAACACCATGACGGCCTCCAGGGTGCGTTCCCCGAAGATGCCGTCCACCGTCAGCCGGATCAGCTTGGGATTGTGGATTGCCAGCTGGTTGAGCATATATTGCAGGGATCGGATGGGCTGGCCGGTGAGCTCCGATCCGTTTGCCGTGTTGTTCATAGGGAAGATCCTTCCTTTCATGGGTTGGAGTTGCCAAATGTGAGATTGTAGCCCGGGAACTGGCCGGCGGCCACGGAGTTTTGAATGTCTTGGGCGCTGGTGGGCAGGTTGGCTCCCGCCAGGGCGGTGCGGGCAATGCCCAGATACTCGTCGTACAGCCGCTGCCAGGTCTGCTGATCCACCATGCCGGTGGCAGGCAGGCCCAGGCGGGTCTGGGCGGCCTCCACCGCCTCCCGGGTGCGGGGGCCGAAGATGCCGTCGATGGTCAGGGGCGGCACGCCGGAATTGAACTGGGCGATGATGGAGATAAAATACTGTAAGGCGGACACGGCCAGGCCGGTGCTGCCCTCCCGGAGGGTGACCCCAGCGGCAGGGCCCTGGATCTGGGTGAAGGGCTGGCCCTCGCTCACCAGCTCGGACAGCTTTTTGACTGCCCCGTGGAGGGATACCAGCTTATACCAGGTGCCCTGGCCCACAATACCGTCGGGGGTGAGGTTGAAAATGGACTGGAATTTTTTGACCGCCGCCTCGGTCTGGCTGCCGAACACGCCGTCCACCGGGCGGATGCGGGGAATGGCGGGGTAGTTCTGCCCGATCCGGTTGAGCATGACCTGGAGCACGGTGACGTAGTCGCCGGAGGATCCGGTTTGCAGGGGATAGCCGGGGTAGGAGTAGGAGATATCCCGGATTGGGGTGTTGGACACCAGCTCGATGTTGTCGCCGTAGTAGTGGCGCAGGATATCCAGGGTGGAGCTGCCCTGCCGGGCCAGCCGCTCGCTGCCCCATTGGGACAGGCCGTCGCAGGTGACGGTGGTGCCGTTGCAGAACTTGGCGGCCAGGGGCTCCACAAAGCCCTGCCGCCGGATATAGGTGTTGAACAGCTCATCCACCAGCCGATCCACGTTTTCAAAGGTGCTGCGCCCCTTGATAAATTTTTGATCGTTGATGGTGGAGGAGGTGATGTCGAAGTCATAGCCCCGGCTGGGATAGTATTCCGTGTAAATCCGATTCAGAGCAAAGGAGATCTGGGCCAGGATATTGGCCCGCAGCGCCGCCTCCGGCCAGGTGGGGTAGATCTCGCTGGAGGCCACGTTTTTGATGTAGTCAATGAAGGGCACCGTCACATTTTCCGCCCACTGGTTGGCCGGGCCCAGGTGCACGGTGATAGTCTGGGGTATGTAGGGCGTGACTGAGATAGGCATAGGAACCTCCTTACTTGGCGCCGGAGCGGATCACAGCGGCTGTGGTGTGACCACCACCGGACTGGCGGTGTCGTCCCCGTTGGAAGGCTGGGGGAGGGGCACCAGGGGCACGTTCTGCACCGTCTCCACCCCGGGAAACACCTGGAGCTTTTCAAAGGTGGCCAGATAGTAGTCCGGGTGCTCTACCACCAGGGCGTAGTCGGAGAAGGGCGCGGCCCCGCCGGGGGATTCGCTGAGGGACAGGTCGGGTGCCTCCAGCTGGAAGGGCTTGGTGGCGCCGCTGCTGTCGGTGGTCTGGATGGAGAGCACGTTGCGGCGGCCGTCCTCACTGGGGCCGGAAATGATCACCGTGGCGCCGGCGACGGGAAGCTGGGCCTGGGAGGTAAACGCGCGAACGGTCAAAGAGCCGGTCTGGGGCATGGACAATTCCTCCTTTTGGGGGTTGTGGGAAGTCTGCGATGGCAGGCCCCACCTGGGGCGGGCTCCGGCTTCCCTGATACAGCTTATGTAAAAAGAAGGAAAGGGTGCGCGCCGACGAAAAAAACGGAGGATTCACGAGCGGCGCTGGAAAATCGGCAAAATTTTTCTGCTTTTAATTTGCCGCCAGCCGCACATAATGAGGAGCGGGGAAGTGAAAAAAAGCAGGAGGCATAACGATGAAACAGAGAAGGTTTGCTTTGGCAATGGCCCTGGTGTTTGCCCTGACCCTGGCGGGCTGCTCGGCCAACCGGGAGGAGAACTCCAACCCAGTGGAGCCCACCCATACCATGCCCCAGGATGAGCACAGCCCTGGCATGAACGGCGGGAACAACGGCAACGACGCCATGAATGGCGGCGGCGCAGGGGGCACCAACGATCAGAACAATGACGGCCGTCCTGACAGCTCTGCCGGGGTCGGCGGCCAGGATGGGGACAGCGTGATGGATGACATCGGTGACGCCGCGGGGGATCTGGCCCGGGGCGCGGGCGATGTGGTTCGAGGCGCGGGCGACGCCATCGGTGACGCGGCCAACGACGTCGGCCGGGCGATGCGGTAAGCAAAACAGGGCGGCCGGATAATCCCGGCCGCCCTGGGTCATTTATGTAGGGGTTCCGCGCAGGTTCGGAGAAGCCCTCTCCCGGCTTACAGCTCCAGCCCGATGTAAGCTTCCAGCACGTCAGGCTTGCCGTCCGCCTCGGTGAAGCCGTGGGTGAGGCAGAACTGACGGAACCGCTGGTGCTCCGGAGGGCAGGTCAACCGCAGAATCTGCCGCCCCAGGGCCCGATACGTACAGATCGCGTGGCCCAGCAGCTGGATTCCAAGCCCCTTTCCCTGGAACTCCGGGGCCATCCACAGCAGTGTGATCCAGCCCGCGCCCTGTTCCGCCTGTCTGGTTCGATCCATCTGGAGCACCCCCGCGGGCCGATCTCCCAGCAGAGACAACAGCAGATTGTCTGGCTCGCCCAGTAGGAAATTATATGGCTCAACGCCGGCTTCCCTGCAGGCGCTCAGATACAGATCCTCCTCCTGGGGCAGGATCAGGGTGCGGTGGCGTAGGGCGTTGCGCTCCATACCGGAGACACCGGCGGCAGCATTGGAGCGGGAGACGGGGTACAGCCAGCGATCAGCAGAGCCGAGATGGCTGTCGTCATTATAATACTCCACCCGGAAGCTGCCGTTTTCCGCGATCAGCTTGGCCACGCCGGTGTTGTTGGGCAGGGGGATCTGACTGGTTCTGGCGGCGTCCGGCGCCAGGAGGGCGGACAGTGCCTCCCGGATGGCACAGCCGTGGGAGGTCACCGCCACCGTCTGCTCCGGGTGGGCGGCGGCGATGCGGGTCAAAGCGGCGATCATGCGCCGGCGCACCTGGGGGAAGGTCTCGCTGCCCTCCACGTGCCAGCTGGGGTCGCAGGCCAGGAATGCCGTCAGGCTCTCCCGGTGATCGTAGAGCAGTTGTCCCCAGGGCACATCCTCCCAGACGCCCGCGCCGATCTCCCGCAGGCCGGGATCCACCCGCAGGGGAAGGCCACGGGAGCGGTAGATGGCCCCGGCGGTGGACATGGCCCGGTAGAGGTCGCTGGAGTATACCGCGTCAAAATGAACGCCCTCGAACCGTTTTTCCAGGGCCTTCACCTGTTCCCGACCCTTGCCGGTGAGCAGCCCGTTGTGCCAGCTGTGACAGCGGCGGTAGAGATTGCCCTCCGCTTGACCGTGGCGGATGAGATAAATGGTGGTCATGGTATGCCTTCTTTCTGTTTACCAGGGTCGCACGCCGCCAGTGAGCTCCCGGAGGTTGGACAGGCCCTGTGCGGCGGCGATACCCGCCAGCTCATCCCGCACCTTCAGCGGGGCAAAGGGGTCGGCGAATAGGGCAGTGCCCACGGCCACGGCGGATGCCCCCGCCAGCAGGAGCTGGGCGGCGTCCTCTCCGGTGGATACACCGCCCATGCCCAGGATGGGCAGCTTGACGGCGTTTGCCACCTCCCAAACCATGCGGACGGCCACAGGGAGGACAGCGGGGCCGGACAGACCCCCGGTGTTCATGTTCAGGATGGGCCGCCGGGTGTTCACGTCAATGCGCATCCCCCGCAGGGTGTTGATGAGGGACAGGGCGTCCGCGCCCGCGTCCGCCACGGCCCGGGCGATTTCGGTGATATCGGTGACGTTGGGGGAGAGCTTCACCATCACCGGGACGGTGGCGTGCTGTTTTGCCTCCCGGGTGACCTCCGCCGCAAGCTCGGGCCGGGTGCCGTAGGCCAGCCCCCCGGCCTTCACATTGGGGCAGGAGATGTTGACCTCAATCATGTCTACCCCGGCCTCGGACAGCTTTTCACACATGACGCCGTACTCCTCCGGTGTATTTCCCGAGATGTTGGCGATGACAGCTACATCATGTTGCCGCAGAAAGGGTAGCTCGTCCCGGAGGAAGGCGTCCACGCCGGGGTTTTGCAGCCCCACGGAGTTGAGCATACCCAGCGGAGTCTCAGCGATTCGGGGCGGGGGATTGCCCTCTCTTGGATGAAGGGTAAGCCCTTTACAGCAGATGCCCCCCAGCTCGGACAGGTCAAAGAACTGGCCGTACTCCCGGCCAAAGCCAAAGGTGCCGGAGGCCACGACCACGGGGTTTTTCAACTGTACCCCCGCCAGCTCCACCGACAGATCCAGGCATTTCTCACGCATCCCAGTCCACCTCCTCGGCGTTGAATACTGGGCCGTCCTTACACACGTGCTTCATGATCCCGTCCTTCATCCGGATGGCGCAGCCCAGGCAGGCCCCAATGCCACAGGCCATCCGTTCTTCCATGGACACCTGACAGGAGACACCGAACTCTGCCGCCACCTTTGCCACGCTTTTCAGCATGGGCCGGGGGCCGCAGGCCAGAATCTGTGTAAAGGAGTTATCCTGTTCAAGAAGATCCCGCACCTGTCCATCCACAAAGCCATGGCGGCCCAGAGTGCCGTCGTCAGTGCAGAGGTGGGTTTTCTCGCAGTGCTCCTCAAAACGGCTGACTATGGCGGGGAACGCTTTCTCTTTGGTGCGGAAGCCCAGCACCGCCGTCCGGGGCCAGCGCATACACTCGCCGCAGGTGATGAGGGGCGGTACGCCGATGCCGCCGCCCACCAGCAGATAATGCCCCTCCTGGGACACGTCGAAGCTGTTGCCCAAGGGGCCCAGCACGTTTAGCTTGTCCCCCTCTCTGCGCTGAGACAGCCATTTGGTGCCCTCGCCCCGCACTTCAAAGATCAGGGTGGCCAGATCTTCCGGTTCATCCCAGCCGGCGATGGCCACCGAGATAGGCCGGCGGAGGAGCTGATCGTCTCCGCATTTGATATGCAAAAACTGCCCGCCGGTGAGGCCGTACTGCTCCACCAGCTTCCCGACCTCCAGCACCATCCACCAGGTTGAGGCGTCCAACTGGGTCATGGAGGCTACGGTGCAGATCTGTTGAATCGGCATGTTCGGCCCTCCTTACAGAATAGTGACATACTGTTTGATCTCGTCCCGCATCTTCTCCGCGGCGGCCCGGGCGGCCTCCTGGTAGTCCGCACCGTCCTTCCCGGTTTTCTGCCAGGCACACAGGATGGAGCGGGAGGCGTTGACGATGGCCCCCCGGCCCAGCTCGTCGAAGGCGAACCG
>CAJTYK010000023.1 GCA_910584285.1 uncultured Oscillospiraceae bacterium
TGTGGAGATGGCCCGCCCTTTGGGCCGTCTCCACTCGGAGGCGTCCCCCTAAGCGTGTCTTTCGGTTCCTTTCTGCACGAGCAGAAAGGAACGCCCCCGGCAGGGCGCTGAGCGCCGGTGGCGCTCGTCCAGCGCCGACCGAGCCGAAGGCGAGACCCGCACCCTGCCACCCGAGGGGGTTGGCAGCCCCGACACCCCCAGGGGAACGGGGGAGCGCCCCCTCCCCCGCAGGGGCAGGGGTGCGGGAGGGGCTACCCCTCGTCGTCAATCTTGAGAACGGCCATGAAGGCCTCCGTAGGCATCTGCACCGTGCCCAGAGAGCGCATCTTCTTTTTGCCTTCCTTCTGCTTCTCAAGCAGTTTTTTCTTTCGGGTGATGTCGCCGCCGTAGCACTTGGCCAGCACGTCCTTGCGCAGGGCCTTCAACGTCTCCCGGGCGATGACCTTGCCGCCGATGGCCGCCTGAATGGGCACCTCGAACATCTGACGGGGGATGTTCTCCTTCAGCTTCTCGCAGATCCGCCGCGCCCGCTTGTACGCCTTCTCCCGGTGGGCGATAAAGGACAACGCATCCACCTGGTCGCCGTTGAGCAGCAGATCTACTTTCACCAGATCCGACGGGCGGTATTCGTCCAATTCGTAGTCCAGGGAGGCATAGCCCCGGGTTTTGGCCTTCAACGTGTCGAAAAAGTCGTAGATGATCTCGTTCAGCGGCATGAGATAGCGGATCTCCACCAGGTTGGTATCCAGATACTGCATATCCTTGTACTCCCCCCGGCGATCCTGGCACAGGGGCATGATGGCCCCCACATAGTCCGGCGGGGTGATGATGGACACCGCGGCGTAGGGCTCCATGGCCTGCTTGATGGAGCCGGGGTCAGGGTAGTTGTGGGGGTTGTCTACCCGCACCAAAGTCCCGTCTGTTTTCGTCACCTCATAAATAACGGAGGGTAATGTGGTGATGAGATCCAGATCGAACTCCCGCTCCAGCCGCTCCTGGATGATCTCCATGTGGAGCATCCCCAGAAAGCCGCACCGGAAGCCGAAGCCCAGGGCCACGGAGGACTCGGGCTCGAAGGACAGCGACGCGTCGTTGAGCTGGAGCTTTTCCAGGGCATCCCGCAGGTCGGGATATTTGGATCCGTCCTCAGTGTACACGCCGCAGTACACCATGGCCTGGGCGGGGCGGTAGCCGGGGAGGGCTTCGGCGGTGGGCCGGGCGGCCTCGGTGATGGTGTCACCCACCCGGGTGTCCTTCACGTTCTTGATGGAGGCGGTGAACCAGCCCACCTCGCCGGCGGACAGCTCGGGGGCGCTGTCCATGCCCAGTGGGCGCAGGTAGCCGCAGTCCAATACCGTATACTGGGCCCCGGAGGCCATGAGGCGCACCTGCATCCCCGGCTTGATGGCGCCCTCCATGACGCGGAAGTAGACGATGACCCCCAGATAGGGGTCGTACTGGCTGTCGAAAATGAGGGCCTTCAACGGGGCGCTGGGGTCGCCGGCGGGGGCGGGGATGTTGTGTACGATATCCTCCAGCACCGCGGGGATATTGATCCCCTGCTTGGCGGAGATCTCCGGGGCGTCCAGGGCGGGCAGGCCGATGATGTCCTCAATCTCATGCTTCACCCGCTGGGGGTCGGCGGCGGGCAGGTCGATCTTATTAAGCACCGGCCGGATCTCCAGGTCGTGCTCCAGGGCCAGGTAGGTGTTGGCCAGCGTCTGGGCCTCTACCCCCTGGGCGGCGTCCACCACAAGGACGGCCCCCTCGCAGGCCGCCAGGGAGCGGCTCACCTCGTAGTTGAAGTCCACGTGGCCCGGGGTGTCGATGAGGTTCAGACAGTAGGTTTCCCCATCGGCGGCCTTGTAGTCCATCCGGACGGCCCGGGCCTTGATGGTGATACCCCGCTCCCGCTCCAGATCCATGTTGTCCAGCAGCTGGGAGGCCATCTGCCGCTGCTCCACCGCACCGCAGATCTCAATCATCCGGTCGGACAGGGTGGATTTGCCGTGATCGATGTGGGCGATGATGGAAAAATTGCGGATTTTAGATTGGTCAGTCATAGCGAGGCCCTCCTTACCAAATGGGGCCCCCGCCGGAGCCCAGCGAAGCGGGTCCGGTGGGGAGAGGAGGCACAGCGAAACGGATGAGCTTTCCCCGCAGGGGGAAGCGAATGAGTGCAGCTTGTGCCGACGAGGGCGATGATGGAAAAGTTCCGGATTTTCGATTGATCTGTCATAGCTTACCTCCGGGTTCACGCAAAAATGGCGTCGTAGTCATACTGGGCCACAAACCGCCGCAGCTCGTCCATCTGGCTGTGGCAGGAACCGGGCCAGATCCGCCACCGGCCCGCCATCAGCTCCCCGGCCATCCACCGGGTGACGGCGGAGGAGCAGTGGATGTGGTCGGCGTAGTTGTCCAGATTGGTGATGTACGCCTGGGCGTTAAGGAAGCTGGTCACCTGCACATTGGAGCACTTCAACAGCTCCTCCCAGGCGTATTCCACGGCGGACAGCACCGCCGACCTCCGGCCCAGCCGCTCCATCTGATCCCAGTACAGCACACTGTAGGGCGGGAACCACACGATGAATTGCGTGTCCGGGTGGGCCTCCGCCCAGCCTTGGATCACCGCCACGTTGGCTCGGGCGGCGTCCAGAAAGGCGTCCGCGGGCAGGGTCTGCCCTGTGGACTCCGGCCTGGGGTAGCCCGCCAGGGCGGTCTCCCGGGCAAAATAGTGGGTTCTGTCCCAGGTGTAGGCCTCGTCCAGGGTGGTCTTGGCCTCCTCCCCCCGCAGCAGGGATTTCACCGCCAGGGCCAGGCTCTCGGCGTTCAGGTAGAGCTGGAGGTCGTCCAGCGGGTTGTCATTGTAAAGGTAGTCCGGCAGCTCCGAGCTCTGATCTGCCCGGATCAGGATATTGGGATCCAGCCCGAAGTAGACCCGCTCCGGATCGCCGTGGGTGCGGCAGGCCAGCGCCAGTGCCGTGTCAAACTCGCTGAGCCGCCCGTCGGGGAAGGTGACCTTCAGCGTCCCGCTGCCCAGCCCCTGGGTGAACCAGGACGCCCGGAAGTTGGCCGCCAGCGACGTGCCCATCACCAGATTGCGGTAGTCCTGCCGGCGGATCAGCCCCGCCGCCTCGTACCGCTCGTTGACAAAGAGGGCGGTTTCCCCCTCCTCCGGGAGCCCGGCGGACAGCAGGGGATCCGTCCAGGCAACCAGCCCGGCGCAGGCGGCCAGCGCCAGCCCCGCCGCCAGCAGCGCCCCGATGAAAAACCGTTTCGCCTTCACAGAGCGCCCCCTTTCCCGCGATTCACACAGGGTTCTCTCAGAAGTTCGCATAGATAAAGGTATCCACCCCGGACAGAAACAGCACCGACGCCGCCAGACAGGCCGCGCACAGCGCCGCCCGTCCCCCCGTGGGCCGGAACTCCTCTGCCCGGGCGGTGGGGTTGGGGCAGGCCAGCAGCGCCAGTCCCGCCGGGATCAACAGCAGCGGGATCCAGTAGCGGAACAGCCTTCCCCCCGGAGCGATCACCCGCTGGAGGAAGGCCAGAGCCTCTCCCGCCGCCGTCAGGGGCAGGGCGGCGGCAAGCTCCGGCGACGGCAGAGCCCAGCCGGGGCCAAACAGTCCCCCCAGCAGGGTCAGCGCCTGTCCCGCCGTCTCTGCCCGGAAGAACACCCAGGCCACATTGACAAACAGGAAGGTGAGCAGCCACGCCATCGGCCGGGGCAGGGTGGCCCTCCCCTTGAGCAGCCGCTCGAGCACCATGGCCAGGCCGTGGAGGCCCCCCCAGATCAGGAAGCCCCACCCCGCCCCATGCCACAGCCCGGACAGCAGGAACACGATCAAAATGTTCCGGCAGGTGGCAGCCGTCCCCCTCCGGCTCCCCCCCAGGGGGATGTACACGCACCGGCGGAAGAACCGGGACAGGGTGATGTGCCACCGGCCCCAGAAATCCCGCACAGACAGGGCCTGATAGGGGCTGTTGAAGTTCACCGGCAGGGCGATGCCCATCATGTTCGCCATGCCGTGGGCCATGTCGCAGTAGCCGGAGAAGTCGAAGTAGATTTGCAGGGTATAGCACAAGATCGTCAGCGCGCAGTCCGCTGGGGAGAGCGTGCCCAGGTTGGCGTAGCCGTAGTCCGCCCCGTTGGCAAACATGGCCGACAGGATCACCTTCTTGCCCAGCCCCAGGCTAAAGCAGTACAGCCCCGCCGCCAGCTTGTCCCAGGAGAAGGGGGCGGGCCGGCGCAGCTGGGGGGCCAGCTCCCCGATCCGGGTGATGGGTCCGCAGGTGGCGGTGGCGAAGAAGGTGAGGCAGCAGGCGTAATCCAGGGGGGTGACCTCCTCCGGGAGCTGCCCGTCATAGCAGTCCCGCAGCCAGAGGATCTGCTGGAAGGTGAGGAAGGACAGCCCCAGGGGCATCAGCCCCGCCGGGGGCGTGAACAGCCCCTCCAGCGGGGTGAGGGACAGGGCGAAGCCGGTGTATTTGAAGAAGGCCAGCACAGACAGCGGCAGCGCGGCCCCCGCCCACAGCAGGGCCTTTTTATGGGGATCGCCCCGGGCGATCCGGCGGCCCAGCAGCCAGCTCACCGCCCCCTCCCCCGCCAGCACCAGCAGGGACAAGGGGGCGCCCCAGCCGCAGAACAGGATACCCGCGCCCAGCAGGCACACCCGGGCCCACCGGTTCCCCGCCCGGGCGTTGACCGCCCGCCACACAACGAGCAGGGCGGGCAGGTAGGCCAGCACAAACAGATGGCTCTGGACGTTCACCGATCCGCCTCCCTCTTTGGGGCTCCGCTACGGGCTTGCGCCCTACTTGACGTTTTCCAGATGATCGGACATCTCCCCGTTGAGCCGCTCCCCGCAGGTGTGGACGATCTGGAGCAGGGACTGGTAGGTGCCCGGGTAGGCCTCCTTCATGGAGGCGTGATCCAGGGGCGGGAACGGAACCCCCTTGCCGGGATTGCTCAGGGCCTGGGCGTACTGGGCCTCGCTGAGGATCATGTCCGACCGGGGCAGCCCCGCCACGAACCAGGCGTCGGGCACGGAGAAGATGTCCTCCTCCCCGTTGGGGCTGGAGCGGTGGAGGTGCCGGAACAGGATGTAGACGGTGGTAGACAGGTAGTTGGCCGCCGCCCGGATGGCGTTTTTGTTGCCCAGCTTGCTGAGCAGGTCGAACAGCAGGCCCACCGAGTTGACCACCAGCTTCTTGGACAGGGTGGCCAGCACCGAGCCCCGCAGCACGTTGTCCCGCTCGTCGGACACGTCGTAGAGGGTGTCCGCGTCCAGGATGGTGGTGCCGTCCCGGCTGAGGGTGCGGCCCAGCAGGAAGTCGGCGGACACATGATAGAAGTCGCAGGCCTTGCCCACAAAGACCAGGCCGGGCTCCCGGGCCCCGTTCTCATAGTGGGACAGCAGGGCCTGGGAGATGCCCAGGGCCTTGGCGGCCTGCCGCTGGGAGATGCCCTTCTCCTGCCGCAGCAGGGAAAGGGTGCGCGCGAAATCCGGATTTGTCATGTTGTCAGTTCCCCCTCTTGTAAGTCTCATCGAGGAAGGGCGGGACAGATCCGTGCGCGCGGGACGTTCCAGCGATTCCTCATAGGGTCCGTCCGGCAGATCCGGGCGGCGTCAGGATGGGGCGGCAGGGCACAGGCCGCCCCAGTACAGCAGGTATAGTATACCCACGAAAAAACGGTTTGTAAAGGGTGTTTTGCCATCTTGCCCCGGCAAAACTTTTTCCGAGGCTACCGGGGCGCACAGCCCGTCGCCCGTTCGTCCTGTCATCGGGCCCGCGGGCGGACACTGCCCGCCTCTACACACAATATTTGCGAAAAACTCCCTGCTCCCCCTTGAAAAATGGGGGGAACGGTGATACATTATGTTCAAAGCGCTTTTTACGCCGCGCCGGCAAACCTGACTGGGAGGTAACAACTATGTTCCGAAAACTGATTCAAAAGCTGAAGCACAATCCCAAGACCATCGTGTTCACCGAGGGCTCCGACCCCCGCATCCTGGAGGCGTCCGCCCGCCTGCTGTCCGGCACCTTCCTCACCCCCATCCTCGTCGGCAACAAGGAGGAGGTTCTGGCCGCCGCCGAGCGGGAGTGCCTCAACGTGCAGAACGTCCAGGTGCTGGATCCCGCCACCTATGAGGGCATGGACGAGATGGTGGAGAAAATGGTGGAGCTGCGCAAGGGAAAGATGACCGCCGACGAGTGCCGGGAGGCCTTGAGTCACGCCAACTACTTCGGCACCATGCTGGTGGCCATGGGCAAGGCGGACTGCCTGCTGGGCGGCGCCACCTATTCCACCGCCGACACCGTGCGCCCCGCCCTCCAGCTTGTCAAGACCAAGCCGGGCAACAAGATCGTCTCCTCCTGCTTCATCCTGGTGCGGCCCTTTGCCACCGGCGGCAACCAGGTGCTGGCCATGGGCGACTGCGCCATCAACATCGACCCCAGCGAGGACGAGCTCATCGAGATCACCCAGGAGGTGGCCAAGTGCGCCCGCATCTTCGGCGTGGATCCCAAGGTGGCCATGCTCAGCTACTCCACCAACGGCTCCGGCAAGGGCCCCGTGGTGGACAAGATGCGCAACGCCACCAAGCGGCTCCAGGACATGATGCTGGACTTCCCCGTGGACGGCGAGATCCAGTTCGATGCCGCCGTCAGCCCCTCGGTGGGCCAGCTGAAGTTCCCCGGCTCCCCGGTGGCGGGCTATGCCAACACCTTCATCTTCCCGGAGATCACCTCGGGCAACATCGGCTACAAGATCGCCCAGCGCATGGGCAACTTCGACGCCTACGGCCCCATTCTGCTGGGCCTGAACGCCCCTATCAACGACCTGTCCCGGGGCTGCAACGCCCTGGAGGTCTATTCGATGGCCATCATCACCGCCGCCCTGGCGGAGTGATTCGGGGCAAAGTCCGCTCCACAGGGAACGTCCTGCGGACATTCCCTGTTGCGCTCCCTTGCCCCTCATCTCCCCACGAAACCCGCCCGCTTCCGCGGGCTGGGCTTTCGCGGGGGCCCCATACGGGAATCCCATAGGACAAAAAAGCCGCCTGCCGGATGGCAGACGGCTTTTTCATTTGCTCGGGAAGCGCGTGCTCAGGCCAGCTTGTTCAGCTTCAGGGTCATGGCGCTCTTTTTGTTGGCAGCGTTGTTGCTGTGCAGCAGGCCCTTAGCGGCAGCCTGATCCACGGCCTTGACGGCCACCTTATACGCGGCATCGGCCTCGCTGCGGTTGCCGCCGGCCACCGCGGCCTCAAACTTCTTCAGCTGGGTCTTGAGGGCGGACTTCTGCGCCTTGTTCTGGGCGGCCTTGGTGGCGTTCACCAGGACGCGCTTCTTGGCAGACTTGATATTGGGCAAACCAAACACCTCCTCCGATTTTTTCATCATGATTACGGCGGTTTGCCGCCGCAGATATGTATTTTAACATTAAGAGAAAAAAATTGCAACACCTTTTTTCACTTTTTCGCATAGAAAGTTTGCCGCCGCAGAAAATAGCCCCATAGGCTGCGAACAGCCACAAGATATTGGGTCAAAGGGGGAATTTTTATGACACAGCGCCGCACCGATCTGGCGGTGGAGGCTCATCAGCTCTGGCGGGAGGAGGCCAAGGACGCCGCCGCCCTGTCCGGCGTCCGGGCAGAGGAGCGGGAGCGGGACGGCTTCCAGGTCAGCGCCGTCTCCATTGAGAGCCCGGAGGGGGCCCAGGCCCTGGGCAAGCCGGAGGGGATGTATATCACCATCGAGCTGGACGGGCTGCTCCGCCGGGAGGAGGGCGCCTTCCAGCGGGCGGTGGAGGCGGTGGCGGCGGAGCTGCGGCCCCTGCTGCCCCCATCGGGCCCCGCCCTGGTGATGGGCCTGGGCAGTCGGACGGTGACCCCCGACCTCATCGGCCCTTTCGCGGTGGATCACCTGCTGGTCACCCGGCATCTGGTGGAGAGCATCCCGGAGCACTTCGGTCACCTGCGGCCGGTGGCGGCGGCGGCCCCAGGGGTGCTGGCCTCCACCGGCATGGAGAGCAGCCTCATCGCCCAGGCGCTGTCAGGGGAACTACGGCCCGCCTGCGTGGTGGCGGTGGACGCCTTGGCCTCCCGCTCGCTGGATCGGCTGTGCCGGACGGTGCAGCTGTCGGACACCGGGGTGATCCCCGGCTCCGGCGTGGGCAACCACCGCCGACCCCTGAACCGGGAGACCCTGGGGGTGCCGGTGCTGACGGTGGGGGTGCCCACCGTGGTGGACGGGGCCACCCTGGCCCTGGATCTGCTGGAGCGGGCGGGACGCGCCGGGACGGATCGGGGGGATCTGCCGGGCGGGGAGGAGTTCTTCGTCACCCCCCGGGAGGTGGATCAGCGGGTGGCCGATATGGGAAAGGTGCTGGGCTACGCGGTGAGCCTGGCGTTGAACCCCTCCCTCAGCCTGGACGATCTGGTGATGCTGTTGGAATAGGCGGGGCAGCTTCCCTGGGGAGGCAAAATTTTTTTCTATTATTTTGAAAAAAGGGCTTTACAAATGCCGCGGCTTGTGGTACTATCCTTAACAGGAATGATTCCTATTAAGCTCTCACCAAAACCACAAGGATTTGTTTTTATGGCGATTGTCCGACAGAGCAAAAAACGGGACGCCATGCTCGCCCTGCTCCGGGCTACTGGGGAGCATCCCTCGGCGGAGCAGGTGTACCGCGCCCTGAAGCCGGACTATCCCGGCCTGAGTCTGGCCACCGTCTATCGCAACCTGGCCCAGCTGTGCGAGCAGGGGCTGGCGCTGCGGGTGGGGACGGTGAACGGTCAGGAGCGGTACGACGGGCGAACCTGTCCCCATTCCCACTTTATTTGCAACCGCTGCGGCTGCGTCGCCGACCTGCCCCCGCTGACGCCGGGGGAGGGCTGCGTGGAACGGCTGGGCGTGCAATACGGATTCACGGCGGATCGCTGTGAGTTCATTGTCCGCGGCCTGTGCAAGGACTGCGAAGATTTTTAACATTGGAGGAAAACTATCATGAAAAAATGGATCTGCCCCGTGTGCGGCTATGTCTATGAGGGTGAGAACCCCCCCGCCGAGTGCCCCGTGTGCCATGTGGCCGGCTCCAAGTTCACCCTGCAGGAGGGCGAGATGAAGCTGGCCGCCGAGCATGAGTACGGCATCTATGCCAAGACCGTGAAGAACAACCCCGACATCAGCGACGAGGACAAGAAGTACATCCTGGAGCAGCTGATGGCCAACTTCAACGGCGAGTGCTCCGAGGTGGGTATGTATCTGTGCATGGCCCGCATCGCCGCCCGGGAGGGCTACCCCGAGGTGGCCCTGTACTGGGAGAAGGCCGCCTATGAGGAGGCCGAGCACGCCTCCAAGTTCGCCGAGCTGCTGGGCGAGGAGCTGGAGCCCAACATGAAGGCCAGCACCGCCAAGAACCTGGCCTGGCGTGTGGACTGCGAGTTCGGCGCCACCCAGGGCAAGTTCGACCTGGCCGCCTGCGCCAAGAAGAACGGCCTGGACGCCATCCACGACACCGTCCATGAGATGGCCCGGGACGAGGCCCGCCACGGCAAGGCTCTGAAGGGGCTGCTGGAGCGGTACTTCAAGTAAGAAAAGCTAAGGACAAAGAAAACCCGGCAGATTCGGGCGTTGTTCATAGGACAGTAAAATAGGCAAAAGGCGTGACAAAAGCTGTCACGCCTTTTGCTTTAAGAAAACAGCCGCTTTCGCGGCGCATCGGAACGCAATGACGTAAACATCTTGGGCATTTGAGGGTAGCCGGGACATTCATCCCTTATACTCTGCCGATGAAAATCAAGTAGTTCTTCACATTTCCATATCGTACGATTTCCCGTTCGGCAATTTCGACTTTATCAAATCCAGAAAGATACCTCTCCAAATCTGCTCGATCAAATAGTCGAATGTGCCGGCCATCTTTTCTGCTGACGTAATAGTGTGGTTCAACTTCGTCAGCAATCTCTTTCATAACCTTAATTCCCTGAAGCCCATTCACAGTACCAGCAAAAACACCGTCAGGTTTTAGAATCCGTTCCACTTCAGATATCAGTGCCCGAGTTTCACGATCAGAAAAGAAGTGAATAGAAAGATTTGCAAATACAAGGTCAAACCAGGAATCTTCAAAAGGCAGTCGTTCTCTCATATCAGCACAAACAGCATTGGCATTAAATCTGAGAACTTCATTTATGGCAAGCTCAGAAATATCAGCGGGTATTACAGAATAACCATACTCCATAAGTCTGCGGCTATACTGCCCCAGGCCACACCCTAAATCCAAAGCAAGTCCACCTTGAGACAGAGAAGGACGATAATCGTCAATCCACATATCTTCTTCCAGTTCGTCATGGATGTGGCGCTTCCAATATTCATCATCTTTGAAATAGTCTTTTTTATACATAACAGCACCTTCATGAATTCGGATTTGTAAGTTTGTTTGGTGCCATAGTATCACATAGCAGCATAGAATACAAGAACAGCCACAGCAGCTCAACCTGTTGTGGCTGTTAACTGTCTTATAAACACCGCGCTTTGCCGGTTTTCTTTTTTGCCCTTTGGTGTGTAAAAGGTGGGTGCGTCCGCCGCGGAAATCCGAAAAATTGGAGCCGGTCACACCCGCCGGCGCTCTTGTAAAACTGCGGCCCCTTTGATATAATATCAAAAAATCGCCCCGGGACGCGGCGGGTATGGGAAAGGAAGCGGACACCATGGCGGAGGAAAAAAATAGCGGCCTGCCCGGCGGGCAGGAGCAGGACACCATGATGGTATATATCAACCCGGAGGTCCTTCAAAGCCTGGCCGACGTGTCGGCCAAAAAGGAGCAGTCCTTCCGGGAGCTGCTGGAGGCCGCCGAGGAGGGGGATCTGGACGCCCAGTACAAGGTGGCCATGAACTACTGCAACGGCACCGGCGGCGCCCCCCAGGACGGGGAGCTGGCCTTCCGGTGGTTCACCCGGGCGGCGGAGGGGGATCACATCTCCGCCCAGTACGGCCTGGGCCTGTGCTGGCTGCGGGGCATCGGGGTGGACAAGGACCCGGAAAAGGGCGTGCGGGAGCTCACCGTGGCGGCGGAGCAGGGCTATCCCCCCGCCCAGTGCGAGCTGGGGCTGTGCTATGAGCTGGGCAACGGCGCGGAGATGGACAAGCTGCGGGCGGCGGAGCTGTACCGGGAGGCGGGAGAGGCAGACTATGCCCCCGCCCAGTGCAACCTGGGCTTCTTCTACTACCGGGGCATCGGGGTGGAGCAGGACTACGCCGAGGCGGTGAGCTGGTTCGCCAAGGCCGCCCAGCAGGAGTACCCCCGGGCCCAGACCCTTCTGGGCGAGTGTTTTGAGAACGGCCTGGGGGTGGAAAAGGACGAGGAGAAGGCCGTGGAGCTCTACCGCGCCGCCCATGAGCAGGGGTACGACGCAGGCACCTGCGCCCTGGGCGTGTGCTACGACCGGGGCATCGGCGTGGAGAAGGACGAGGCCAAGGCGGTGGAGCTCTACCGCCGGGCCGACGAGGAGGGCTTCCTCCGGGGCACCTTCCTGCTGGGCCAGTGCTATGAGTACGGCACCGGGGTGGACAAGGACGAGGCCCAGGCCGCCCGGCTCTACCAGAAGGCCTGCGGGGACGGGGACGACGACTATCCCCCCGCCATCTGCGCCCTGGGCCTGTGCTACGAGCTGGGCACCGGGGTGGAGGAGGATCGCCCCCGGGCGGTGGAGCTGTACCGGAGGTCGGCGGAACGGGGCTACATCCCCGCCCAGTGCAATCTGGGCTTCTGCTACTATCGAGGCATCGGCACCGAGGTGGACGACAAGGAGGCCGTCCACTGGTTTGAGCTGGCGGCGGAGGCGGGCTACCCCCGGGCCCTGGGCCTTCTGGGCGACTGCTACGACTTCGGCTATGGCGTGGAGGCCGACCCGGACAAGGCCCTGCGGCTCTACCAGGCGGCCAGCGACGGGGGTTATCCCCCCAGCATCTGCTCTCTGGGCCTGTGCTACGAGCTGGGCCGGGGGGTGGAACAGGATCTGGACAAGGCGGTGGAGCTCTACCAGCAGGCGGCGGACGCCGGGGACGCCCGGGCCCAGTGCAACCTGGGCTTCTGCTACTACCGGGGCATCGGGGTGGTGGAGGACAACGACCAGGCCGCCTACTGGTTTGACAAATCCGCCCAACAGGGCCACGGCAGGGCGCTGTATCTGCTGGGCCAGTGCTATGAGGCGGGCTTCGGCGTGGTTCAGGATCCCGCCAAGGCGGTGGAGTTATACATACAGGCCGACGAAAAGGGCTACCCGGCGGGCACCTGCGCCCTGGGTTTGTGCTACGAGCTGGGCACCGGCGTGGAGATGGACAAGGCCAAGGCCGTGGAGCTGTACCTGAAATCCGCCCAGGCGGGGGAGGCCCGGGCCCAGTGTAATCTGGGCTTCTGCTACTACCAGGGCATCGGCACGGCGGTGGACGACAAGCAGGCCGTCCGGTGGTTCCAGGCCGCCGCCGACCAGGGCTATCCCCGGGCGCTCCAGCTGCTGGGCGAGTGCTATGACAACGGCTACGGCGTGGACAAGGACGAGAGCAAGGCGGCGGAGCTGTTCCAGCAGTCCCATGAGGCGGGCTACCCGGCGGGCACCTGCTCCCTGGGCCTGTGCTATGAGCTGGGCACCGGGGTGGAGGAGGACAAGGCCAAGGCGGTGGAGCTCTACCGGCAGGCCGCGGAGGCGGGCTATGTCCGGGCCCAGTGCAACCTGGGCTTCTGCTACTACCAGGGCATTGGCGTGCCGGAGGACAACGTGGAGGCCGTCAAATGGTTTGCCAAGGCCGCCGAGGCGGGCCAGGCCCGGGCCCAGCAGCTGCTGGGCGAGTGCTACGAGAACGGGTACGGGGTGGAGGTCGACCTGGAAAAGGCGGCGGAGCTGTACCAGAAGTCCCACGAGCAGCACTATGCCACCGCCACCTGCGCCCTGGGCACCTGCTATGAGTTCGGCAAGGGGGTGGCCCAGGATAAGGCCCGGGCCGCCGCCCTCTACAAGGAGGCGGCGGAGGCCGGCAGCTCCTGGGGCCAGTGCAACTACGGCTTCTGCCTGTATCAGGGCATCGGCGTGGACATGGACGACAGCGAGGCCGTCAAATGGTTCCGGGAGGCGGCCAAGCAGGGCAGCGCCCGGGCCTATTTCCTGCTGGGCGAGTGCCATGAGTACGGCTACGGCGTGGATAAGGACATCAATGAGGCCGTCCGGCTCTATGAGATCGGCCACCGGGGGGGCTACGCCGCCTCCACCTGCTCCCTGGGCTTGTGCTACGAGCTGGGCCGGGGGGTGGCCGAGGACAAGGAGAAGGCCCGGGAGCTCTACCAGCAGGCGGCGGAGCGAGGCAACGCCCGAGCCCAGTGCAATTTGGGCTTCTTCTACTACCACGGCATCACCGTGAAGGAGGACGATGGCCAGGCCGCCCAGTGGTTCCGGCGCTCCGCAGACCAGGGCTATCCCCGGGCCCAGTTCCTGCTGGGCGAGTGCTATGAGAACGGCTACGGCGTGGACAAGGATCCCGCCGAGGCGGTGCGGCTGTACACCCTGTCCGACCAGGGCGGCCATCCGGACGGCTCCTGCTCCCTGGGGGAGTGCTGTCTCCAGGGCTTCGGCGTGAAGCGGGACGCGGCCCGGGCCGTCCAGCTCTTTCAGAAGGCGGCGGACAAGGGCAGCACCAGGGCCATGTACCTACTGGGCCAGTGCTATGAGCAGGGCTCCGGCGTGAACCGGGATCCGGAGAAGGCCCGGGAGCTCTACCGGCAGGCGGCGGACAAGGGCAATCAGAAGGCCAAGGAGGCCCTGGAGCGCATGACGGCGGCCAAGGCCCCGGCCCCCCAAAAGTCGGAGCAGAAGAAGGATCGCAAGGGCTGGTGGCCCTTTGGCAAAAAATAACCCCCGGGGATTTCCGGGCCGGACGGGAGGACAGGGCCATGGAGCTGCTTCAAAAACAGGTGCAACAGCTGGATCAGCGGCAGATCCAGCGGCTGGAGATGCTGCAAATGAGCGCCCTGGAGCTGCGGGACTATCTACAGGAGCTCTCCCAGGAAAACCCGGTGGTGGATCTGAACGACCCCCCGGCCCCCGCGGAGGATGTCGGGGAGGATCTCCGCCTCCAGCACCTGCGCTGGCTGGCGGACACTGACCGGCAGAACCGCTATTACCAGGGCCTGTGGGAGTATGAGGACGATCCCATCGCCCGGATCGGCGTCAGCGGCGGGCTGGAGGAAACCCTGCCCCAGTTCCTGTCCCGGCAGCTGGACAGGCTGCGGCTGGACGGGGACACCGCCCGGACGGTGGAGTTCCTGGCCTCCTGCCTGGACGGGGACGGCTATCTGCGCCCGCCCCTAACCGAGCTGGCCCGGGACAGCGGCATCCCCTTACCCTTGCTTGAGCAGGCCCTGGCGGTGCTGCGCACCCTGGAGCCCGCCGGGGTGGGGGCGGACAGCCTGTCCCAGTGTCTGGCCCTCCAGCTGGAGCGGGCGGGGGTGGACGGCCCCGCCCTGGCCATCGTCCGGGAATACCTGGAGCCCCTGGCCCGGTGCCGCTACCGCTTCATCGCGGACAGGCTGGGTATCTCTGTGGACGAGGTGTGCTCCGCCCTGAAAACCATCCGGGAGCTGGACCCCCGGCCGGGGGCGGTGTTCGACCAGCCGGGTCAGACCCCCTACGTCTACCCCGACGTGTTCGTGGAGGAGAAGGACGGCCGTTTCACGGCCCGCACCCGGGCGGGGGATCGGCCCGCCTTCCAGATCAACGGCTACTATAAGGAGCTGCTGGCCAATTCCGGCCAGCCGGAGGTAAAGGACTACCTGCGCAAAAAGGTGCAGGCCGCCCAGGATGTGCTCAACGCCATCGCCCAGCGGCAGGACACCCTGCTGCGCTGCGCCCAGGCCATCGTGGATCGGCAGGAGGACTTCTTCCGTCTGGGGGAGCAGGCCCTGCGCCCCCTGCGGATGGCGGATGTGGCCGACGCGGTGGGCGTCCACGAGTCCACCGTCAGCCGGGCCGTGCGGGAGAAGTATTTGCAGTGCCAGCGGGGGGTGTATCCCCTGGGGTACTTCTTCTCCCGGGGGGGCGCCGGGGGGGATATGGGGGGCGCGGCGGCCAAGGCGGCTCTGCGCCGCCTCATCGACGGGGAGGACAAGGCCCATCCCCTGTCCGACCAGAAGCTGTGCGAGGCGCTGGCGGCGGAGGGCTGCCCCATCTCCCGGCGGACGGTGGCGAAATACCGGGACGAGCTGAGCATACCCGGGGCCTCCGGGCGGAGGGCCCGGTGAGCACGGCAGAGCAAAGCGGCGAGAGGATATCCTCCCGCCGCTTGTTTGGTTGTGTATCGGTTAGGCGGACAGACGGGCCTCGGGCACATAGGCCCGGTGGAGGAAGGTGACGATGGTGCCCCGGTCGCAAACCCTGCCCGGGCTGAATTCGGTTTGGGCAGTATTGGTGCCGTTGGTGACGCCGTTGTCCACCGCCCAGTCCACCGCCTTGGCGTAGACGGCGCCGGCGGGCACGTCGGTGAAGCTGCTGGCCTTGGCGTCCTCCTTACCCAGGGCCTGCCAGATGTAATTGACCGCGTCAGCCCGGGTGCAGAACGCGCTGCCGTCAAAGCCGCTGTCAATCATTCCTTTTTGCAAGGCCCAGGCCTGGGCCTTGACCATGTCGGCGTTCTCGGCCTTGCCCTCGCCGCGGCTGGCACGGTAAAGGAAGGTCAGGATCTGGGCATGGGTGCACTGCTGGGTGGGGGAGAACTTTCCGTCCCCGGTGCCGTTGGTAATGTCCTTGGACACCGCCCAGTCCACGGCGTCGGCATACCACGTTCCGGCGTCTACGTCGGTGAAGGTGGGGGTGGGCGTTGACGGCTGGCTGTCCGGCGTGTAAGGCGTGGAGCTTATGGGCAGGAAGCCATCGGTGAACAGGCCCTCCTGATCGTTGCGATAAGTGTAGGTATACCGCTGGCTGCCGGCGGAAACGACGTACTTCCGCCCATTTCCGGAGGCATTGGCCATAAACACGCTGTCTTTCCCGATCCGGCTGTTGTCACTGTAGGTGATGTCCGCTATGTAAAACTTCCCGTCCTCCATGCGAACCACGTTCCACATATGATTGTCGTTGCCTTCAGTGCCTTCGGCAATGTAGCAGGCCACGTCCCCGTCAAAATCAGACAGGTCACATAGATATTTAAACGCTTTGGCGTAGCCCTCGCACAGCACGTTGGTTCTGGGATTGCCATCAAAGACGTAAATCAACTGCCAAGGATTTCCATATACAGAATCGTCTTTCATCAAAGCGTTGTAAGCGTCGTCGTTATAGGTATTCAGTGCGCAGATTTCGTCCCGGTAGGCTACCAGCTTTTCATAATCGGACTTGCCCGCATTCGCCCGGACGATGGATTCCGCCTTCCCTTTGACCGCATTGGCCTGGGCAATCTTAGCCGGGTCTACCGTGGTCTTGCTGCTGCCCCGATAATCGGGAGACACATCAAAGGAAACGGTTAGGCTCGTGATCCAAACGGTGCTGTCGGTATGCTGCTGGTACCAATACCAACTCCACGAGTTATTCGCCCAAAACATCTCAAAGGGGAGATCCATCTCTAAGCAGGTATAAACCTTATCCAATACTTCATTGACTTTTTTGTTCAGCGCGTCTTCCAGTTTCTCATCATCAACGCTGGAAAGGCCCAACTCCTGCACCGACCACTCCATTTCCCCCTTCTCCATTAGGAGGTCGGTTTCTGTGCTGGTTTGCTTCCCCCCGGCCACCTTCTCGACAACGTCTTTCATCTCCTGATAGATCCGCTGGTTCACCCCGCTGAGCTTTTCCCCCGCCACAGACGGGACTGCGGACGCGAAGGCCGGAACAATCAGCCCGATACACAAGGCCAGCGCCAGGAAAATTGCCGTAAACCGTTTTTTCATGCATCCTCTCTCCTTCACAAAGTTATGTCTCCAACAGACCGGCCCGGGACAGGCCGTGCGCCCGCCCCCGGCAGCCTACCGGAAACATAAAAAGCGGTATCGAGTTTGAATACCCAACACCGCCTTGAAAATCAACGCGAACACAAAGCCTATCCCAATTTCTCGCCTTGCTATTCCGGCGGAAAACGGATATAATAGGCCCGTGGTACGATTATTTATCGCTGTATTGAGTGGTGCCTCACTCGCGCAGGGCCGTGGGGTGCTCGCTACACCCCATGGCCTGCCGCCTTTTATGCTTCCGCCCTCATTTTATCTGATCCGGCTGGAAAATGCAAGGGCTTTTTCCGTATAAAAACGCCCCGCCCGGGGGAACCCGGACAGGGCGCTCTTTTTATTTCGCCAGACAGGCGGCGGTCTGCGCCGCCACCCGCGCGTTGTTGAACACCAGCTGGATATTGGAGTCCAGGCTGTCCCCGCCGGTGAGCTCCTTCACCTTGGCCAGCAGGAAGGGGGTGGTCTCCTTGCCGTGGATGCCGTTGCCCTTGGCCTGCCGCAGGGCCTCGTCGATGGCGGCGTTGATCACCGCCGGATCCATGGAGTACTCCTCCGGGATGGGGTTGGTCACCAGCATCCCGCCCTCAAAGCCCAGCTCCAGGCTGGCCCGGAAGGCCGCCGCCAGCTCCTGGGGGGTGTCCACCCGGTAGTCCACCTGGAAGCCGCTGTGCCGGGTGTAGAAGGCGGGCAGCTCCTCCGTACCGAAGCCCAGCACAGGCACACCGTGGGTCTCCAGGTACTCCAGGGTGAGGCCCAGATCCAGGATGGACTTGGCCCCGGCGCACACCACCATGACGGGGGTATGGGCCAGCTCCTCCAGGTCGGCGGAGATGTCCATAGTGGTCTCCGCCCCCCGGTGCACGCCGCCGATGCCGCCGGTGGCGAACACCTTGATGCCCGCCATGTGGGCGATGATCATGGTGGTGGTGACGGTGGTGGCCCCGTCCTGCCCCCGAGCGCACAGCACCGCCAGATCCCGGCGGCTGGCCTTGGTGACCTTGGTGCCCGCCTTGCCCAGGTACTCGATCTCCTCCTTGGTGCAGCCCGCCTTCAGCCGCCCGCCGATGATGGCGATGGTGGCGGGGACGGCGCCGTTTTCCCGGATGATGTTCTCCACCGCCAGGGCGGTCTCCACATTTTGAGGGTAGGGCATTCCGTGGGAGATAATGGTGGACTCCAGGGCCACCACGGGCTTATGGCTGGCCAGTGCTTCGGCCACCTCGGGGGAAACGTCCAAATACTTGTTCACAATAAACTCCTCCTAATAACATTTATGATGAAACCACAAAGCGAAACGCAGTTTCGCGGTTCAAGTTTTTCTTTTTGCTTCTTTTTCTTTTTTCAAAAAGAAAAAGAAGGCCCTTGACCTTATCCTATCCCGCCGCCATCCGCGCCGTCAGAGCCTCCACGCTCATAATCTCGTTAATGGTCTCGGCGCTCTCTATGGCGATGGACGCCGCCGCCGAGCCCGCCCGGGCGGTGCCCTCCAGGTCGGTGCCCTCCAGATAGGCCCAGGCCAGCGCCGCCATGAAGGCGTCCCCACAGCCGGTGGTGTTCACCCGCTTCCCCGGCAGGCAGGGCAGCCGCACCCGGCCGCTGTGATCCGCCGCCAGCACCCCCTCTCCCCCCAAGGAGATAAACACCCGCCGCAGGCCGGTGTTCAGCAAAACGTCCGCCGCCCGGTTCAGGCTGGCCTCGTCAGTGATGGGCACGCCGGACAGCAGCTCTGCCTCCATGCGGTTGGGCTTGAGGGTGTGGAGCTTCCCCAGCACCGGCCCCAGGCGCTGGGCTTTCGCGGTGGACACCGGGTCGGCAAAGATGGGCGGGGTGACGTGCTCGGCGATCCACCGGATGGCGTCGGCGGGGATGTTGGTATCCACCACCACCAGCTGGGCGTTTTGCAGCAGCGGGGCCCGGGAGGCCAGGAAGGCCGGGGTGATATGCCGGTAGATCTCCATGTCGGACAGGGCCAGCTCCATCTCCCCGCCCTCGTCGGCGATGAACAGGTAGGTGGACGTGCGCCCCCCCGGCACCTGGAGGGAGCGGCTGATGTCGATGCCCAGCTCCCCGCAGGAGGCGGCGATGCGCTGGGCGTACAGGTCGTCCCCGAAGGCGGTGAGCAGGCGGGCGTCCAGCCCCAGCAGGGCCATGTTGTGGGCGATGTTCCGCCCCACGCCCCCCAAGCTCATGCGCACCACGCCGGGGTTGGAGTCGGCGGCCACCAGGGGGGCGGCGGAGGCGCCGCCAATGTCCATATTGACCCCGCCCACCACCACCGCGTAGGGGGCAGAGGTGACGATATAGCCCTTGCCGGCGATATGGCCCTTTTTCATCAGGTTGGAGATATGCACCGCCACCGACGAACGGGCGATGCCCGCCCTGTCCGCCAGCTCCTGCTGGGAGATCAGGGGGTTTTCCTCAATCCACCGGAGGATCTGCCGTTCCCGCTGGGTCATGGGCCTCACTCCTAAACTTTTCTCTTTTTAATAAGCATATGCTTATTTTGATGGTTTGTCAAGACCCAAAAAAATTTCCCCTGTTTTCCATTTTGCTCTTGACTCCATAATTGCATCGTGCTATAATTACACGTGTAAATCAAAGAAAGTGAGGTTCACATCCATGAAAGCTACCTATCAGGATTACCGAAACGAAAATCCCAGGTGCGCCAATCTTGGCGGCGCGACCGCCCCGGCGGTATTTGATCTGCTATCCCAGGATGCCAATATCATTGCGATGATTGACGCGTCGGAGCAGGGGAAGCCCGCCCTGACCCCCTGCGTCCAGCAGATTGAGGACTTTCTGCTAAGCCGTGCCGACCCAGACTTTGACGTAACCCAGCATAAAGTCCGGCAGGCTGTCGGGTGCATGGTCAAAACCATCCTGCGGCCCTTTGGCTACCGCTGGCTCAAGCGGGAAAACCATCTTCCAAAAGGAACCGGCCGTTATTTTGCCGGTGCATCCCGATACAGCCTGTCGGCTCCGGAGGAGGCCACCATGAAAGTAGTCAAGCAAATCGAAGAAATTTGACTACATCAGCAATGCGCACGCCCTCCGGCGGTTCCGGCTGGAGGGCGTCAGGCAATACGGGCAGTTTGCCCAGCTGACCTGTGCCAAAGCATAAAACCGCCCCGCCGGTTTTCCAGCGGAGCGGTTTGCCCTAAAGATCCTGAATACGGGTTTTTTTCAACTGCCCTATGGTTTTCCAGCGCTTGCCCAGCCGGCACGCGCCGTAGGCGAGGAGCAGCAGCAGGGTGGGGATGTTCTCCACCAGCAGGGCGAGGAACAGCAGCCCGGTATGCTCCGCCAGCCGACCCTCGGCGCTGAGCGTGACGGCCCGGACAACCAGCACCGCCGCCCGCCAGATCAGCCACAGCCCCGGCAGCGCCAGCCCCAGCCGCCCGTCCTTTTTCAGCGACAGGAAGATCTCCAACGCCAGCGCCGCCGCCAGCACCGCCAGGAATACCGGGATATCCCGCCCGTTTATGGTGACGAGATCCGCGCCCTCCTCAAAGTGAAATCCGCTGCCCATGGGTCATTCCTCCTTTGTTTTGCGGTATTCGCGGATCAGCAGCTTGGCCGTGCCGAAGTCCAGCTTGTCGTCCACTGCCAGCCGCTTCACCAGTGCCTCGTAGGGATCGGCCTGGGCCGTCTCCGCCAGTTGGATCTTCTGGATCAGCCGATCCAGCCGCAGCCGCACCGTGGGGTAGCTCACCCCGTACTGCACCGCCATCTCCTTCAGCGACCCGGAAGCCAGCACAAAGCGCCGGATAAAGGCTGCATCCTCGTCCTCCAGGTTTTCCATCCAGGCAGGAAGCCGATCCAAGGCCGCCACCCCTTTCATAAAATTAAGTATAACATAAATAATATTAAAGTCAAGGCTGATCTATTGTTTCATAAAATAAAAGCGCCGCCCCAATCCGCCGGGACGGCGCTTTGTAGTTTCGGCATAGAAAATCAGCCCAGCAGCAGCTTGTCGTCCGCCTCGTCGGAGCCGGTGGCCTGACCGAACCGGGCCAGCAGATCCTCCACGGTGAGCTTCTTCTTGTCCTCTCCGGCGATGTCCAGGGCGACGCGCCCCTCGTACATCATGATCAGCCGGTTGCCGTGGACGATGGCATCCTTCATGTTGTGGGTGATCATCAGGGTGGTGAGCTTATCCTTCTGGACAATGCGCTCGGTGGCCTCCAGCACCTTGGCTGCCGTCTTGGGATCCAGCGCCGCGGTGTGCTCGTCCAGCAGCAGCAGGTCGGGCTTTTGCAGGGTGGCCATCAGCAGGGTGAGGGCCTGCCGCTGCCCACCAGACAGCAGCCCCACCTTGGAGGTGAGCCGATCCTCCAGCCCCAGATCCAGAATTTTGAGCACCTCCCGGTAGTGCTCCCGCTCGTCCCGGGTGATGCCCCGGCGCAGCGTGCGACCCTTGCCCCGGCGGGAGGCCAGGGCCAGGTTCTCCTCAATCTGCATGGTGGCGGCGGTGCCCATCATGGGGTCCTGGAATACCCGGCCGATATGCCTGGCCCGTTTGTGCTCGGGCAGCTTGGTCACATCCACGCCGCCGATGGAGATCCGCCCGGAGTCCACCGGCCACACCCCCGCCACCGCGTTGAGCAGGGTGGACTTGCCCGCTCCGTTGCCGCCGATGACGGTGACAAAATCTCCGTCGTTCAGGGTGAGGGACACCCCGTTCAGCGCCGTCTTTTCGTTGACGGTGCCGGGGTTGAAGGTCTTATAGATCTCTTTGATGTCAAGCATGGGCGCTGTCCCCCTTTCCCGCGGGGATCACCTTTTTGGCGAAGTACCGCCCCTTCCAGTGGGGCACCGCCAGGAACAGGGCCACCACCAGAGCGGTGAGCAGCTTCAGATCGTCGGTGGACAGGCCCAGCCGCAGCACGAACTGGATCACGATATAGTAGATCACCGCGCCGATGGCGCAGGCCAGCAGCTTCAGCGCGAAGTTGCGGAACACCTTGGAGAACAGCACCTCGCCGATGATGACGGCGGCCAGACCGATGACGATGGCGCCCCGGCCCATGTTCACGTCGGCAAAGCCCTGGTACTGGGCCAGCAGCGCCCCGGCCAGCGCCACCAGGGCGTTGGACACCATCAGCCCCAGCACTTTGCACCAGTTGGTGTTGATGCCCTGGGCCCGGGCCATATTGCCGTTGGAGCCGGTGGCCCGCAGGGCGCAGCCCAGCTCGGTGCCGAAGAACCAGTACAGCACGGCGATGACCACAACCAGAAGGACGGCCAGCGGGATCAGCGGGTTGTTCAGGGCCAGATCCCGCACATAGCGGGCGGACACCAGCAGGCCATACTTGTCCACGCTGATGGGCAGATTGGCCTTGCCGCCCCCGGTGCCCCAGCCCATGATCCGCAGATTGATGGAATACAGCGCCAGCTGGGTCAGGATGCCGGACAGGATGGCGGGGATGCCGCACACCGTGTGGAGCAGACCGGTGACCAGCCCCGCCAGCAGCCCCGCCAGCACGGCGCACGCCATGGCCACCCCCACCGGCGCCCCGTTGAGGGTGAGCAGGACGCACACCGCCGCCCCGGTGCCGATGGAGCCGTCCACCGTCAGGTCGGCCACGTCCAGGATTTTATAGGTGATATACACGCCGATGGCCATCACGCCCCAGGCGAGGCCCTGGGCCGCAGCCCCGGGCATAGAGTTGAGCAGAGAAGTCAGGAAAGCCATGGGAATCCCTCCGGTCGCGTCACTCCGCCGCGATGGCCTCGTAGCCCTCGGGGGCGGTGATGCCCAGGGCCTGGCAGTTGGCGGCGTTGTATTTCTTAGTCACCTCGGGGGCGGACTTCACCGGCATGGTGGATACGTCCGCGCCGTTCACCAGGATGTCGTAGGCCATCTCGCCGGCGATATGGCCGATGTCGTAGTAGCTGATGGTCAGGGTCACCACGCCGCAGCCCTTGCACAGGCCCTCCTCGCCGGCCACCACGGGCACCTTGGCGGGCAGCACCACGTTGGCGATGGCCTCAGTGTTGTCGGCGGCGGTGTTGTCGGTGGGGATATAGATCACGTCGCTGCCCTCGCAGGCGGCCTGGGTGACAGAGGCCACGTCGTTGGTGTCGTTGAAGGCGAACCGCTTGACCTCATAGCCCATGCCCTTCAGGTGGCCCTCGATCACGTCGCACTGGTAGGCGGAGTTGGGCTCGCCGGAGCAGTAGAGCAGGCCCACGGTCTGGGCGTCGGGGAAGATCTCCTGGATCATGGCGGCCTGCTGATCCAGGGGGGCCAGGTCGGAGGTGCCGGACACGTTGGTGCCCACGGTGCCGCTCCAGTCGCTGATCTCCAGGGCGGTGGCGTAGTCGGTGACGGAGGTGCCCAGTACGGGGATGGTGCTGGTGGCGGAGGCGGCGGCCTGGAGGGGCGCGGTGGCGTTGGCCAGGATCAGATCCACCTTCTCGGACACGAAGCCGTCAACGATGGTGGGGCACAGGCTGGAGTCGCCGGAGGCGTTGCCCTCGTTGAACTTCACGTTGCCCTCGCCCAGCTTCTCCACCAGGGCGTCCTTGAAGCCCTGGGTGGCGGCGTCCAGCGCGGGGTGAGGAGCCAGCTGGCAGATGCCGATGGTGTACGTCTTATCGCCGGCGGGCTCGCCCTGGGACGCCTTCGTCTCGGCGGGCTGGGTATCGGCCGCGCCGGGGTTGTTGGAGCAGGCGGCCAGAGACAGGGCCATGGTCAGCGCCAGCAGCAGCGCGGTTAGTTTGGACAATTTTTTCATTCTGAATTCCTCCATTTGGGTTGCTTTACTGCTTTTAGTCGTCAAAGTGCCGGCGGCAAAAAGGCCGGGCCCGAAGGCCCACGCCTGACAGTATAACGCTTTAACGCGCTGGTGTCAAGAAAAAAATCGCCCGAACCCGCCATTTTTCCCGCCGGCCTCTGAACGCCGGGCCGGAAACCGGACCCACAGCGGCCCAAAGCGCCGAAAACACCCTGATCCGGAAGCGCTCGACTTCCGGATCAGGGTGTTTTTCCCTATCATATCAAACGCCCCGGCGCCACGGGGGCGGGCCGATGCCCCCATCGGCCCTTGCCGCACCCTTGCGGGGGCCCCTTTTATACCTCTATCGCCTTCCCCACGCTGAAAAACCACAGGCACCGGCGGCCCACCGCCACCCCCGCCGCCTGGGACAGGGCGCGGCTGTACGCCTTGAGCTGGGGCCGGTAGTCCTCTGCCCGGGCCTCCACCTGCTCCAGGCCCACCCGGTCGGTCTTGAAGTCCAGCACGGTGGCCGTGCCGTCCTCCTCCATAAACCAGCAGTCCACCACCCCTTGCAGGAGCACCTCCTCCCCCGCCGGGGCCTCGGGGTAGTAGTCCGCCGCGGGGCACAGCAGGGAGAATTTGAACTCCCGCTCCACCCGGGGGGAGCGCCTCAGCCGCAGGCCCAGCTCCGACTGGAAGAAGGCCAAAATGTCCGCCGGGTTCACCGCGTTCCCCTGCTGGGGGGTGATGTACTGCCCCTCCACCAGCCGGGTGATCTCGTCGGCGATGTCCGAAAAGCTGCCCGTCCGGCTGTAGTCCAGGTACTGCATCACCATATGCAGGGCGGTGCCCTTCTGGGCGGGGGTAAGGGGCCGCTCCCCCTGGAACACCGGGCGGCGCAGGACGGTCTGGGGGGCGGCGGGGCGCAGCTCTACCCCGTTTTCCGCCGCCTCGCTGTCCTTCTCCCGCCCCTTGAGCTGGGTGGCGGTGAGCTTGGAGGGGATGTCCGCGCAGGCCAGGTGGGGATAGCGCCACCCCAGCCGCTCCGCCAACCCCTCTGGGATGGGCACGGCCTCCCCGGCCCCGGCCGTCTCCCCAGCCCCCAGCCCCCCGGGGGCCAGGAAGGCCCCGGCGGACAGCAGCCGCAGCTCCCAGGGCAGGCCCTCCCCCGCCGGGGGCAGGGGACGGGGGGCGTCCAGCCCCGCCCACAGGGGGGTGCTGTCCCCCCGGCACAGCGTCGGCGCCAGCACCCACTCCGCCATGGAGCGGGCGGAGGCCATCTGCCGGGGGGGAGGCGGGCACTGGGCCTGGGCCGCCAGCGATGCCAGCTGCCCGCCCCGTCCGTTGACGGCGGCAAACAAAATCAGCTTGTGCTCCGCCCGGGTCATGGCCACGTAGAGCAGCCGCAGCTCCTCCGAGCGCAGCTCCCGGCGGAGGCGCAGGGCCAGGGCGTCCCGGGCGATGGTGGTGTACCGCAGGCCCCGCTGCCGGTCCACCCGCTTGGGCCCCAGCCCCAGGTCGGGGTGGAACAGGATGGGGGCCTTGGTGTCCGCCTCGTTGAACTGGCGATCCAGGCCGCACAGCAGCACCACCGGGAACTCCAGCCCCTTGGAGCGGTGGATGGACAGCAGGCGCACCCCGCCCCCCTCCCCGCCGGGGACGGGCACGGGGATGCCGTTTTCCGCCATCCGGCTCAGGTGGAGCAGAAAGGCCATCAGCCCCCGGTGGCCCCCGCTCTCAAACCGGGCGGCCTCGTCGTACAGGGCCATCAGGTTGGCCCGCCGCCGCTCCCCGTCGGGCAGGGCGGCGAACACCGCGGGGATATCCAGCCGCCCATAGAGCCGCCACAGCAGCCGGTGGCTGCCCTCCTCCGCCGCCAGCTCCCGCAGCTCGGACAGCAGGGCCAGGAACTGGGCGCAGTCCTGTTCCCCCCGCTCCGCCCCGGCGCACAGGCAGTCGTACACCGAGCCCTCCCCCAGTGTGCGCAGCGCCGCCAGCCGGTCGGGGGGAAAGTCGAACAGGGGGGAGCGCAGCGCCGCCAGCAGGGCCACGTCCTGCCGGGGGTTGTCCAGCACCTGGAGCAGGGCGATGGCCACCGAGATCTCGGTGGTGCCGAAGAACTCCTGCCCCCCCTCGCTGATCCAGGGGATGCCCTGCTCGTCCAGGGCGGCGGCGTAGTACCGCAGCACCGGGCCGGGGGAGCGCAGCAGTATGACAATATCCTCCGGCCGCACCGGCCTGTCCCCCACGGGCAGGCCCGACGCCAGCAGCTCCCGGATGCGGGCGGCGGCGGCCCGGGCGGTGAGCAGATCCTTGTCCGGCTGCTCCTCCTCCCCGGCGTCCTCCGACCGGTCGGGAAGGGTGGCCAGATCCACGCAGTCCAGCTCCACGGCGTACCGGGGGTCGGGGGCCAGATCCGCCCGCCCGGGCCGCAGGGCCTCGGCGTCTGTGTAGTCCAGCTCCCCCACCGCCCGGGTCATCACGTTGCGGAAGATGAAGTTCACCCCGCTGAGCACCTCCGGCCGGGATCGGAAGTTGTCCGACAGCAGGATCTTCCGCCCCTGGCCGGGGGCGGCCCCCTCCGCTGGGGGGTATTCCTCATACTTTTGCAGGAAGATCCCCGGCTCCGCCAGCCGGAAGCGGTAGATGGACTGCTTCACGTCCCCCACCAGGAACAGGTTGTCCCCGCTGGACAGCGCCCCGAAGATGGCGTTCTGCACAGCGTTGGTGTCCTGGTACTCGTCCACCATGATCTCCCGGTACTGCCGCCCCACGTCCCGGGCCAGGGGGGAGGACCCCCCGTCCTCCCCGGTGAGCAGGGCGGCGGTGAGGTGCTCGCCGTCGGCAAAGTCGATGAGGCGGCGCTGGCGCTTCAGGGCGGCAAAGGCCCGGTCGAACTGGGCCGTCACGTCCAGCAGGGCCTCCATGGCGGGGCCCATGGCCCGCAGATCCTCCATGGCCTCGTCCCCGCCCACGTCGAACCGCTCCCCCAGCTTCTTGAGCTGCTTTTTGCACTCGTCCCGCTGGACGGTCATCCGGGCCTTGAGGGCCTCGTCGTGCTCACCCCGCTTCACCCCCGGCCGGGGGAAGGGGATGGGGAAGCAGGCCGCCGCCCCGTCCCAGCCCTCCCGCAGGGCGTCCCGAAGCCCCTCCAGCCCTTCCATCGTCTCACCCAGGGTGGGACCGTAGTTCTTATCCAGCAGGGCGTCCCAGGTGATCTCGTCCCGGAGGGCGGACAGCGCCCCCAGCCAGTAGTCCGCCAGCTCCCCGGCGTCCGCCAGCAGGGCCCGGCCCCAGGGGGTATCCTCCGGGCCCATCCTCTCAGGGAGCAGGTAGTCCCCCTTCCGCGACCGCAGCCAGCCCGCCGGATCTGCCTGGGCCTGTACCCGGCGGTGGATATCTAAAATCACGTCCTCCAGGGTCTGGTCATCCCGCTCCCCCGCCAGGGCGTCCACCAGAGCGGCGAAGGCCGGGTCGCCCTCGATGGCGGCGTACCGCTCCTCCAGCACCTCCTCCAGGGCCTGCCGGCGCAGCTCGTCCCCCTCGGCCTCGTCGCACAGGCGAAAATCGGGATCCAAGTCCGCCAGGTGGCCCCACTGGCGCAGAAAGTCCAGGCAGAAGGCGTCGATGGTGCAGATGGGGGCCTTGTACACCAGGGTGGCGTTGCGCCGCAGGTGCCGATCCCCGGGCTTCCGGGCCAGGCGGGCGTGTATGCCCGCCGAGATCCGATCCCGCAGCTCCGCCGCCGCGGCGTTGGTGAAGGTGATCACCAGAAAGCGGTCGATGTCCTCCCCCTGCTCCACCCAGCCCATCAGCCGCTCCACCAGCACCCGGGTCTTGCCCGAGCCCGCCGCCGCCGACACCAGCAGGTTCCCCCCCCGGTTGTCCACCGCCGCCCGCTGCTCTTTTGTCAGCTCAATGGCCATCCTGTTCCTCCTCCTCCCGTTGGGCCAGCCACGCCCAGAATTCCGCCGCCCGCACCCCCCGGCGGTAGCGCCGCCTGTCCCCGCAGCCCTCCTCAAAGTGGCAGGCCGCCCGGTAGTCGCACCAGCGGCAGGGGTTTTTGTCCGCGTTGTGCCAGTAGGGGTCGGCGTCGATGTTGCCCGCCGCCAGCTCCCCGGCGGCCCGCTTCAGGGCGGCGGTGATGTAGCCGTCCAGCGCGTCCAGCTGCTCCTCGGTGGCCAGGGCGTCCCCGCCCCCCCGGCCCGTCCCCACGGGCAGGAAGCGGAAACCGCGACTGGTGCGCTCCATGGCGGACAGCACCTCGGGATCGTCCAGCACCAGCCCCTGCCGCCGCAGCAGCCTGTCCCGGCTCACCTGGATCTCCTCGTCGGTCATGCCCCGCTCGCCGTCCACCAGGGGCGTCCGGGCGGGCACGTACAGCACCCCGGCGGGGGCCAGCTCCCCAGGGCCGAATAGCCCCTCCCCCTCCCGGGTGAGGGCGAACAGGTAGAGCAGCATTTGCAGGCCCCGGCCGTCCTCCACGTCGGAAAAGTCGAAGCTCTTTTTCCCCGTCTTGTAGTCCACCACCCGGAGGTAGCGCGTGCCGTTGTGCTCCCACTGGTCCACCCGGTCCACAAAGCCGCCCAAGCGCAGGCGCACGCCGTTTTCCACCTCCACCGGGGGCAGCTCCCGGCCCGGGCCGAAGCCCAGCTCGAAGGCGGCGGGGGTGAAATCGGACACGGACAGCTCCGCGCACACGCTGGCCGCCACCGCCAGCGCCGCCTGCTTCATCCGGGCAAAGAGGTGGCGGAACCGGGCCGTCTCCCCCTCCAGCCCCGCCAGCGCCTCCCGTTCATAGCGGTCCGCCGCCGCCCGGGACAGCCGCTCCACCGCCGCTCCGTCGCTGAGGGGGACGCCCTCCTCCTGGGCTCCCCGGAGGGTGTTCTCCAGCAGGTTGTGGACGAAGGTGCCATAGTCGGTGGCCCGGAAGGCCGCCCGCTGCCGGGGCTTGGCGTCCAGCCCGAACCGCAGGAAATAGTTGAAGTGGCAGGAGTTTGCCAGATCCAGCTTGGTGGCGGACATGGGCACCACGTTGCCGAACAGGGCGTCCACCGCCGCCCGGGACAGCCGCCCCCGCCGCCAGCCCGCCGCGCCCTCCACGCGCTCCACCCGCTCGCCTAAACCGGGGATCTCCTTCAGCGCCGCCGCCACGCCCCGGTCCCGGCCCACCAGCTCCAGCGCCGCGTCCGGGGCGGACAGGCGGGCCAGGGGGTCGGCCCCGTCCCGCACCGGCTCGGCCTGGAACAGCGCCCCGATGCGCTCCCACAGGAAGCAGGGGGTCTTTTTGTTGTCCCCTGTCCCGGCGGAAAAGCTGACGTACAGCCGCTGGGACGGGCGGCAGCAGGTCTCATAGGCGATGGTCATCTCCCGGCGCAGCTTGTCCTCCTGCCGGGGGGCCAGCTCCACCTCCATCGCCGCCAGCGCGTCCCGATCCTGGTCGGTGAACAGCCCCGGCGACAGGGCGCAGTCGGGGATGGCGCCGCTGTCCGCGCCTAAGAGGAACAGCACCTTGACCTCCTTGTGGGCCATCCGGGGGGCGTCCCCCACCGTCACCGCGTCCAGGGACACGGGGATGGCCCCCACGTCGTACTGGCTGAGCACCAGGGAGAACAGCCGGGAGAACTCGTCCAGCTCCAGCTCCCGGTCCCCCAGCAGCAGGGCGCACTGCTCCAGCCCCCCCACCAGGATGTCCCACAGCTGGCGGTACTGGGCGGCGGTGTTCCGATCCCCCCGCCGCTCCAGAGCGTCCGCCCGCTGGGCCAGCCGTCGGGGCAGGTCGACGTCCTCTAAGAATTGGTACAGGGCCAGGGCCCGTCCCCGCCCCGTCTTGTCCGGGTTCTTCCGCAGCCCCTCCAGGGGGGCGATGACCCGGCGGCGCAGGCCGTCCAGCCACGCCACATGGGCCCTGTCCTCCTCGGAAAACTCCCGGCCGTAGCCCTCCGGGTGCATCTCCCAGGGCTTGCTCCGCGTCCAGGCCGAGCCCTTCAGATCCCAGGTGAGCACGTAGTTCTCCAGCAGATCCCGCTCCTCCTCCGTGATCCCGGTGAGCCCGGTCTTCAGATAGCGGAACAGCTCCTCATAGGGGTAGTCCGACCCCGCCGCGGCCAGGGCGGAGGTCACCAGGGCCAGCACCGGCTTCTCTAAAATGTCCTCCATGGCGGAGCGGAACACGGGCACCCCATAGCGCTCAAACACGCTGTCGATGAGCTCCCCGAAGCCGTCCATCCGCCGGGCGCACACGGCGATGTCCCGGCAGCGGTAGCCCTCCTCCCGCAGCAGGCGCAGGATCTCGGCCGCGCACCACTCCGCCTCCTGGCGGGGATCCCCGGCGGCGATCCGGGTGAGGTTGCAGTCTCCCGCCCAGGGCGCGTCGGGCAGGGGGCCGAACAGGTGCTCCTCCAAAAAGGCCAGGGAGGGGTGGCGGGGCAGGGGGCGCTCCAGCGTCTCCCGGCGGACGGGGACGGAATTGGCCTTCGCCAGCCGCTCCAGCCGCTTGGCGGCCCGGAGGGCGGGCTGGAAGATGCCTGCCGGATCGTCCCCGGGGTCACACACGAAGGCGGCGGTGAGCTCCCCCTGGGCCATGAGGGCGGACAGCACTCCCTCCTCCTGGGGGGTGAAGTCGGTGAAGCCGTAGATGTAGAAGGCCATACCCGCCCCCCAGCGGGTCTCCTCCAGCTGGCGGGCCAACCGGTCCAGACGGCCCCGGGGATCGGCGTGTCCCTCCTCCTCCAGCGCCCGGTAGGCGGCGTAGATCAGCCCTAAATCCCGCAGCTTATCCCCCTGCCGGCCCCCCAGCTCCTCCCCGGCGGACAGGAGCGCCTCCGGCTCCACCTGGTAGGCGCGGCACTCGTCCACCGTGGCCAGCAGGCCCGTGAGAAAGGCGGGCTTCCGGGAGGGAGCCCGGTAGGTGCTCAAAGCGTCCGCCACCCGGCCCAAGGCGGCGTACATCAGCAGCATCCGCCCGCCCCCGTCCAGCATGGGGGCGGCTCCGCCTCCGGCGGCGTCGGTGAGCCGCCCCGCCAGCCTGGTGAAGGACAGCACCTCGCAGTCCAGCAGCGCCCCGGCGGAGAGGGCGGCGCACATGGCCCGCTCGCTCTCGTGGGAATACTGCTCGGGCACCAGCAGCAGCCGGCGGCGGGCGGGGGAGGCCCCCATCCGCTCCAGCAGCTCCCCCCGGATATCCTGCCCCGCCCGGGCGTACAGCAGCGTCAGCATAACCCCGGCCCCCTTTCGCGTTTTTTCCATAATACCATAAATAGGGCCGGGGCGGCAAGTAGGGGCCGGTGTCCCCACCGGCCCGCTTTGCAGAAATGCACCCCCAATCCGATGGCCCGTTTTATAGGGATGCGTCCCAACCCCGAGGCGCAGGCCGATGGGGACCTCGGCCCCTACCATAATGCCATAATATCAAGCCGGATACGCAAAAAAAGCGGTTGACAAACCGCACCTCATCTGGTATGATGTTTGGGCAAAAGGAAGCAGGAACGGCGCCGCCGTCCTCACCCCCAGCCGCGGGCGAAGGGGTTAACATGGTGAGCTCTCCACGGAACCCGTGGGGGCTTGTTGTGGACGTGGGCGCCTTCGCGCTCACGTTTTGACGTTTTTGAGGAGGTGCGTGACCATAGCAAGTACGGCTCATCAGATCAACGAGGAAATCCGCGACCGGGAGGTGCGGCTCATCGGCG
>CAJTYK010000024.1 GCA_910584285.1 uncultured Oscillospiraceae bacterium
AGACCCACAAGTACGTGCCGCTGAACCGCTATGTGGGTATGTCCGGCCAGAAGTTTAAGGGCAATTTGTACATCGCCTGCGGCATCTCCGGCGCCATCCAGCACCTGAAGGGCATTAAGGACGCCTCCACCATCGTGGCCATCAACAAGAGCTCCAACGCCCCCATTTTCAAGAACTGCGACTACGGCATCGTGGGCGACGTGAACGAGATCCTGCCCCTGCTGGCCCAGGCCCTGGGCCTGGAGGAGAAGCAGCCCGCGCCCCCCATGGTAAAGATGAAGCGGCCCCAGCCCCCCAAGCCCGAGCCCATCGGCCCGCGGTATGTCTGCGGCGGCTGCGGCTACGAGTACGTGCCCGAGCTGGGCGACCCCGACGCCGAGGTGGCCCCCGGCACCCTGTTCAAGGATCTGCCCGAGGGCTGGGTCTGCCCGGAGTGCGCCGAGAGCAAGGATATGTTCATCGAGGCGTAAGTTCTTTTTCTCGAGAGAAAAAGAACCAAAAAGAGCTTGAAACCGTTACCGCCGGATCCGTCAGACCGGCCGATCCCGTCGGCAACGGAACAGGCTGATATCCATAAGCTGAACACACATTCTTTCAATACAAGGAGGATCGCTTATGTACTGCGTGCGCAGTGTCACCGACAACCTGTACTGGGTGGGCGCCAATGATCACCGCCTGCACCTGTTTGAGAACATCCACCCCATTCCCCGGGGCGTGAGCTACAACGCCTATCTCCTGCTGGACAAGTCCACCGTTCTGTTCGACACCGTGGACTGGTCCGCCTGCCGCCAGCTGCTGGAGAACCTGGATCACCTGCTGGGCGACCGGCCCCTGGACTATCTGCTGATCAACCATATGGAGCCCGATCACGGCGCCTCCATCGAGGAGATCCTCATCCGCTGGCCCGATGTGAAGGTCATCTCCACCGAGAAGGCGTTCATGCTCATGCGTCAGTTTGGCTTCCACATCGACGGCCATGAGCTGATCCAGGTCAAGGAGGGGGACACCTTCTCCTTCGGCGATCACACCGTCACCTTCGTAGAGGCCCCCATGGTGCACTGGCCCGAGGCCATGGTCACCTTCGACCTCACCAACGGCGTACTGTTCGCCGCCGACGCCTTTGGCTCCTTCGGTGCCCTGGACGGCAAGCTGTTCGCCGACGAGGTGAACTTCGACCGGGACTGGATCGACGACGCCCGGCGCTACCTTACCAACATCGTGGGCAAGTACGGCCCCCATGTCCAGCTCCTGCTGAAAAAGGCGGGCGGCATCCTGGACAAGATCAAGTTCATCTGCCCCCTCCACGGGCCGGTGTGGCGCAAGGATCTGATGTACTTCATCGACAAGTACGACAAGTGGAGCAAGTACCAGCCCGAGGAGGACGGCGTGCTCATCGCCTACGCCTCCATGTACGGCAACACCGAGTCCGCCGCCCAGGCTCTGGCCTCCAAGCTGTGCGAGAAGGGCTGCACCAACGTGTGGGTATACGATGTGTCCAACACCCACGTGTCCCAGCTGGTCAGCGAGTCCTTCCGGCTCAGCCACCTGGTGTTCGCCTCCGTCACCTATAATTTGGGCATCTACCCGGTGATGCACGACTTCCTGATGCACCTGAAGGCCCTCAACTTCCAGAATCGCACCTGCGCCATCATTGAGAACGGCTCCTGGGCCGTCAAGTCCGGCGATCTGATGCAGAAGTTCCTGGAGGACGAGATGAAGAACATGACCGTGCTCAATGACCGGCTCACCCTGGCCTCCGCCCTCCACCCCGACAAGGAGCTGGAGCTGGACGCCCTGGCCGACGCCATCATCGAGTCCATGGGGAAGAAGTAATCCCCCTCCCAAAGCAAGCAACGGGGAGGCATGGCCGCAGGCCATGCCTCCCCGTTTGTCGTTTTTCGCTCAGTCCCGCTCGAAGCTCAGCACCGCGCCGGACGCCCCATCGATCTCAAACTCGTACTCCAGGCCGTCCTTGTAAAACTCAATCTCATACACCAGCCTGCCGTCGTCGTAGTCCCGCTCCACCTTGGTGAACACCACGTCCCCGGCGGCGCAGCCTGCGTGGTTCAGGGCGGCGTTCTTGGCCGCCTCCGCGCCGATATCCGCCCCGGTCTGGCCCGTCGTGTCCCCGTGGTGGCCCCCGGAGGTGTGGTGGGCCTCGCAGTGCTTGCTGTACACCGTCCCGTGGTGGGCGTGGATCTCGTACTCATACTCGTGGGTGGCGGTGTAGAACTCCAGCTCGTACACCGGCACCCCGTCCTCATAGTCCATCCGCACCTTGGTGAACCGGGCGTCCCCGGCGGACACGCCCGCGTCGGCCAGCGCCGCGCTTTTCGCCGCCTCCGCGCCGATATACGTCCCGGAGGGCTGGGTGGGTGTGGGACCCTGGGTGGCGGGGGGCTGGGTGGGCGCGGGGGTGGGCCTTGCCGTGGCCGGGGGCTGGGTGGCCGGAGCCCCGGTCTGGACAGGGGGCGTCTCCCCTGTGCCCTGGCCCACATAGGTGGTGGTCTTTTTGCTGTAGATTGCCCCGGTCTGGCCGTTGATCTCGTACTCATACTCCACGTTGCCGCTGTAGAACTTGAACTCGTAGACGGGGATTCCCCCCTCTGTGTCCTGCTCCGCCTCAGCAAAGATGGCCTGCTCCAGGGTCACCCCTGCGTCCGTCAGGGCGATGTCCCGGGCCTCCTCCAGGGTGATCGCGCCCGCCGCCGGGACGCTGTTCCCGGGCCCCTTTACCGCTTTCTGTTCCTTCTTTACCACCGAGCCGTCGGCGGCGTTGATCTTGTATTCATACTCCGTCTCCCCGGCCAGGAACTCCACCTCGTACACAAATTCCCCCTGGAACCGCTCATACTTCACCTTGAGCACCTGGGCGGAGGCGGGATCCACCCCCGCGTCGGCAAAGGCGTAGTTCTGGGCCGCCTCCCCGCCGATGGCGGAGGCGGGCTCCGGCCCCCGTGCCCCGGAGGCGATCATCACCACGCAGATCCCGGCGGTCACCAGGATCACGCCCAGGCAGGCCACGGCCACCGCCACCCGCCTGGGAGTGGAAAACAGTTCTTTGAGTTTAGACATGATTTGCTCCTTTCCGGGAACAGGAGCGGAACGATGCCAATGGGCCACACGCGCCGCTCACTGATAAAACCGATTGGAATTCAATAGCTTTTCTTTTTGGACGGAGGTTAGGGTATCCGTGATGTCCTTGAGGAATACATAGAACAGGCGGTGCTCCTCTCCCCACTGGGAGGTTTCCAGGTGCCCGTAGTCGTCCACCCAACGGATTTCGCCGTCCCGGCGGACGATCCGATAGCGGACATGATCCATGTTGCTGTCGGAATTGCGGAGTTGATTCTGGATCTCCCACTCCACCCTGGCCAAATCCTCCGGATGCACCATGCCCCGGAACGAGAACTGAACCTGCTCCATCAGCTCCGCCATGCTCTCGCAGCCGAACAGCTCCATCACCGCCGGATTGGCGTACAGGATCCGTTCGTCCTCTATGGCGCGGTAGATGAAGAAGGCGTCGGACATATTGGCCAGGGATTCCGCCATGCGCGCCTGCTGGCGCTCCTCCTCCTCCCGCATGATTTTGTCAATGCTCTGGATCGTGATGATGGCGGTTTTCGGCTTTTCATTTTCTCGCTGGCTGATAATCACGCTGGTCTGGCACCACTCGTCCGGGCTGTCCGGCCCGCTCCGGCGGTAGCGGTAATCCACCGAGTTCTGAGTTTTCAGGGCCTCCCGCAGATGCTCCAGGGACAGGAACGACCGGACGTTTTTCTCATCGTATTTCAGGATTCTGCCGGTGCCGAAATGGCGCTCCACCATGGCGGAGTAGTTCCCCCGCTCCGTTATGCTGGTCTGATCCGGGTAGATCATCCGGCAGTAGTTGTCCTGAAGCTGGAGATAGTAGACCTCCCGGTAGGCCAGCACCATGCTGTTGAAGGCACCCTCGTGAAGCTGCTTGTAGGTCACGTCTTGCAGCAGGCAGGCCACATAGCCGTAGTCATGCTGGAACAGCGTCAGCTGGAGGTAGTGGCCGGATACGGAGCTGTAGGCGAAATGCTCCACCGTCTCCCCCAGGAAGGCCGCCTGGTACGCCTTGCGCAGCAGGCGGCTGAAATCGTCCTTGAACGCCTTGAGGATCAGGCTGCGAATAAAGCTCAGATCGCTGCCGCACATCCGCTCCATCCGCTGGTTGATGTAGACAATCTCATAGTCAACGGGCTCCCCCTCCTGATCCAGCGCAATTCTGGACAGGCCGAACCCGCAGGGCAGCGCCCCATAATACTGCTCCAGCTGGTTGTGCTCCAGCTCGCCCAGCTTCGCCGCGGGCAGCTCCGCCCGGGAGTGGGCCTTCCGCTTCTCCCGCAGGGCGGTGACGTCCTCCGAGGATACGAAATAGATCCGGTGGCCCTCCTTTTCCCGCAGGAAAAACACCTTGAGCCGGAGCCACAGCACCTTGCCGTCCGCCCGCAGGTAGTGGATGTTCCCCTCCGCGCCGCCGGGCCGCCGCTCATAGGCCCGCTCAAACAGCTCCAGCAGCAGCGGCTGGTCGTCGTCCCGGACGTTCGACCACACCTTGCGGCTCATGTCCTTGTTGTCCGACACGTCCAGGCCGGCCATCCGGTAGTATTGCTCGTTCACCCGGGTGATCTCCACCTGCCGCGCGAACACGTCGCAGATGGCCACGGGTCCCAGAATGTGGTTGAGGATCATGTCGGTGAACAGATTGCCGTCCATCAGTTCCCGGATGTGGAAGGCCTCCACCTGCTTGCAGTGCAGACCGGTGAAGTCCAGCTGCCGCTCGTCCGCCAGCAGGGACTCGAACTGATCGATGGGCAGGGGGCGGTAATAGTAATAGCCCTGGGTATACCGGCAGCCCATGCCCCGCAGGACGCTCTCCTGCCGCTGGGTTTCCACCCCCTCCACGATGACGGGCATACCCAGCAGCCGAGCCATATTGACGATGGACTCCAAAATGCCGATGCCCTTTTGCTCATTTTCCTCTGTGATCTCCAGGAAGCGCATATCGATCTTCAGCACGTCCACAGGGATGCTTTTCAGCATATTCAGGGAGGAATAGCCGCTGCCGAAATCATCCATCATCACCAGGAACCCGTCCTGTCTCAGGTGATCCACCATATCAACAATGGCCAGATCCTCCTGGGTGCAGGCGCTCTCGGTGATCTCCGCCTTGATGTACCTGGCGGGCAGATCGTACTTTTCCAGCAGCCCCTTTAAGTAAGCGGGCACATCCATGGCCATGATGTCGATGCGGGAGATATTGATGGAGATGGGCACAGGCTCATAGCCCCGGTCAATCCAGCCGCGCAGCCAGCGGCACACCTGCTCCCAGATCTGTTGATCCAGCAGGTAGACCGCGCCGCATCGCTCCAGGGCGGGGATAAACCGGCCGGGCGGGATCAGGCCCTTGGCGCCGTGGTTCCAGCGCACCAGAGATTCCGCGCCCACCACCTTGCCGGAGGTGATGTCGCACTGGGGCTGGACATAAAAGGTGAACTCGTCCCGGCTCAGCGCGTCGGTGACCTCCGACAGCAGGCACATATCCTCCTCCAGATTCTGCTCCAAATCAGGGCTGTAGCAGACGATCTGCCTTTGGGGCGTGGCCTGCTTCATGGCCAGGGAGGCGCGATCCCAAATGGTTTCCGGGGAGAGCCCCGAAGCGTCAACAGGGCTGACCCCGAAGACGGGGAGGACGCCGATGGCCGCCCCCACCCGCGAGATGTCCTCCGAGATCTGATCCCGCAGCCGTTCCACCAGATCCATCCGCCAGGGCATGACGGCGCAGAAGTCATCCCTGTGAAAATACCCGGTGATCCCGCCATATTTCACCCCGATCGCCTCCAGGTGATCCGCGATCTGCCGCAGGAAGCAGTCCCCCGCGTCCCGCCCATAGAGCTTGTTGAACATCCGAAAATGCAGGATGTTGATGGTAACGGCGCACCAGGCGTCTGGCTTGACCTCAGCCAGGAACCGTCCCGCCTCCTCCATAAAATCCGGCGGGCAGAGCAACCCCGTGAGTGAGTTTCTGGTCAAGCCCTCCTGGCACCGATAGGTGCGGTTTGCCGCTCGTTCCTTTTCCATGACCCATTCCCCCCTATGTTCTCATGGA
The DNA here is from genome assembly GCA_910584285.1 of uncultured Oscillospiraceae bacterium. GTDB lineage: Bacteria > Bacillota > Clostridia > Oscillospirales > Oscillospiraceae > Enterenecus. Next base: position 6,137 of record CAJTYK010000024.1, read on the forward strand.
ATTTATTCAATTCTGGTTCGCACCGGCGGTCTGCCCGCCTTTGTCTAAATTGTACTATGGTTCCCAAGTCCTGTCAATTATTTTTCTCGAATTTCAACAGGATCCCGCGGCACGGCCCGCAAGATCCCATACGCCCTCCCGTCAGGCATACAAAGGCCCTCTATTTCCGGAGATCAGGGGTAGCACACGCCCAGCACCTCCGCCCACACTGGGATGGTGAAGGCGGACAGTAGGGTGGACAGCAGCACCGTGGCGGCGGCCTCGAACTGGCTATCCTGAGCGGGGTCGTACTGGATGGTGAAGGCCGCCAGCAGAGAGGCCACCGGCAGGGCGGTGAAGATCACCACCACCCGGGCCAGCTCCCCCTCCAGCCCCGCCAGCAGGCACAGGCCCAGGGTGAGGGCGGGCAGAGCCAGGGTGCGGATCAGGGGCGTCCACAGATACCGGGGCCGCAGGAGGGCGCGGAAGTCGTACTTGCCCAGGGAGATGCCGCACAGCACCATGCCCAGCGGCGAGGCACAGGAGCCCAGGGCGTTCACCACCCCTGCCACCGGAGCGGGCAGCTTCCACTGAGTGATGTAGAGCACCAGCCCCACAAACACCGCCGCCACCGGCGGGGAGAACCAGCCCTTCAGCTTGTCCGCCAGGGTGCGCTCCCTGCGCTCCAGCCCGGGCGGGGAGAGCAGGGGCTCGGCGGAGCTGTAGTAGATCATCCGGTAGGGCACCAGAAACACCACAAAGTAGAACACCCCCAGATCGCCGTACAGCGCCTCCACCACCGGGATACCCACAAAGGTGAAGTTGGTGTACAGCATACTGAAGCGGGCGATCCGGGCAGAAGCCCCCCCGCCCAGCAGCCGGAAGGCGATCTGCCCCAGGGCGAAGGTGACGGCCCAGAGAACCAGGGCCACCACCACCAGCCGCCCGCAGTTTTTCAGCTCCTCCCAGGAGAAGGCGCCGGACATGGAGCGGACGATCATGCAGGGCAGGGCGATCTTCATCAGCAGGGCGGTGAGCTGCTTGTCAAAGTCGCCGGAGACGATGCGGGCGCGCCAGGCGAACAGGCCGACGGCCACCATGAGGATGAGCTGGACGGACAGAGCTGCGGCGGTCACGGGAGATCCCCCCTTGAAAAAATCCTGTATATTATACCAAAAATCCCCGCCGCTGGCAAATTTTTTCCCGGCGGCTTCCCTGCCCCCTTGCTTTTTGGCGGGAAGTATGGTATAAATCTTTGCAATACCTCCCACTGTGCGGGGGTAAATTCTTACTTAAAGTAAATAGGAGTTGATCTGTCCACATGGACCCAGATAGTATGCTGCTGCTGGCCATACTGGTGCTGATGGTGGTGATGTCGGGGTATTTCTCTGCCACTGAGACGGCGTTTACCTCCCTCAACCGCATCCGCCTAAAAAGCCGCGCCGACAACGGCGACAAGAAGGCGGAAAAGACCCTGGCCCTGGCGGAGGACTACGACAAGCTGCTGTCCACCATCCTCATCGGCAACAACATCGTCAACAACGTGGCCGCCACCCTGTCCACCCTGCTGTTCATCAAGCTCATTGACCAGACAAACGGCCCGGCGGTGTCCACCCTTGTGCTGACGGTGGTGGTGCTCATCTTCGGCGAGATCTCCCCCAAGAGCCTGGCCAAGGAGTCCCCGGAGGCCTTTGCCATGTTCTCCGCGCCGCTGCTGCGGCTGTTCATGGCGCTGCTCACCCCACTGAACTTCCTGTTCGGCCTGTGGAAAAAGCTGCTCACCCTGCTGTTCCACAAGGAGCAGGACGAGGGCATCACCGACGAGGAGCTGGTCACCATGGTGGTGGAGGCGGAGGATCAGGGCGGCCTGGACAAGGAGGAGAGCCAGCTCATCCGCTCCGCCATCCGCTTCGACAACCTGGAGGCGGGGGACATCCTCACCCCCCGGGTGGACGTGGTGGCGGTGGAGGATACCTCCACCCTGGAGGAGGTGGCGTCGGTGTTCGCCGCCGAGGGCTACTCCCGCCTACCCGTCTACCACGAGAGCATCGACGACGTGGTGGGGGTGCTCCACCAGAAGGATCTGTTCTCCGCCCGGTTCCACGGCCGCACCCAGCTGGAGCCCTTAGTCCGCCCGGTGCTCCACATCACCTCCGGCACCAAGATCGACGATCTGATGCGCCAGTTTCAGCGCACCAAGACCCAGATGGCGGTGGTGGTGGACGAGTACGGCGGCACCGAGGGCATCCTCACCATGGAGGACATTGTGGAGGAGCTGGTGGGCGAGATCTGGGACGAGCACGACGAGGTGGTGGAGGAATTCCGCAAGCAGCCCGACGGCAGCTACCTCATCGCCTGCTCCGCTGATCTGGACGATCTGTACGACCTGTTCCAGGTGACGGGAGAATGCGACGCCGCCACTGTGTCCGGCTGGGTGCTGGAGCAGCTGGGCCGGGTGCCCGAGCCAGGGGATCGCTTCGTGTGGGAGAACCTGGACGTCACTGTCACCCGGGCGGAGCACCACCGGGTGCTGGAGATCCGGGTGGAGGTTCTGCCCGAGGCGGAAGCCGGGGAGGCCGGAGAGGGCTGACCCGTCCGCTTATCGCGAGGATCAATTTGACGCGGCCGCCCGAAAAGCTGGGCGGCCGCTTATTTTTTGAAAGGGGGAACCGCCCGTGCGGATTGCCATCTACACCCTGGGCTGCAAGGTAAACCAGGTGGAGACCCAGGCCATGGAGCGGGAGCTGCTCCGCCGTGGGTACACCCTGGCGGACTTCGACGGCCCCGCCGACGCCTACATCGTGAACACCTGCACCGTCACCGCCGTCAGCGACAAGAAGTGCCGCAACCTGATCCGCCGCGCCCGGAAAAACAGGGAGGCGGTGGTGGCAGTGTGCGGCTGCTACGCCCAGACCGACCCGGCGGCGGTGTCCACCCTGGGGGTGGATCTGGTGTCCGGCTCGGCGGGGCGGATGGACTTTCTGGATCGGCTGGAGGAGCTGCTCCGGGAGCGTAGGGGCCAGGTGGTGGCGGTGGACGAGGCTCTGAAGCGCCGGCAGTTCGAGCGCCTGCCCGCCGGGGGGGCGGCGGGCCGCACCCGGGCCATGCTGAAGGTGGAGGACGGCTGCGCCAACTTCTGCTCCTACTGTATCATTCCCTATGCCCGGGGGCCGGTGCGCTCCCTGTCCCTAAGCGAGGCGGCGGGGGAGGCAAAGCGGCTGGCAGCGGAGGGCTACCGGGAGATCGTCCTCACCGGCATTGAGATCTCCTCCTGGGGCCGGGATCTCCGAACGGGAGAAGGGCTTATCGACCTTGTGGAGGCGGTGTGCGCCGCCGCCCCTGGCTGCCGGATCCGGCTGGGTTCCTTGGAGCCCCGCACCATCACGGAGGAGTTCTGCGCCCGGGCGGCCCGGCTGCCCAACCTGTGCCCCCACTTCCACCTATCTTTGCAAAGCGGCTGCGACACCACCCTGAAGCGGATGAACCGGAAGTACGACACCGCCCGCTTTTGGGAGAGCGTGAAGCTGCTGCGCCGGTACTTCCACCAGCCCGCCGTCACCACCGACCTCATCGTGGGCTTCCCCGGGGAATCGGAGGAGGAGTTTGCCCAGACCCTGGCCTTCCTCCGGCGGTGCGCCTTTTCCGCCATGCACATTTTCCCTTACTCCAAGCGCCCCGGCACCCCAGCGGCGTCCATGCCGGATCAGGTGCCCAACGCCGTCAAGGAGGCCCGGGCCAAGGAGGCGGCGGAGCTGGCCGCCGGGATGGAGCGGCACTACCTGGAGCAGTGGAACCGGGTGGAGGTTTTATTCGAGGAGGAGAAGGACGGCCTGTGGTGGGGCCACACCACCCGCTACTGCCGGGTGGGCGTCCGGAGTGCGGACAACCTCCACAACCAGCTCCGGACGGTGGAGGTCACCGGCGTGGAGGGCTCCGCCCTGCTGGGCGCCCTTGCGCCGGAGCCAGAGCCGTGATATAATACCATAAATCACCCAGAGAGAAAGAAGGTGGGGCCCATGGCCATCGCGCTCGCCGGGATCGTGCCTGAGGAGACCGCGGAGGGTCTGTGGAACAGCATCCGGCACATCACCGCCAGCAATATTTTCACCGCCGTACTGGTGGCGGCGGCCTGCCTGGTGGTCATGAAGGTGCTGCTCAAGGTGCTGGATCGGGCCCTGGGCCGCTCCAAGCTGGATCCCTCCCTGCAAAAGCTGCTGCGGGGCATCCTCAAGGCGGGACTGTGGTTCATCACCGCCATCATCGTGCTGGGCTGCCTGAAGATTGAGGTCACCTCCCTGGTGGCGGTGCTGTCGGTGGTGGGGTTGGCCTTCTCCCTGGCGCTGCAAAACTTCCTGTCCAATGCGGCGGGCGGGATGCAGCTGCTGGCCTCCCACCCCTTTTCAGTGGGGGACTTTGTGGAGGCGGGGAGCTGCTCCGGCACGGTGGAGGAGATGGGCCTGTTTTACACCAAGCTCACCACCCCGGACAACAAGCTGGTACAGCTGCCCAACAGTACCATCGTTGCCGCTAACATCACCAACTTCTCCCACCAGCCCACCCGGCGAGTGGATCTGAAGGTGTCCGCCTCCTACGATGCCGCCCCGGAACAGGTCATCGCCCTGCTGGCCCGGCTGGCGGCGGAGCACCCCCTGGTGCTGGACGACCCAGAGCCCGCCGCCCACGTGGACGGGTACGGCGACAGCGCCATCAACTACGTCCTGCGGGTGTGGTGCGCCAACGCCGACTACTGGACGGTGTACTACGACCTGCTGGACGGCTTCAAGCCCGCCTTTGACAAAGCGGGTGTGGAGATGAGCTACCCCCACCTGAACATACACATGGAGGGCGGGACATAAGCTGATCCAGGCGCCTGCGGGCGAAGGGATACGGGCGGGTCTCCCGCCCAAACAGAGAATAAGGAGGAATTGCAATGAACTATCCAAGTGCAGCCAGTGGGCTGAAAATGATGCTTCTGGCCCAGATCCTCACTATTGTGGGGGCGGTTGTCACGGTGGTGGGTGCGATGCTGGCCGTGGTGACGGCGGGCATCCTGTCCATCGTGATGCTGCTGGGCTCGCTGCTGGTGCTGGCGGCCGGCATCCTGGACATTGTGGGCCTGTACAAGGCCGGTGCGGACGACCAGGGTTACCGTGGGGCGCTGATCTTCGCCCTCATCGCTGTGGTGGTGGGCGTCGTCATGGGCTGGGTGGAGGATGGTGGCATTCTTGACGCCCTGCTTTCCATTGTGGACAGCATCCTAACCTTCCTGGTGGTGAACGCCGTGTGCCAGACCACTGGCAACCTGCTCCACTCCATGGGCAAGGACGATCTGGCGGAGAAGGGGAACACCGTGTCCAAGCTCTACCTCATCTGCACCGTGATCACCGTGGTGTGCACCCTGGTGGGCGCTATCCCCATTCTCAACGTCCTGGCGGGGCTGGCCGGCATCGTGGGCGGCGTCATCACCATTGTGGGCTATGTGCTGTACCTGATCTTCCTGAGCAACGGCGGCAGGGCGCTGGAATACTGATCGTGGAACAGGGAAAATTCATCGCCCTGGAGGGCATCGACGGCTCGGGCAAGAGCAGCCAGATCGGGCGGCTGACGGCCCGGCTGGAGGGCATGGGGGTGCGCTGCCTGGCCACCCGGGAACCCACCGGCGGTCCCGTGGGCTCGCTGATCCGGCAGATCTTCACCGGCCGGGTGACGGCGGATCCCCGGGTGATCGCCGCGCTGTACGCCGCCGACCGCATCGATCACCTGGTAAACGAGGTGGACGGCCTGTGCGCCGTCCTCGACAAGGGGATCACCGTGGTCAGCGACCGCTACTACTTCTCCTCCTATGCCTACCACAGCGTGGACGTGGACATGGACTGGGTGATCCAGGCCAACGCCCTGAGCGCGGGGCTGGTGCGGCCCACCCTCACGGTGTTTCTGGACGTGCCGGTGGAGACCGCCCTGGCGCGGATCCACCAAAACCGCACGGTGGAGGAGATCTTCGACGGAGAGGAGCGGCTGCGCCGCACCCGGGAGCTGTACTTTGAGGCGTTTCGGCGGCTGGAGGACGTGGAGCACGTGGCGGTGGTGGACGGATCCGGCACGCCGGACGAGGTGGCGGAGCGGATCTGGGCGGTGATTGCACCCTGTTTTTCCCAGGGCGCAGCAGAGTAAAAAGCGAGGAAACGCGGCCTCCCTCTTGACAAGCTGGTAAACAAGTAGTATTATCCTTGTATATTTCAAGTAAATACCGTCTGATAGAGGCGCGGACGCCATGCGTACCGCGGAGCCAACGGCCCGGCAGGCCGGCTTCGCGGGAGAGGGACGCCCGCCGAAGGCGCGGGGCCGGCCAAACCCCCAGCCTGGGCCGTGGGAGAACATCCCCCGGACTGTCACGAAATGTGGAGCGCTATCCGGTTCTTTGCCTTGCGGAATGTATTACGTCTGCTTTGGGGCGCTTCCTCCTACGGAAGCGCCCCTTTTTGTGGTCACACGGTATACTTGCAGAAGGGAAATGAGAACATGAGAACGAGAAGAAACCGTCTGGGTCTGCTGGCGCTGATCGTCCTGCTGATCCTCGCCCTGACTACCACCGCCTTTGCCGCCACGGAGGATCCCACTGAGCTCACCGGCACCAAGTACGTGGAGTGTCCCGACTGCGGCACCCTGGGGGTGGTGCTGTCCGACGACGGCCAGGCCGTCCCCTGCGAGACCTGCGCCGACAGCGGGTACGTGGGCTACATCCAGTCCCCCAGCCGCTTTTTCAACACCATCTGGTCCCTGCTGCCCCCCATCATCGCCATCGCCCTGGCGCTGATCACCAAGGAGGTGTACTCCTCCCTGTTTATCGGTATACTCGTGGGCGGCCTGCTCTACTCCAACTTCTCCTTTGAGGGCACGGTGACCCACGCCTTCAGCGACGGGATCGTGGCCTCCCTGTCCGACAGCTACAACGTGGGTATCCTCATCTTCCTGGTGATTTTGGGGGCCATCGTGTGCCTGATGAACAAGGCGGGCGGCTCCGCAGCCTTTGGCCGCTGGGCCCAGAAGAACATCAAGACCCGGGTGGGGGCCCAGCTGTCCTCCATCGTGCTGGGCTGCCTGATCTTCATCGACGACTATTTCAACTGCCTCACCGTGGGCAGCGTCATGCGGCCCGTCACCGACAAGCACAACGTCTCCCGGGCCAAGCTGGCCTACCTCATTGATGCCACTGCCGCCCCGGTTTGCATCATCGCCCCTATTTCCTCCTGGGCCGCCGCGGTGGCCGCCTTCGCCGAGGACGGCCAGGGCCTGAACCTGTTCATCCGGGCCATTCCCTATAACTTCTACGCCCTGCTCACCATCGTGATGATGGTGGGGCTGGTGGTGCTCAAGGCCGATTTCGGCCCCATGGCCAGGTACGAGCGCAACGCTGTGGAGAAGGGCGACCTGTTCTCCGGCTCCAACCCCTACGCCGGGGTGGACGAGGAGGCTGACGAGAACAAGGGCTCCGTGCTGGATCTGGTGCTGCCCATCGTGGTGCTGGTAGTGGCCTGCGTCATCGGCATGATCTACTCCGGCGAGTTCTTCCTGCCGGGGGCCGACGGCTATCACGATTTCGTCGTCGCCTTCTCCAACTCCGACGCCTCCGTGGGCCTGATGCTGGGCTCCGCCTTTGGGCTGGTGTTCGCCATCATTTATTACCTTGTCCGCCGCTCCATGTCCTTCCGGGAGGTCATGGGCTGCATCCCCGAGGGCTTCAAGGCCATGGTGCCCGCCATTCTGATCCTCACCTTTGCCTGGTCCCTGAAGGGGATGACCGACTCCCTGGGCGCCAAGTTCTTCGTGCGCGACTTCGTGCGCTCCGCCTCTGGCATCCAGATGCTGCTGCCCGTTCTGGTGTTTGTGGTGGGCTGCCTGCTGGCCTTCGCCACCGGCACCTCCTGGGGCACCTTCGGCATCCTGATCCCCATCGTCCAGAACGTGTTCTCCATGGACAACCCCCTGGCCATCATCTGTATCTCCGCCTGCATGGCGGGGGCTGTGTGCGGCGATCACTGCTCCCCCATCTCGGACACCACCATCATGGCCTCCGCCGGCGCCCAGTGCGATCACGTGAACCACGTGTCCACCCAGTTGCCCTATGCCATCTCCTGCGCGGTGATTGCGGGGATCTCCTACCTCGTCGCCGGGGTGCTGGCCTTTGTGGGGGCGCCGGGGCTCCTGGCCCTGCCCGTCGGCGTGGTGCTAATGCTTGCCTTCCTGTTCCTGGCCCGGGGCCGCGCCCAGGAGGCGGCTTGACGTCTCCATTTCCTGCTCGCCCACAGGCGGCGGAGGCATGGCCTCCGCCGCCTGTTTTTTCAGCCAAAACAGAATATATATGCATATATCTCCTGGAAGATACCGGGAAGCCCCTTTAAAATTGTGAATATCACCCATTTGGGCCGGAATACTCTGGGATAATTATGCACTTTAGCGTATTGAAATAGGAGGAGCGGTGGGATATACTCTACAGATAAAACATCCCATCAGGGCTGTTTGGCAAGAGGGAAACGGAGGAAACCACAATGACTGAGATCAAGAAGGTTGTACTCGCCTATTCCGGCGGGCTGGACACATCCATCATCATCCCATGGCTCAAGGAGAACTACAACGACCCGGAGATCATCGCCGTGGCCGCCGACGTGGGCCAGGGGGACGAGCTGGACGGCATCGAGGAGAAGGCCCTGGAGACCGGCGCGGCCAAGATCCGGGTGGAGGATCTCACCGACACCATGGTGGACGAGGTGATCCTGCCCTCCATGATGATGGGGGCCAAGTACGAGGACTATCTGCTGGGCACCGCCTTCGCCCGGCCGGTGATCGCCCGCCGGCTGGTGGAGATCGCCCGGGAGGAGGGGGCAGACGCCATCTGCCACGGCTGCACCGGCAAGGGCAACGATCAGGTGCGCTTTGAGCTGGCCATCCGCCGCTTTGCCCCGGACATGAGGATCATCGCCCCCTGGCGGGAGTGGACCATCCGCAGCCGGGAGGAGGAGATCGACTACGCCGAGGCCCACCACGTCCCCCTGCGGATCTCCCGGGAGACCAGCTACTCCAAGGACAAGAACCTGTGGCATCTGAGCCACGAGGGGCTGGATCTGGAGGATCCCGCCAACGAGCCCAAGTACGACCAGCCCGGGTTCCTGGAGATGGGCGTGTCCCCCATGCAGGCCCCCGACGCCCCCACCACGGTGACCCTGGACTTTGAGCAGGGGCGGCCCGTGGCCATCAACGGGGAGAAACTGAAGCCCTCCGACATCATCCGTAAGCTGAATGAGCTGGGCGGAGCCAACGGCATCGGCCTGCTGGACATCGTGGAGAACCGGCTGGTGGGCATGAAGGATCGGGGCCTGTACGAGACCCCTGGCGGCACTATCCTCTACCGGGCCCATGAGGTGCTGGAGATGATCACCCTGGACAAGGACACCAAACACATGAAGCAGAAGCTGGCGGTGGACTTCGCCGATCTGCTCTACAACGGCAAGTGGTTCACCCCCCTGCGGGAGGCCCTCCAGGCCTTCGCCGTGGACACCCAGAAGCACGTCACCGGCACGGTGACGCTGAAGCTGTACAAGGGCAACCTCATCACCTCCTCTGTCACCTCTCCGGAGACGCTGTACTCCGAGGATCTGGTGACCTTTGAGGAGAGCGACTACAACCAGGCCGACGCCACCGGCTTCATCAACCTCTGGGGCTTGCCGGACAAGGTGCAGGCTCTGCGGGAGCAGGGCCGCCTGTAAAGCGCCGCCGTTACAGCTTCGATACAAGGATTGCGCTTTCGTAACAGCCCTGTTACCGAGGTGTTACCGCATCTTAAGCATAGTTTAATACAAACCGTCTCCGTTTTGTAGTATACTGGTTCCATGCCCTCCCAGGGAGGGCGGAGGAATCGGTTGGATTCCTCAAGCACCATGTTTAAGGAGGAACACCATGAGTACTGAGACCGAGACGATGGAGGCCAAAGCCCAGGGCAAGGGACTCAAAGCGGCCAAGGCCGTGGGCGCGGGCGTGCTGGCCCTGTGCCTTGTGGGGAGTCTGGGGCTGAACGTGTACCAGGCCCAGGCCCAGCGGAGCTACGCCAGCCAGATGGGCGCCTTCATTTCCGAGCAGAAGGATCGCTGGGCCAAGGAGGAGGAGCAGGAGAACACCTACCAGGAGGACGGCTTTAAGGTGGCCGGGGAGTATGAGATCCGCTCCACCACCCACATCTCCGACGCCTATAAGAGCGGGGACGACAGCCAGCTCAGCGCCGAGGACAAGGACACCCTGAAGATGGCCGAGGACGTGCTGGACGAGGTGCTCTCGGACGGCATGGACAACTACGAGAAGGAACTGGCCGTCTACCAGTGGATGGTGGCCAACATCGGCAACAACGGCTCCGACGGCGTGATCATCCGCCCCGGCAGCGGCGGCAGCCCCTTCACCCCCCACGACGTGCTGAAAAGCAAAAACGCGGTGTGCGTGGGCTACGCCACCACCTTCCGCCTGTTCATGAATATGCTGGGCATGGACTGCCACATCGTCCACAACGACTACCACTCCTGGGATCTGGTGGAGCTGGAGCCAGATCAGTGGTATCACGTGGACGTATACAGCGACGCCCACGGGGCGGAGTTTGCCAACTTCAATATGACCGATGCCATCTGCGACATGGGCCACAGCTGGGACGGCTCCGCCCTGCCGGTGGCGGACAGCGTGAAGTATTCCCCCGCCGTGCGCAACAGCGTAGAGGTGGACAGTCTGCTGGACGTGCCCGCTCAGTTCAAGAAGGCTCTGGACGAGAAGCAGGGTGCGGTATACTACCGCTTCAAGACCCCGCTGACCGAGGAGGATCAGCCCAAGGCGGATTTCCTGGCGGCGCTGCTGGAGAACGCCATGCGGGCCACCATAGAGGATTCCTACTTCCGGGCCATGTGGTACCCCGGGGAGGATGGGAACGACATCCTGGGCCTGCTGGTGGAGCGGTATGACGAGGACGAGCCGGAGCCCAGCTTTGACCCCGCCTCCCCCGAGGCCAAGGCCGTCATCCGGGCCATCGCGGAAGCCTTCGGGCTGGATCCGGCGGAGCTGGGCGACACGGGGGATGACCCCGAGGAGCCCCCCGTCGCTGAGCCCCTGCCCGGGACGAAAAACGGCGGCAGCGTGATCATCGACTGAGGGGGCGCGGCATGAGAAACAGTGTGAAACGGGTTGCCTGCGCCGCCCTGGCGGCCCTGCTGCTGGCCTGCGCCTGGGGCTGCGGCCCCAAGGAGCCGGCGGATCCCGGTAAGGACGTGGACATGAGCGCCCTGCTGGATACCCTGATCGCGGCGGATCCCACCCTGCCGGAGCTGACGATTGTCACAAGCCACGGGGGCGGCACGCTGGCGGAGACGGACTTTACCTACCTATCCGATCTGGACTATCAGCTGGTGGACGAGTATTTTTACGTCTGCGCCAAAACGGGCTCCGCGGAGGAGATCGCGGTGGTCAAGCTGAAGGACGCGGGCAACGCCGCCGCCCTGATGGACTCCCTCCACAAGCACGTAGAGCAGCGGCAGGGCACCTTCCGAGAGTACGACCCCAGCCAGGTGCCGCTGACGGAGCAGGCGGTGATCGTCCGGGAGGGGCGGTATGTGGCCCTCATCGTCTGCCAGAAGAACGGGCTGGTGCAAAACGCCTTCCGAGACAGCTTCCAGGACAAATAAGACAATTCAAGTACATGGGTGGGACGCCTCCCGGCGCTCCGCCCAGGGAAAGGGCCGGACGCGGGGCGTCCAGCCCTTTCCCTGCCCCATATAAGCAGACAGAAGGAGCGATCACTTATGAAACTCTGGGCGGGCCGGTTCCAGAAGGAGACCGACACCCTGGTCAACGGCTTCAATTCCTCCATCGGCTTCGACGCACGGCTCTACGGCCAGGACATTCGCGGCTCCATCGCCCACGCCACCATGCTGGGCAAAACGGGGATCATCCAGCCGGACGAGGCGGAAAAGATCGTGGCGGGGCTGAAGGCCATCCTGGCGGACATCGAGGCGGATCAGGTGGAGTTCTCCCTGGACAACGAGGACATCCACATGAACATCGAGGCCCTGCTCACCCAGCGGATCGGCAAGACGGGTAAGCGACTGCACACCGCCCGCTCCCGCAACGATCAGGTGGCCACCGATTTCCGGCTGTATGTGAAGGAGGAGATCCCCCGGGTCATCGGCCTGGTGCTGGATCTGGAGCGGGTGCTGGTGAAAAAGGCCAAGGCCCACCTGTCCACCGTCATGCCCGGCTATACCCACCTCCAGCGGGCCCAGCCCGTCACCTTCGGCCACTACATGATGGCCTACGCCAATATGCTCCGCCGGGACGTAACCCGGCTGGAGGACTGCCGGACGCGGCTGGACGAGTGCCCCCTGGGCTGCGGCGCCCTGGCCACCTCCACCTACCCGGTGGACCGGTTCCAGACCGCCCAGGCCCTGGGCTTCCCCAAGCCCACCGACAACTCCCTGGACACGGTGGGCGACCGGGACTACGCCATCGAGCTGCTGTCCGCCCTGTCCATCCTGATGATGCACCTGTCCCGGTTCTCCGAGGAGATCATCCTGTGGTGCTCCTGGGAGTTCAAATTCGTGGAGCTGGACGACGCCTATTCCACCGGCTCGTCCATCATGCCCCAGAAGAAGAACCCGGACGTGGCCGAGCTGGTGCGGGGCAAGACGGGGCGGGTGTACGGCTCGTTGATCACCCTGCTGACGGTGATGAAGGGCCTCCCCTTGGCTTACAACAAGGATATGCAGGAGGACAAGGAGCCGGTGTTTGACGCCTTCGACACCGTGGAGCAGTGCGTGCCCGTGTTCACCGCCATGCTGGACACCCTGACGGTGCGGAAAAAGGCCATGGCCTTGGCCTCCTCGGTGGGCTTCATCAACGCCACCGACTGCGCCGACTACCTGGTAAAGAAGGGGATGCCCTTCCGGGAGGCGTATATGATCGTGGGCCGTCTGGTGAACCTGTGCCTGGAAAAGGGCCGGACGCTGGACACCCTGCCGCTGAAGGAGTTCCAGGCCGTGTCCCCCCTGTTCGAGTGGGACGTGTACGATGCACTGCGGCTGCGCTCCTGCGTCAACGGGCGCAAGGTCTACGGCGGACCGTCGGAGAGCAGCGTCAAAAAGCAAATCAAACTCATCGAGGACTTCATCGCCGCCCGGAGCTGAACCTCCGCCGTAGACCTTACCGCGCCGGAAGGCGCGCCAATTCGGAGCGTAGCGGAGAATTGCCGCAGGCGGAATTCACTTCCGCCGAGGATATCCAATCCCGGGGCCCCGGTCGGGCCTGCCCGACCGGGAGCTACGGCGGGCCGTCGGAGAGCAGCGTCAAAAAGCAAATTAAACTCATCGAGGACTTCATCGCCGCCCGGAGCTGAACCGGGCGAAGGCGTAAAAACAGGGAAGGGCTGCGGCCCTTCCCTGTTCCTGATTTGATTGTTCTCAATAGCCGCGGCTTCCCGCATAGCAGCTCCCCCGGAAGGCCTCCGGCCCCGTCAGCAGCTTCTCCACCAGCACATCCAAGGTGAGGGGCTGTGCGTCGTAGATGTTGATCAGGGCGTCCAGGGCGAGGGCGCTCGACGGGGCGGCAGGCGCTCCGCCGATGATCCCGATGGCGGGCACGCCGGGGACGAGCCAAGCTTCCTCCCCGCCTAATTCAAAGCGCTCCGCGCCGGACATCAGGAGCACCAGATCCCGCCCCTGCTCCGGTTCCCCTCCCCCCTCTCCGGGGATCCGGGCCGCGGCCGCGTCAAACCCCTTGTCGCGCAGGCGCTGGCACAGCAGCTCCGCCGGGGAATTGTCCGGAGGGGAGGTGTCGTCCGGTCCGGATACGTCCGCCAGCACAATCCGCCGGTACTTTTCCGGCCTCAGGGGCAGCAGCTCCGGCGTCCCGCAGCGCACCAGGGTGAGGGCATCCCGGGAGATCATCTCGGCGGCGGCCTTGTATTTAGGTGCCCCCAGGATGGCGGTCAACGCCGCGGCGGAAGGCACCAGCGCCGTCCTGGCCCGCCTGTGCAGCCCCATGCGGGCCTTCAGGCCCAGAATCCGGGTGAGGGCGTCGCTGAGCCTCGCCTCACTGATAGCGCCGTCCCGGCAGGCCGCCAGCACCCTTTGAAAGTTCTCCTCCACGCCTCCGGAGCACAGCAGCATATCACAGCCCCCGTTGATAGCCGCGGCCATCAGCTCCCCCCGGGCCCCGCCCGTCATGGGGGCCGTGTCGCAGATCACCACGCCGCGGAAGCCCAGCCTGCCCCGCAGCAGACCGTCAGGGGCCCAGTCCGGATCCCGTCCGCAGCCGTCCCCCGCCACCATCACGCCGTCCACGCCCGCGTCGATCAGGGCCCGGTACACCCCTTCCCAGACCGCCTTCCCGTCCCCGTCGTCGAGACAGCAGCGACACACGCTGGCAAAGCCTGGCAGATCATGGACGCCCGCCACATAGGCCGCCCCCAGCTCAGCGGCCTGTTGGGCGCTTTCGGCACTCCCCCCGCCGGGGTGGAGGGCGCACAGGGGGGCAAAGGCCATGTTGTTGCCCATAGCGGCGGCCTCCTCGTTGGCCAGGAAGCCCAGCTCCCGGGCGTACTGCGGCCGTCCGGTGGCCGCGATCTTCCAGCCGTTGGCGATGTAGGTGCCGTCGGTGGCTGCGCCGCTGCCGCCGCTTTGCGTGCCGCAGGCCAGAAACAGGGGGATGTCGGCGGCAGTTTGGAGGGCGCGGTTGAACTCCCGCACCTGCCGGGAGGGGAGCCCGGCACAGTGACAGCCGCCGATGTGATATTGCTCCACCAGCTCCTGCGGCGTCCCGCCCCCGGCGGCATTTCCACAGAATAACAGCTGGCCTGCCTTTTCCTCGTCGGACATGGACGCGATGACGGCCTTTACCCAGGCGGCGTCCCAGCCGGACAGGCAATAGGGCTTGGCGCGCAGATCCACCATTGGAAAACCCCTCTCCAATACTTTGGCTATACAATAGCGGAAGTTTCCGCCCTTGTCAAGCTGTTACTTTCAAGGAATTGGCACAAATTTGGGGCGATTGGGAAAAGGCCCCATGAAGCTGCCACCGCGCTGCAATTTGGAGCATTTTATGATTTCAGATTGAATGGACACCGGGCCTGTGATAAAATCAGGGCAGGAGCCGCAGCTTTACGATCCCCTCTGGAATTTCCCGGAGAATTGTGCTAATATAATAGTTCAGGCCCGCGCCGATCCGGCGGACAGGGCCCGCCGCCTCCCGCGGCAGGTTCAAAAAATGAGGTGACTGCATTGAAATTTTGGATGGCTATCGTGCTGGGCGCGGTGCAGGGTGTGGCAGAGTTCCTGCCCATATCCAGCTCCGGGCACTTGTCCCTGCTTCAGCATTTTTTCGGTATGCCGGAGCCGGACGCTCTATATAACATCCTGCTCCACTTTGCCACGCTGATCGCCGTGTGTGTGGTGTACTGGCGGGATATCCTGGACATGATCACGGAGTTTTTCCGGGGGATCGCCGCCCTGTTCTCCCGGGAGCAGCCCCGGGGCAATCCCCCCGAGGGGCGGCGGCTGGTGCTGCTGATCATCCTGGCCACTTTGCCCCTGTTCCTCATCCTGCCTATTGAGGGGCTGGTGGAGGATCTGGGGGCCAACCCGGTGTTTGTGTCCGTGATGCTGCTGGTCACCGGCTGCATTTTGTTCCTGTCCGACCGGTATGGCGGAGGGCGCAAGACCGTGCGCACCGCCACGGTGAAGGACGTGCTGCTGGTGGGGGCGGCCCAGGGACTGGCCACCATCCCCGGCCTGTCCCGCTCGGGCACCACCATCTCCGCCGGCATGGCCCTGGGCTTCGACCGGAACTTCGCCGTCCGCTTCTCCTTCCTGATGTCCCTGCCGGCGGTGCTGGGCGCCACCCTGCTGAAGGTGGTCAAGGTGGCGGGCGCCGGCGGCATCGACACCGAGCTGCTGCCCATGTACCTCACCGGCATGGTCATCGCCGGGGTGGTGGGCTATTTCTCCATCCGCTTGGTGAAGCTGCTGGCGGACAAGGGCAAGTTCGGCCGCTTCGCCTATTACTGCTGGATCGTGGGCGTCATCGCCCTCGCCGCCAGCTTCCTCTACACCCCTGCGGCATAAAGAGACGGGAGGTTCCCCATGGCGTCCACACAAAAGAAACCCGCCGCCTCCGGCGGCAGCCGCTCCCAGTCCGCCTCTAAAAACGGCGGCAGCCGGAGCGGTTCAGCACAATCCAAATCCGGCTCCCGGAGCGGGGCCCGGAAGTCCGCCCCCCAGAAGAAGCCCTACCGCCGGGAGATCGGCGGCGTGGTGTGCCTGCTGCTGGCCCTGTTCGGGGCCATCGGCTACTTCAAAACCGACGAGGGGGCGGTCATCGCCCTGTTCTGTGATCTGCTGAAGGGGCTGGTGGGCTACGGCTTCTACCTCGCCCCGCCCATGCTGCTGCTGGCGGCGTGGATTCTCCTGCTCCACCGGGGACGGCCCGTCCGCCTGCGCCTGACGGGGGCGCTGCTCTTGCCGGTGCTGGTGGGGGCAGTGATCCACCTGATCCTCAGCCCCCCAGAGGCCCCCTGGTCGCTGGAGCTGTTCGGCCAGCTGTGGGCGTCGGGCAAGTCCATCGCCTCTGGCGGCGTGCTCAGCGGCCTGCTGGCCATGGCCTGCCGATTTGCCTTCACTAAGATCGGCGGTATCGTGATCCTGGTGGCCCTGGCTGCGGCGGCGGCGCTATGCGCTCTGCGCCTCACCCCGGGGCAGATCCTGGACTATCTGCGGGAGCAGCGGGAGCGCCGCCCGGAATACCGTCCCGAGGACTACCCGGAACAGGAGCGCCCCCAGAAGCCCGCCCCCCAGCCAGAACCCGCACGCCGCCGGAAGCCCGCCGCCATCGACATCCCGGTGGACGACGGCCCGGTGCTGGCCAAGCAGCCCACCACCCCGGTGACGACGGTGCGGAAGAAGTCCCTCTTTGACAAGGTGGCGGGGGTAGTCATCCCCGGCCAGAAGGAGCGCCCCGTTCCGCTGGAGGAGGAGCCCCCCGAGTATGAGGACGTGCCCGAGCTGCGGCCCATGAAGGAACCCTCTCGGGCTCCCCGGCCCGCCCCGGCAGCGCCTCCCGCCGTGACGGCGGCCGACGTGGTGCCTCCGCCCGCCCCCACGCCCATCCCCACCGGCACCGTTCCCTCCCCCGCCCCCCAGCCGGGGCCCGACCCGGTGCCCCCGCCTGTGATCCGGGAGCCGGCGGTGCCCAGGCCCTCCAAGGAGGCGGAGCAGGAGCAGGTTCGGGAGGAGGTGGCCCGCGAGATCGAAGCGGGGATGGAGCAGGAGCCCCCTGCTTACCGGTATCCCCCCGTCACCCTGCTGAACCAGGGCGGGGGGGGCGGCTCCGCCGCTGTGGACGGGGAGCTTCACGCCAACCAGCAACGCCTCCAGGACGCGCTGGTGTCCTTCGGGGTGAGCGCCCATATCGTCAACGTGGTGCGGGGCCCCGCCATCACCCGGTACGAGCTGGAGCTGGATCAGGGGGTGAAGCTGAACAAGATCACCAACCTGTCCAACGACATCGCCCTGGCCCTGGGCTCCTCCGCCGTCCGGGTGGCCCCTATCCCCGACAAGATCTCCACCGTGGGCATCGAGGTGCCCAACCGGCAGGTCACCCCTGTCTGTATCCGGGATGTCATCGGCTCCCGGGCCTTTGCGGACAGCGCCTCCAAGGTGTCCTTCGCCGTGGGCAAGGACATCGCCGGCAACTGCGTAGTGGGCAACATCGCCAAGATGCCTCATATGCTCATCGCCGGCACCACCGGATCGGGCAAATCGGTGTGCACCAACTCGCTGATCATCTCCCTGCTGTACAAGGCCACGCCGGAGGAGGTCCGCCTGATCATGGTGGATCCCAAGATGGTGGAGCTCAGCGTCTATAACGGCATCCCCCACCTGCTCATCCCGGTGGTCACCGACCCCAAGAAGGCCGCCGGCGCCCTCCAG
Source organism: uncultured Oscillospiraceae bacterium (assembly GCA_910584285.1). Classification (GTDB taxonomy): domain Bacteria; phylum Bacillota; class Clostridia; order Oscillospirales; family Oscillospiraceae; genus Enterenecus. Next base: position 24,118 of record CAJTYK010000024.1, read on the forward strand.
TGGGCGGTGAGCGAGATGATGAAGCGGTATCAGAAGTTCTCCGAGGTGGGGGCCAAGGATCTGGCCTCCTACAACAAGCACGCCGCCCAGCGGGACGACCTGGATCCCATGCCCCAGATCGTGGTGGTCATCGACGAGCTGGCCGACCTGATGCTGGTGGCGGCCAAGGAGGTGGAGGAATCCATCTGCCGGGTGGCTCAGATGGGCCGGGCCTCCGGGATGCACCTGGTTATCGCCACCCAGAGCCCCCGGGCCGACGTGATCACTGGCCTGATGAAGGCCAACATCCCCAGCCGGATCGCCTTTGCAGTGGACTCGGCCATGAACTCCCGGATCATCCTGGACGCCTCCGGCGCGGAGAAACTGGTGGGCAAGGGGGATATGCTGTACGCTCCCCTGGGCCAGGACAAGCTCCGGGTGCAGGGCTGCTTCATCTCCGAGGAGGAGGTGGCCAACGTGGTGGAGTTCATCAAGGAGGGCGCCTCCGCCCAGTACGACGAGTCCGTCATGCACGAGATCGAGAAAAACGCCGAGGATAAGGACAAGGCTGCCAAAGGCGTGGGCGGCGCCGACCCCAGCGCCGGGGCCGGGGAGGACTTCGACGAGCTGCTCCCCGCCGCCATCGACGTGGTGCTGGAGGTGGGGCAGGCTTCCGTGTCCATGCTCCAGCGGCGGCTCAAGCTGGGCTACGGCCGGGCCGCCCGGCTGGTGGATCAGATGGAGGAAAAGGGCGTGGTGGGGCCGTTTGAGGGCTCCAAGCCCCGGCAGCTACTCATCACCAAGGAGCAGTGGGCGGAGATGCAGTACCGGCAGAACCTGACGCCCGCTGTCCCTGACGAGCTGCCCTTTGAGGGGGACGCCATGCCCCAGAACGGGCCGTCCTTCCATCAGGAGGAATAACCCAGCGTCAGGAGAAACGACAAGGCCGCGGAAGAATCGGGAGGATTCTTCCGCGGCCTTGATCGTTTGTCTTTGATGCGAACCGGCTCACCAGTCCATCAGATCCAGGGAGGAGGAGCGTTTGCGCTTCTTCCGCCGGATGACGGCCTCGGCGCTGGACAGCAGCTCCTGCAGGGTCTGGGTGTTCTCCTCCCCCGCCACCTCCAGGATGGCGTACTTGAAATTGCAGCGGTGGCAGAAGATCCGGTCGTCGTCCCGCTGGAAAATGGTGAGGATCTCCGCCATCTTCCGCTCGATGAGGTGCTTCACGTTGCCGGTGAGCACCAGGCAGAACCTGTCGTCCTTAAGCCGGGCGAAGGTGTCCCCGCTGCGGAAGTTCTTGCGGACGATCTCCACAAAGTTCTGGATATAAGCGTCCCCCACCTTCTGGCCGTAGGTCTCATTGATCCCTTCCACGCCCTCCAGATCCAGGTAGCACAGGGTGACGTCCTGCTTCTCCCGGAGGGTCTGCTCCATAAATTCCTCCAGGAACTTGCCGTTGCGGATGCCGGTGTCCGTGTCATGATAGATCTGGGCGTTGAGGTGGCGGGCGTTCATCTTCTCGCTGGTCACGTCCATGACGATGTGGACGCAGGAGGGCCGCTCCCGCCACTCAATGGGGAAGGAGATGATCCGGTAGCAGGCGCCCCGGGCCTTTTCCTCCAGCTCCCAGATCTTGTACCGCTCCGCGTTGTCCCACTCCAGCAGCTTGGACTGGATGGGCAGGCGGTGCTTGCAGCTCTCGCAGAACGACTTGTCCTGCCCGCCGTCCTGGGGCCGCTTGTTGCAGTGAACCACTTCCCTGGTCTCCCAGTCCACAATGAGCAGCCACTCGTCCCGCTGGCTCAGCAGATCCACCAGCATCTCGGTGTAGCTGTCGATGATCTCCGCCCGGCGCCGGGCGCGGCGGATCTCCTCCTGGAGCTGGGTGCGGCGCTCGTCCAGCTGGCGGGTCATCTCGTTGAACGCCTCGGAGAAGGATCCCAGGTGGGACACGTGCTGGGAGTAGTCCCCCTTGGCCACCTGCCCCGCCTGCCAGGTGAGGTGCTTCAGGTTGGCGTGGAGGTTTTTCAGCCCCCCGTACAGGCAGCTGTCGCTGGCGGGGAACTCCTGATCCAGGCCGCCCTTGGACAGCTGGGTGGAGTAGTCCACCAGCTCCTCCGCCAGGGCGTGGAAGGAGCGCAGCGCCTCTCCCAGCTCCCGGCACGGCTCCGCCAGCCCCTCTGTCTCCAGCCGCGCGTGGGACACGTCGGTCAGGGTATCCTCCAGATATTGCGTCAGCCTCCGGCAGCTCTCCTCCACGCTTAGCGTCCCGCCGCCCTGCGCACTCCCCGCCCCGGGCTGATCCGCCGGATCCTGCTCCGGCCGCTTGTTGTCCTTCATTTCCAGATCCATTTTTGGTTCCTTACCCTTCCTTGTTCTGTACCGCCGCCTGGAAGCGGCATACCCGGTCGCCGGTGGCCCAGCAGTTCACTTCCACCGCGCTGTAGGGCCGCTTGGTGTAGGCGGTGAGCAGCCCGGCCAGGAACCCTTCATCGTAATTGCACACGGTCTCCCCCAGCATGGGCAGGCCGGCGCAGTCCGCGTCCTCCGACATGGTAAACACCATCTTCCCGGTGCGCTCGTCCGTCTCCTCCACCCGGAGCACGCCGATCTTCATCTCCTCCAGCTTCCGCTGAAGCTGTGCGATAAAATCGGAGAACTCCAGGGTCAAGTCCAGGTAGTGATCCGCGAAAAATGTCCCGGCCCGGAAGCCCGCGCCCCGGAAGATCTCGATCTGCTCCTCCTTGCCCAGGCGCTGGGCCAGCTCCTCCCGGAGGGAGTACTCCAGCAGGCGGTAAATGGCTACGGGCAGCTCCGGCCCCAGGTTTTCCCGGCCGCTCTTATGCGGTTTTACGTAATCTGACAGGCTGAAATTCTCCTTATCGGAAAAAATATGACCGTTTCCCATGGAATAGTCCCCTTTAGCTGAGATTTGTTCAATATCGGCCCGAGCACGGGAAAAGATAGAATGTGCTGGTATTATAACATGGGTGAATTGAATATTCAATACTGGCCGCTGAGAAAAAGATCAGCTCAAAAAGGTCTTATAGTCCTCATAGTTGCGCCGCAGCAGCTCCGGGGTGTCCAGCCCGTAGGGACAGTGGCTGGCGCAGTGGTTGCAGTGGATGCACTGGTCGATGCGGGCCATATTCTCCTGCCACTCCGGGGACAGGCTACCCTCCACCGGGGCCCGCCGCAGCAGCAGGGACATCCGGGCGCAGTTGGGTATGTCGATTCCGGCGGGACAGGGCAGGCAGTAGCCGCACCCCCGGCAGAAGTCCCCGGCCAGCTCCCCGCAGTCCCGGTCAATGACGGCCTGAAGCTCCTCCGTCAGGGCCGGGGGGTTGTCCTGGTAGGACAAAAACTCGTCCAGCTCCCGATCCCGCTGGATCCCCCAGATGGGCAGCACGTTGGGGAACCGGGCCTGGAAGGCGTAGGCTGCGGCGGAGTTGGTGATCAGCCCCCCGGACAGGGCCTTCATGGAAATAAAGCCCACCCCCAGCCGCCCGCAGTCCTGGGCCAGCCGGATTTCCTCTGGGGCGGCCAGATAGCTGAAGGGAAACTGGAGGGTGTCGTACAGGCCGGATTCCAACGCCTCCCGGGCCACTGCCAGCCGGTGGTTGGTCAGGCCGATGAAGCGGATCTTGCCCTCCTGCCGGGCCTGCTCCATGGCCTCGTACAGGCCGGTACCGTCCCCGGGGCGGGGGCAGAAGTCCGGGTTGTGGAACTGGAGTATGTCCACGTGGTCGGTGCGCAGGTTCTTCAGGCTGGCGTGGAGGTCGGCCCAGAAGCCCTCGGCGGTGCGCGCCGCCGTCTTGGTGGCCAGGACGAACTGATCCCGACGGCCGGACAGGGCATAACCGATCTTTTCCTCGCTGTCGGTGTAGGCCCGGGCGGTGTCAAAGAAATTGATCCCGTTGTCCAGAGCCTTCCGGAGCAGGCGGGCCGCCTCCTCCCGGGAGATCCGCTGGATGGGCAGGGCGCCGAAGCCGTTTTTGTTCACGATAAGCTCGGTGCGGCCCAGGGTAACCTTTGTCATGGGAAATCCCCGCTTTCTGTTGGTTTGGATTTATGGTGTGACAGGAAAGCCGCGGCGTATGCCGCCTGCCTGTGCTGGGATGGGGTTACTGCCCGTCCAGCAGGGTCACCTGGAGGGAGACCGGGTTGTGATCGGTGTACTGGAACTGCTCGTCCAGCGTCTCCACGCTGTTCAGCTCCACGTTGGGCGAGAGGATAAAACCGTCGATGACGTAAAACTGGTTGCCCGCGGGGTTGGGGTCATAGGGGTGGTTCAGCAGGCGGCAGGAGGGCACCGTGAGATCGCAGGCGAACTGCCAGCCCTCCGGCAGGATATCCTCCTCCAGCACCCCCGGCGTCCACAGGGAGGGATCCTGGATGGGGAAGGCGTCCAGCGCCCCGGGGAAGGTCTGGTTGAAGTCGCCCCCAGCGATGACATAGTTGCCCTTTTCGTACTCGGCGGTGAGCAAGTCCAGCAGCACCTTGGTCTGGGCGGCCTTGCCCTCCCCGTCGTCATAGGCCTCCAGGTGGAGGTTTACCAGCACCAGCTCCTTGTCCGTCCCCTCCAGGTTCACATAGCTCACCAGCAGGCACCGCTTCAAATTGGCGGTGGACACCGGCCAGGAGAAGGGGCAGGGCAGGGCGATGCGTTCCGCCTCGTCCATATTAAATTGGCTGAGGGTCTGCACCCCGCTGTGCACCTTGCCAATGGGGGGCCAGGGGAAGGGCACGAAGTCGCAGGAGTAGTTCAGGGCGTAGGCGCTGTAATAGTCAAGGGACGGATCGCCGCCTTCAAAATAGAGACTGTCCCGATAGTCAACGCACTGATTCATACTTCCGGAGCGGCTGGAGTTGGAGTCCACCTCCTGGAGAAAATACACGTCCGCACCGTGATCCAGAAGCTGCCGGACGATGCCCTTAAGGTTGGTATTCACCTGATCCCGAGTGGGGTTCACCCCCGTCCCGCCATCCATGAAGAAGTCGGCGTCCTTGCCCAGTCCGGCATACCCGGTGTTCTGGGACAGGATGGTAAGGCTGTCCCCCGGGGCCAGGGAGGGCCCTTTGTATCTGGCGTCCCAAATTTCCACTTCCTCTACCGCGTCCGGCCTGTACTCCGTTACGGTGAGCCAGCCGATGAGACCCGCGGCGGCCAACAGGATCACGCCCAGCACAATGCCAATTCCAATGAGGATCTTTTTTGCCATGTCCGCACATCCTTTCATAGCTTGATTATAGCGGAAGCCGCACCGTTTGGCAAGCGTTCCGGCCCCTGTTTTTGACAGGCCCGTCCCCGCTGCCCCGCACCCGTTTTGTCCCGGCGCATACAATGGGAGTGGAAGGGGAACGCCCTACCCGTCCCCCTCTGATCAACCAAAAACCGGGAGGTACTACTATGGCCGATTTCATCGAGCCGGGCCCTGTCTGCGATACCGCCGGTATCCGCGAGGCCGTGTGCATCCACACCCGAAAGATCTTTGACTCCTGCCGCGACAAGGACTGCGTCGAGGATCTGCGGCTTTACCCCACCGTCAGCTCCCAAGCCGTCATTGATAAGGCCATCAGCCTGAAGGCCGGCCAGGCCGAGCTGCTGTACGCGTACATCGACGTGGAGCCCGTGGGCTTCAACCGCGGTTATTTTACCGTGGACGTGCGGTACTTCTACCGCGTCACCGCCGACGCCTTTGTGGGCGCGGCCCGCCCCGTATCCATCTGTGGGCTGGCGGTGTTTGACAAGCGGGCTATCCTGTTCGGCAGCGAGGGCAGCGCCAAGGTGTTCTCCTCTAACAGCCGGGTGGCCGATCTGGACGAGCAGAACCTGATGAGCACCAACCTGCCCATCGCGGTGGTGAAAGTAACTGCCCTAAAATAGGCAGGTGAAAAATGCCAACCTACATCCGCTAAAATATAGAATTATTTATCATTTTCTTTACTTCTATCACTGAAATCAAAATTTGTGAATTGTCTTCTATTTTGAAGGAAATTTTAGGTTATTTGAATCTTTTGTCAAATTTGCACACGACGCAAGGCTTTTGGACATTGTTCAAGCCCAAATGGAGGTGTTTTATTATGCCAGACTATCAGCTTCAAATTAAGCAGCTGGTGTCCTACCCGCGCTGCCGCATCTACCGAACATTTTTTCAAACCTTGATTGCTGACTGAGGCGTCCGCACAAAAGGGCGAGCCTGTCCAGCTGCTTAAACAACAACCAAATTGAAACCCAGCGTAGCGGTTTCGATTTGGAGAGGAGGAGCAGCGAAATGAGTGAGCTTTCGCCGGAGGCGGAAGCGAAGGATATGGAGCTTGCTCCGACGAAGTCCAGCTCGTCCACATTGACGCTCTGGGTCACCAGCCGGTTGAGGATGGGGTACGGGCTGTCCACCCTGTCCACCCGGCAGTCCTGGACAGTGGGGGAGCCGATGCCCATGGCCTCCAGCAATCCGATGGTGTGGTCGTACTCGCTGTCGGGAATGGGGGACTTCGTCACCATATATGCCAAGTTCCATGTTAAAGTATGTCGAATGGGACGGGCAGGGATTTTTGCAGGGGAAGCAGTGGGCACAGAGCAGGACTTATCCCTGGCCGAAGGGACAGGCAGGGGAAACGCTGGAGATCAGAGAGAAGGAATTTGAGTATCTTCTGAGCAGATCTATTGTACCGTTTAAGGCACAAAAAGGGCTGTGATACTTGAAATCGCAGCCCTTTTGATGTATAATAATGATATGAAGCAGGAATGGAAAGGCGCCGCCAAATGGCAGACGCTGCTGGCCCATATTTTGAACAGCAAATACACGCTGGCGCTACCCCTGTACCGGCAGGAGCAGGAGCTGGCCCGGATCGGCGTCCCCATCTCCCGGCAGACCATGGCCAACTGGATCATGGCGGCCCACGAACGGTGGCTTGCGGAGTTCGTCCAGGCGTTACGGCAGGAGTTGCTGTCCAATGAGATTCTCCACGCCGATGAGACCACGTTGATGGTGCTGAAGGAGCCGGGACGAAAGGCCCGGCAGAGGAGCTATGTGTGGGTATACCGAACCTCGGGAGACACCCGGCATCCTGTGGTGCTGTATGATTATCAGCCCAGCCGGGCGGGAGAATGTGCCGGCCGCTTTTTGGAAGGGTTTACCGGCCTGCTGCATACCGATGGGTACGAGGCCTA